>DATGQY010000200.1:0-6480 GCA_035303925.1 Marinobacter sp. | reverse complement strand
ATCAGGTTGTAACGGAACAGGATCACCTGGCCGGTGAGCTGCTCGTAAAATACATACAGCACATCCTCACCATTGGGGGCGCGCAGCGAACGCTTGAGGCGGAAATCCCCTTCCGGAATCTGGAAGGTTTTCAGTTCGCCGGTGGAGAGGTAATAGCCGGAGGGGAAGATCAGGCCGTGATTGTCTGGTAACGACGCAACGGATCCTGCCATGGTATCGACCCGCTCAATTTTCCGCTGAGTGCGGTTGAACAGGTAGTAGCGCCACTGTTTTTCGTTGAAAGGCAGAATCCGAACCAGAAGAATCTCTCCCAGATCGGCGTAGTCAAAAGTGGCATCATCCAGAGACTGGGAATCGGAATCGACCGGGTCTGAATAGATGCCTTCGCCACTGGCGGTGTTATTCTCGACCTTGAAGGTGATGTCGCCCCGAAGGTTATCCACAAACAGGGTGTCGGCAATGTTCAGGTGTGGCGAACGCCCCTGCACCTGACTGTCGCGGCCAACGCTTTTCCAGGGAAAACTGAAGCGGTCCGGGAAGGTCAGATCCCGCTCGCCTCGGTTGTCGATATAACGGGCCACCTCGCCCGCCGGGGTCAGTTCCCAGCGGAATATTCGCAGGTCATCCAGCTTGTCGCCGATGCGGAACGCCATCAGCAACATACCGTTCAGGATCACCAGCTGCGACAGGGTGGCGGTATTGTAGTACTGCTGCAGTTCCCGGAAATCGGTGGCAAACCGTTCGTCTTTGAGGAACGAACCGTCAATGGCCGCTTCCGTCATCTCAAAGCCACTGTCGCCATCGTTCAGGTGATACAGCCGGAACACATCCTCAAGCGCCAGGGTTTTGCGCAACCCCAGCTGCAGATTAAAACCGAACAGCAGTTTGTCGCCAAGGCGAACCACATCCCGGGCAATGGCGTTATTCTCGGTTCTGACCCGGGCCCGCCCGAGCACATTCATGCCGGCGCTGCCAAAAATCTCTTCCCGGGCCTGGTTGAGCCCGGAAACCTGATCCCGCAGCTGCCCGCCCTGCTCTTTCAGGCGGCGCTGAATGGTTTCAAATGCAGAACCTTCCTGAACAATGCTCTCAAGGCCGGTGCGATCCGTCGACATACCAAATCATCCTGAACTGAGGGAAATCTGAACGAAGATAGAGGTCACCAACGCCGGCTCAGGCGCTGGTGACCTCCAGAGTTTTAGGCAGTTTCAGAGGTGCGGTTTGGCTTTTCGCCAGCCACCCGCCCGGCGATGCCCGCCAGAGCTGCCTGCAGTGACGGAGACTTGTCCAGCACGCCCTGTACGCTCTTACCGTAGCCGATGCCCTGGGCAAACTTCTCGAAGATGCCACCGTCGCCGCCGATCATCTCGAACTTGGCGTCTTTCAGTGCCGCCGCCATCACGCGGCCATTTTCGAGCATGCCGGTCTTCTGGGCTTCGATCTGGGCCATCACTTCCTTCTCATGAACTTCCAGGTTCATGCGGAACTCTTCGAAGTGACGAGACTCTTCAGACATGTTGTCGTAGGCTTTGAGTTTCTCTACCAGGCCAGAAGCCTCGGCCTTGGCCATGGCTTCGCGGGCATCGGCCTTGGCGTGGCCCATACGCTGCTCGCCTTCGGCCTCTGCCAGCACCATCGCCTTGCGGGCGTCTGCTTTGGCCAGACCCAGTTTTTCTTCACCCATGGCTTCCGTTTCAAGGCGCTGTTCCAGAACCCGAACCTCGGCCATGCCGGCTTCTTCATCCGCCTTGGCTGTAGCCGATTTAACGTCGGCTCTTGCCAGGCCATCCGCCCGAATAGCGGTTGCCTGAGCTTCCTTGACCTGCGCCTCAGCCAGACCATCCGATGCCGCCATCGCCTGACGACCGCGGGCCAGCTTCTCATCCGCAATGGATTTCTTCTCGGCCGCGTCGAGATCGGCCTGGGCTTTCACGCGTACCTGCTCAGCTTCAAACTTGGAGCGTTCGAACGCCGCTTCCGCAGCCTTCACGTCCATCAGCTTCAGTTCTTCAGCTTCTGCTTCCGCAGCCACCACTTTCTTGACCTTCAGGCGCTCGGCTTCAGAACGGTTGCGAACATCCTTGATGTTCTCTTCCTCTTCCGCCACGTTGCGTTCAACCGCAATGCGCTGGCTGGTGATGTCCGCAATTTCCTTACGCTCGCCTTCAAGCGCTTTTTCCATGCCAATGCGCTCGATTTCGACCGCACGTTCACGGTTGACGTCTTCCAGCTCACGGGCCTGACGGATGCGCACTTCTTCAATCTGCACCGCACGTTCGCGGGCTTTCATCGCCATTTCGATCTGGCGCTGCTTGTTTTCTTCGGCAATCGCCAGTTCTTCATCGGTCTTGATGCGGGCGGCTTCTGCGCGAGCACGCTCCTGCTCACGTACCTGTTCAGTCTCGGAGGTTTCGCGAGCCTGCAGGGTTTCAATCTCGCGCCGCTGACGGGCTTCTGCATCGGCCTGGCTGCGTTCCAGTTCCAGCGACGCTTCGCGGGCGGAAACGTTCTTGCGCTGAATCTCCAGCTCCTGGTCGCGCTCCAGACGGTTGGTTTCCACGTTGTGCATCGCGGTGATTTCGGTAATCCGCTTGATGCCTTCGGAGTCCAGGATGTTGTTGGGGTCCAGAGACGTTTTCGGCGTCTGCTCCAGGTAATCGATGGCCACGTCTTCCAGCACGTAACCGTTCAGATCCTCACCAATGGTCTCAATGATCGAATCGCGGAAGTGCTGGCGCTCTTCGAACAGCTGCATGAACTCCAGCTTCTTACCCACAGTCTTCAACGCTTCACTGAACTTGGCGTTGAACAGCTCGTTCACCGCATCGCGGTCAGACGCACGACCAACCCCGACCGACTTGGCCACCCGCAGCACATCTTCGGGGGTTTCGTTAACCCGCAGATAGAAAGCAACGGTGATGTCGGCACGCAGGTTGTCTTTACAGATCAACCCTTCCTTGCCGGTGCGGTTCAGCTCCAGAGTGATGACCGAGATTTTCATGGTCTCGGAGCGATGAATAACCGGCAGCACCATGGCACCGGTAAAGTACACCTTCGGAGTAGGCGACAAGTCGTTCACGATCAGTGCCTGGCCCTGATCGACCTTCCGATAGAACGCCTTGAACAGGGTCAGCACGCCCAATATCAACAAAACCACAACACCGACGGTCATGAGTGCCGGCATCATCCACGATAAATCCATTTAGCAGTTCTCCTGAGCTGGTTGAAAGGCAGTAAGCGCGGGGTTATCCGGCAGAATCACCGGAATAGAATTCGGATTCCGGAACCACCCACCAGGCATTTTTTTCCGGAATATGTTCAATAATGACCGCCCGATCCCGATGGGAAAGCGGTGTGTGGCTACGAAGCTGAAGTACAAGGTGGGCTCCGTCCAGGTGGGCCTCGCCACGGCCAGTGGTTTCCGTAACGGTTGACGAGGTGACGACACAGGGCGTGCCGATAATCCGCTTCTGAAGTGGGGGCAAATAGGCCCGGCGGAACAGGGGCCGCAGCGGGCGCACCACGATGGACGTTACCAGCACCCCAGCCACCAGCGCCGCAAAGATGACGGCAGCAGCGTACAACCAGTGCAGCAATCCAGCGGGGATGACAGAACCAAAAACAAGATCAATGAAATAACTGGCCAGCCAGCCAATCAGAAACAGCAGTGTCAGCACCAGAGGCAGGGGCACACCCTGGAGCCCGAGGGTAACCATCAGACCACTGAAGTCACCACCGGCATCAATGTCGCCGTCGGTTTCCACATCCCCCATACCCAGCAAAGAGATCAGCCAATAGACAATGGCGACACACAGCAGTACGGAGAAAACCACCGTCGGGAAGGAGAACGCTACAACGAAGAATGTTTCCATACGCGACCAGACATCCGTTCTGGTAAATCCAAATATTGACAGTGAGTGTCAAACGAGAAGGCAGTTATAACGCAAACAAACTATTTCTTGCAAATGTTTAATTGCGAGGTATAGACTCGGCTTATTGACATAAAATGTCAAGCCACAGGACACGGTTCGTCCGGATCGGCCGAACCGATTCAACGCCACAGGAAGGAGCTATTCGTGGATATTCAAACTCTCACCCTGGCCCTGGGTGACTCTACCCATGCCGGCCGAACCTTCGATGTCATGCCTATTGCCGGCGAAGAGCCGGTACTTCAGGTAACAGTATCCGGAGCAGAAGAAACGCCGGTGTACGTTACCGTAACCGACACCCAGATTCTGTGCCTTGTGTACCTTTTTGACGAACAGGAACTGAATCCGGAGCGCCTGCAAGAACTGCACGAGAACATGCTGCGAATCAGCGTCCCCATGCCGCTGAGTGCACTGGGAAAAACCGGTGACCACTACGTGGTTTACGGCGCTCTTAGCCCAACCTCCGGCACAGCCGAAATCATGCAGGAACTGGTCACTCTGGCCGAGAATGCCATCGACCTGTTACAGACATTTGAAGACTACCTGGCTTAAGTGAGGGCTGAGACATGAGAACCGTACTGAAGAAAATTCTGACCGCTATGCGTGGTGGCGTTAACGAACTGGGTGAAGCTGTAGTCGATGGCCAGGGCAACCGGATTCTGGAACAGGAACTGCGGGATTCCGAGCATGAACTGAAACAGGCCAAACAGGAACTGGCGGCTTTGATGGCGGAATCCGCCTCTCTCGCCCGACAGATCCGCTCCGAACAGGACAGTGCCAGCAAACGCGAGCAGGATGCCCGCAAGGCCATCGCCGCCGGCCAGGAAGATCTGGCCAGAGAAGTGGCTGAACGCATTGTCGGCCACGAGCGTCGCGGCGCAGAACTGACCCAGACCCGAGAGCTGCTGCAGCAACGCATTGCCGGGCTGAAAGAGCGAGTGCAGCGTGCTGAGAAACAACTCGCCGATTACCGCCGTGAACTTCAGGTGGTCAAGACCAACGAGCGGGTACTGCGCACGACCGCCCAGATTGATACCAACATCAACAGCCAGCAGTCTTCCCTCAGTACTGCCAAAGAGACTCTGGAGCGTATCCGCGAACGCCAGGCCCGGGAAGAAGACCGGCAAACCGCCAGCGCGACCCTTGAGAAGGAGCTGACCGGAGCTGACCTGGATGAAAAGCTGAAAGCCGCCGGAATTGATGGTGAGCAAGACGCCGTAAACAGTGTGCTGGCCCGACTTAAAGACAGCCCCGCACAGTAAACCCGTGCCCCCTTGAACGGGGGCGCAACGCCCAGGCAAAACCGATGGCAAGAATACCGGACTGGTCAAAAGAGGAACAGGCTGTTCAGGCCGTGCAAATGGCCTTCGACCTCTCTAACGACATTCAACGGGCGTTCCGGGTATCCGCAGCGCTGCAGGACATGACCACCTCGGACATGGTGCGCAAGGTTCTGCAGCTGCCGTATCGTAAAGGCAGAGCCCGCCCCCGATTGACGATTACCCTCAAAGATGAAGACTTCGATCTACTGGCCCGGAAGTACGGACTTGATCCGCAGGATCGGGCCACCATCCGGCAGCGAGTGTCGGAGGAATTACAGGGGTTTGCCAGGCACTATCTGACGGAACCTGAGCGATAGGCCATCCATTCAGCAACCCGAACACCCACAGCAGACGCTGTTGAATCAGGAAAAGGACGTCATGCCCAGAACACACGCCCAACGTTGCCCCTCATGCAGTACCAATGGCCTGATGGCAACCAGCAACCCCTCAATACTGGATTGCCGGCATTGCCATGGCTTGTGGTTTGAGGACGGCGCATTGAATCGGGCGATTGCAAACCAGCACGACCACATCGACGAATACGACCACGAGCTTCACCTGGGTGCAGCCCTGCGAACAAGCGACCGGCACTGCCGACGCTGCAGTGTTCCTATGGTTCATTACCAATTGCTCGAGCACTACACCACAGAAATCGACTGCTGCCCAAGCTGCGACGGCGTCTGGCTGGACAAGCACGAAGTGGATCAGGTTATGCACTCGCCAACGTTGAAACAGGCGCTCAGTGACCTGAACCGGAAAGTGACCTGGAAGTCCTGGCTGTTCCAGTTTTTCACGTCCATGCCCGTGGAATACAACATCCGGCCTCACCGCACACCCTGGGTAACACGCACACTGGTACTACTGTGCAGCCTGGTGTTTATCGCCGGCATGACCGCACCCAACACCAACGACTGGATTCTGGTTAATCTGGGTTTGAATTCCGACACCCAAAGCCCGGCACAGTTTGTACTGCAGCTGCTCACCTATCAGTTTGTTCACGGAGGCCTGCTGCATCTGGTGGGCAACATGTACTTTCTGTGGATAATCGGGGACAACCTCGAAGACGCCCTGGGCCATGGCGCTTTCTTTGCTTTTTACCTGTTCGCAGGGGTTATGGCCGCGTTGGCCGAATTACTGTTGTTCGACAGCACCCAGGGCCCGTTATTGCTGGTCGGTGCCAGTGGTTCTATCGCCGCGCTGTTCGGGCTTTACCTGATGTGGTTCCGCCA
>DATGQY010000199.1:0-4816 GCA_035303925.1 Marinobacter sp. | reverse complement strand
ACGGGCTCATGGGTGAAACCAGCCAGAATTACGTGCTCCAGCTGGCCGATCTGCTCCTGTATCGCGGAGTTGATGCGCGGGTTGCCGTGACCGAACAGGTTGACCCACCAGGAGCTGACCGCATCGATGTAGCGGTTGCTCTCAAAGTCTTCCAGCCAAACCCCTTCGCCCCGTTTGATGGGGATCATCGGAAGGGTTTCATGGTCCTTCATCTGGGTGCAGGGGTGCCAGACGGATTTGAGGTCCCGTGCGACCAGATCGGCATTGCGCATTGTTATCTCCTGTCTGCCCTGGGCGGGTCAAATTGAGTTGGAAGTGCACATGATACTTGCCGCAACGCTGCCTTAACAGAGCTTAAGTGTGAACCAGTCGGTCTGGCTTCCATGCCCCGTTTTGCTGCCGTCGCGGCCAATGCCGCCACATCAGGCTGTGGCAACAATAGTGAGCATTACCATACGGAGGTTTTTATGGAGCTTACGCTGGAGCATCCTTACGATGCCGGGCTGGATCATGTGATTGCCCGGTTTTTTTCGGAGGATCATATTCACGAAAAAAATGAAAAGCTGGGAGCCCGCAACGTCAGGGTTGCCGAAATCCAGAAGGATGACGCTGCTGGAAAGCTCGTTGTTGAGCGGGAAATGACCGCGTCCACTGAAGTGCCCGGTGTGTTGGCCGGTTTTCACCGGGAATGGAACCGGGTGCGCCAGGAAGAGCACTGGTTCCGGAAAGACGACGGTGAGTGGCATTGTGAGTTTCGGGTAAAGATCGAGGGTGTGCCTGCAAAGATCAAAGGGGTGATGCGCCTGCTGGGCAACGGCGACCGTTGCATTAATTATGTCAATCTTTCTGTTCTGTGTGAGGTGCCTTTTCTGGGGCGGAAAATCGCGCGGTTCCTGGCAGAAGACTCCCGGGCCAAGATTGATCGGGAGTATCAAGCCATCTGCCATCTGCTTTAAGTCTGTCGTACGTCACACATTTTTAAGTATGCGGTTGTACACCGTAATCTTCCGGCAGGACCTTCAGGTGCTGCCTGGAACCTGACCTTTCCGCAATTGTGTCCAGCAGGTTGCGAATTCATTAATAAACGAAAAACAATGACAGATCTCGCATAAATGGTGACTTATTGAACGATTTTCGTGAAAAAACGCACGCCTGTTCATTTTAGTCCCCTGCCGCTCTGTCGAATTTTTCCCCAGACCTTAGAATGGAGTTCGGTTTACATCTGTAAGCTAAAATAAAAATCAGGTTAGCCTCGGTCCGGGTTGTACAGGCTGCTCAATACGTAGAAAAGGAAGACGCAATGAGTCGGCGTACCCCTAATACCGGAGGCGATGCATCCGGTGGCATTGTTGCTCGTTACTGCCCGGTTAAACGCATCAGCGTGAAAGAAATCCGGCAAATGTACGATGTTTTTCATCAGTACTATGCCGAAACCGATATGGATACGTTTATCCGGGATCTGAGCCGTAAACAGGGTGTGATTCTGATCCGCACCCGGACGGACCAGCGAGTGGTGGGTTTTTCCACCATTGTCAGCCTGGATATGGAGATCGGGCGCCTGCGCAGCCGGGGCGTGTTCAGCGGCGATACGATCATCGAGCGTGAATTCTGGGGAACCCGCAAGCTGCAGGTCGCCTTCCTGATTTACCTGTTGCGGGAAAAGCTGCGCAGGCCCTTCCGGCCGTTGTACTGGTTGCTGATCAGCAAGGGCTACAAGACCTATCTGCTGATGGCCAACAACTTCCACAATTACTACCCTCACCCGGAGCAAAGCAATCCAGAATTACTTCCGGTGATACGCCACTATTGCGATGCAATGTTTCCCGGCCACTATGATCCTGACCGGGGCGTCCTGGATTTCGGCGAAGGGGCCCAACATCTGAAGGGCGAGGTTGCGGCCATCACTGACGACCTGAAGCAACGGGTTCCGAAAATCCGCTTCTTCGAAGAATGTAACCCCACCTGGCACGAAGGAACGGAATTGCCGTGCGTTGGCCAGGTCAACCTGTCTGCGGTAACGGGATTCATTGCCAAGGTGTTTCGCGGTTATGTGTCTTCACTGCGAACCTCAGCACGCTCCGGTGTCATGAGTGCGGAGCAGGGGCAATGAGTGGAGATGTGCTTGGGCATACTCTGTTGCGCCAGGTGGTTCGGCCGGGAGCCCGCTCTTTTCAGCGCAGCTGTCAGCAGCTTGAGCGTGTGCAGCGCAGTAAACTGGCGCACACGCTCCGGCAGGTTGCCCGCAGCCCCATGGGCAAAATTCGGGGTGTGGATGCCAGCTGGAGCTGGGAGCAGTTTGCCCAGCGTATGCCGATTACCGAGTATCAGGATTGGGCGCACCCGATAGCCAGCCAGATGGCCAGCCAATCATCCGGCCTGATCCGTTCACCGGTGCGCCGATATCAGCCAACCAGTGGCTCCAGCGCCGCCATTAAGTGGATTCCCTACACTGGCCAGTTCCTGAAAGAACTGGATGGCGCGATTGCACCCTGGTTGGCTGACCTCTATCAGAACTACCCGGGTATCCGCCAGGGTGTGCACTACTGGTCGTTGTCGTGGCTGCCGACCGACATGCGCCAGGAGTCCGGTGACCAGCTCAACGACGATATGAAGCTGCTGAGCCTGGGAAAGCGCTGGCTGACCGGCCGCACTCAGGCGGTACCCGAGTCGATTGCGCTGGCGCCAACGTCGGATGACTCGCTGTTTGCCACGCTGGCGAGTCTGGTGGCAAACCAGAATCTCAGTGTCATGTCAGTCTGGAGCCCAACCTTTGCACTCGCACTGCTGGACAAATTGCCGCTCTGGCGCGAGGAGCTGAGTGACGTATTGGCCACCGGGCATTGGGGGCGGCGGCTTGAGGCTTTACGTCAGGTGCCGGCGCCGATGAATCTTCAGGCTTCGGAGTTGTTGGATGGCTGGGATGGTCGCCCGAATCCGATGTTCCATCGCTCGCTCTGGCCGCAGCTGTCATTGATCAGTGCCTGGAATACGGCGGCAGCCGAACCCTGGGCGCGAAAGCTCAAGGCGTTCCTGCCGCAAGCGGAGTTTCAGGGCAAGGGGCTGTGGGCGACCGAGGGCGTGGTGACCATACCCCAGACACCGATAGCATCCGGTAATCTGGAGCCGGATTACGTTCTGGCGGTGAACTCCCATGTCTACGAATTTGAAGACCCGGACACCGGTGCGGTCTATCCGCCCTGGCAGCTTGAGCGTGGCCAGGTGGTGGCGCCCTTGCTGACCACCGGAGCGGGTTTGTTGCGCTACCGGCTTGGCGATCTGCTTGAGGTAACCGGCTTCCGGGGCGAGGCGCCGTGCCTGACGTTTCTGGGGCGCGGAGGGACGACGGACATGGTCGGGGAGAAAATCAGCCGCGTGACTGCGCAGCAGTTACTGGATAACCTGCCCTGGCCCGCAGGCGTCAGCCCGGTCATCCTGCTTGCCAGCCAGGAGGAGGGTCAGTTGCCTCGCTATGTGCTGTTGGCGGACGCCTCGGCCGGTCTGGATGATCGCCACCTTCGCAGCTACAGCGAACGCCTGGCGGATCGGCTGGAGGACGGCCTCAATCAAAACTTTCATTATCAGCTGGCCCGCAACCTCGGCCAGCTGGCGCCCGCTCTGTGTATTTGCCAGCCGGATCTACACCGGCAGTATCTGGAGGCTTGCCGCCAGCGCGGCATGATCGAAGGCAACATCAAAGTAGAAGCATTGAGAAGCTGGCAAGGTGCTTTGCCGGTTGAGCCATCGTCTGCGCCCATAACTGTGCGCCGACAACTGACTGATCAGGAGATTCTGGTATGAGTGGCCAGGTAACGTCAGCCTATCGGGTTCGGGAGGCACGGCAGGATGATAACGAGGGCATTCTCCAGCTGCTGGCGGACAACCCGCAGCCGGGCCCGGTGAACCTCGCCTTCGAGCGGTCCCCGGATTACTTTCACGGTGCCAGTGTCAGTTCGTTCGACCCCGCTGTTTTTGTCATCGAACAGCCTGATCAGAAAAACTTGGTGGGTGTGTACAACATTGGCAGCCGTGACCTGTTCGTCAACGGCGACGTACAAAAAGTGCATTACGCCCACGATTTCCGCATTGATCCGAAGGCGCGAGGCGGCGAAGCGATTTTTATGGCCTATGATCGTGGCCGCCGCATTCTGGAGACCGCACCCTGGACCCAGGCCGTGATTCTGGCGGACAACGAGCACTACTTGCGCTCGGTTCGTAAACGCATGGCCGGGTTACCGGCGTTCTATGCCGCCGGTGATATTCGCACCAGCCTGCTGACCGGCCGCAAGCGACGCCTTCGCCACAACGAAGGCCTGAACATCCGTATGGCGACCCGCAATGACCTGGGTGCCATGCAAGCATTTTATGATCGAGAGGCAAGTCGCCGGCAGTTCGCTCCGGTATACCGGTTTGCAGACGTTGCCGAAAAGCATCCCTATTACCGCGGGCTCGACCTGTCGGATTTCTGGCTCGCCTTTGATGGCGATGAGCTGGTGGGGCTGGCCGGAACCTGGGATCAGAAAGGCTTCCGGCAAACCCGGGTGGCGGGCTATAACCGGTCACTGAAGCTGGCCCGGCCGCTCTATAACGGCTGGTCGCGCATGACCGGTGGTATGCGCTTACCGGCCACCGGGGAATGCTTCAATTACCGGATGATCCATACCGTGATGGTGCGTGAGCACGATCCGCTCATCCTGGATGCGCTGCTCAGTCATCTGCATCGCTGTTACGGCCCCTACTATGACGCGCTGATTTGCGCGTTCTTTGAAGGCGATGCCGCCGAAAATATTCTGGCAGGATTCTCCCGGCGGGTGATGCA
>DATGQY010000198.1:0-13397 GCA_035303925.1 Marinobacter sp. | reverse complement strand
GCCGCCATCTTCTCGATGATCGGATTAATCTGCCCATGCTTCATCTTCATAGAAGCCCGATTCACCACCAAACGACTACTGATATGGTCAATCAACTCCCGGGCCTCAAGACCATTCGCCTTCAAGGTATTGCCGGTATCCACAATATCCACAATCTCATCCGCCAGACCCAGAATCGGCGCCAGCTCCATCGCACCATACAGTTTGATGATATCCGCCTGCCGGCCCTGGGACGCATAATACCGCCTGGCAATATCTACGAACTTCGTTGCCACACGGATGCGCCCGGCCGGCGGCTGCTCACCCTTCTTGCCAGCCGTCATCAGCCGGCACCGGGAGATATTCAGATCCAGCGGCTCATATAACCCTTCCCCGCCGTGCTCCATCAGCACATCCTTGCCGGTAACACCCAGGTCCGCACCGCCATACTGAACATAAGTTGGCACATCCGTCGCCCGGATAATCAGAATCCGCACATTCGGGTCCGTCGTCGGGAATACCAGCTTGCGTGACTTCTTCACGTCGTCCACCAGCTCGATGCCAGCTTCAGCCAGCAGCGGCAGAGTCTCTTCGAGAATTCGTCCCTTCGACAAGGCGATGGTGATGGAATCTGTCATGGGTTTTTCCGGGTTCCCGTTGATGTTTGATTACGCCGGCAGTCGACGAATACTTCCGCCCAGCAGCTGCAACTTCTCTTCAATACACTCATAGCCGCGATCAATGTGGTAAATGCGATCGACAATGGTGTCGCCCTCCGCCACCAGACCGGCGATAACCAGACTGGCAGACGCACGGAGGTCGGTCGCCATCACCGGGGCCCCGGTCAGATGATCCACGCCTTTGATGATAGCTGCGTTACCTTCCAGCGTAATGTCTGCACCCATGCGGATCAGTTCCTGCAGATGCATGAAACGGTTCTCGAACACGGTTTCCACGATGGTGCCCGTACCTTCCGCCACAGCATTCATGGCCGCAAACTGCGCCTGCATATCGGTCGGGAACGCGGGATAAGGAGCCGTCCGGATGTTCACCGCCTTCGGGCGCTTGCCCTTCATATCCAGCTCGATCCAGTCCGGGCCGGTGGTAATATGCGCACCCGCCTCTTCCAGCTTGAGCAACACCGCTTCCAGCAAATCTTCGCGGGTATCTTTCAATTTTACCCGACCGCCGGTTGCTGCCGCAGCCACCAGGTAGGTGCCCGTTTCGATACGATCAGGCAACACATTGTAATGACAGCCGTGCAGCCGCTCCACACCGTTGATTTCGATGGTTGCGGTGCCATGACCCTTGATGTCCGCACCCATGGCAATCAGGCACTCAGCCAGGTCGACCACTTCCGGTTCACGGGCAGCGTTTTCCAGAATGGTTTTACCATCCGCCAGGGTAGCCGCCATCAGCAGGTTCTCGGTGCCGGTTACCGTCACCGTATCCATAAAGATGTGAGCACCCTTCAGTCGACCATTGGTTTTCGCCTTGATATACCCGTTCTCAACCTTGATCTCCGCACCCATCAGCTCCAGGCCGTGAATGTGCAGGTTGACCGGACGAGTACCGATGGCACAACCACCCGGCAGCGACACTTCCGCCTCACCAAAATGTGCAACCAGCGGGCCAAGCACCAGGATAGAAGCCCGCATGGTTTTCACCAGCTCATAGGGTGCATGGAAATGCTCGATGGTGTTGGCATGCACTTCAACGCTCATTTTTTCGTCAATGAGCAACTCAACACCCATGCGGCCCAACAGCTCGATCATGGTGGTAACGTCATTCAGGTGCGGCAGGTTGCCTACGGTTACCGGCTCATCCGCCAACAGAGTAGCTGCCAGGATGGGCAGCGCTGCGTTTTTGGCGCCCGAAATACGGATTTCGCCATCGAGGGGTTTGCGGCCCCTGATCAGAAGTTTGTCCACAGTTATTGTCCTGTTCTGTTCAGGCGTTGGCCTGCCGCTCGGCCCACTCGCTCGGAGTAAAGGCTTTCGGGTGAAGGGCGTGAATGGTGCCGTCCATAACATGCTGGAACAGCACCTTGTTGATCATCTGCTGCCGTTTGATCGTGGGCAGGCCGTCAAATACGTCACCTACAACCACCACCATGTAGTGGTTGCCGTCGACCTGTACCTGAACCTCGCAACCGGGCAGGGCTTCTTTGACAAGTTCGGTAACCTGGGCGGCGTCCATAGGAATTCCTCAGCTGTATTGAAATCAGGAGCGGAATTGTAACCAATTCCCGGGCGCCGGTCAGCTATGTGCGGTAAATCCGGGCAGTCGCGCTTCCAGATTGCTGAGAGCAGCCAGGGATAACAGGCGGTCGCTGGCTCCTTCGAACGAAAGCGCCAGCTGCTTTGAGAGTGCCAGCCTGTGCCAGCACATGAGCATGGAAAGCACCACGCTGTGAGCAGTCGCCAGTCCGGAGAGGTCAACGGCCAGAGAGCCTTCCGCACCATCGATCAACTTCTCACCCTGCTTTCGAAGGGCGACCACGGAGACTGCATCAACCTCCCCTGACACGCGCAGCGACGCTCCTTCCAGGGTGACCATCGGGGAAGTACCATTCATGAGCGGTCAACATCTTCTTCGAGGTTCAGGGACTTGACCGAATCACTCCAGCCATCAATAACAACCTGTACCTGGCCACGGCTCTCTTCCATTTCCTGGGCGAAGCGGTCACGGAAAGCCAGGCCAATGTTAACACCCTCAACGATTACGTTTTCCATCAGCCAGCGGCCTTCACCATTCCTGTACATGGAATAAGTGACCGGGTACCGATTGCCGGAAGCGCTGATCACCTCCAGCTGCACGGATGCGCGATCAGCATTGTCCGGCATAATGACGGCCTCAAGCACATCAATCTCGAAATTCTCTGCCGTGACCAGCGCCTTGGCATAGCTTTCAAACAGGCTGCGTTTGAATTTTTCGACAAATTCATCCCTCTGCTCAGGGGATGCCTGACGAGCGTATCGCCCCATCACCCGGGCCGCGATACGGCGAAAATCCACAAAGTTGTCGAGCGCCTCATCCATACTGGTGTAAAAGGCTTCCGGATCTTTGTCATAGAGGCCTTTTTCTTCGTTCAGTTTCTGGACAAGCTTTTGGGAGTTTTCATCCACATACTGCCTCAAGTCATCCTCACTGCCCGCCCAGGCCTGGCCGGTAATCAGCACAAACACAGCGAATGCAGCAAAGAGTCTTTGTTTCAAGCCAAACATGGTGTTCTCCAATGCAAGATCAATATCAGCGACCAGACGCAAAGTTGCTGATCAGCCTTTCCAGATTCATGGCGGATTGGGTGGAATAGAAGGTGTCACCTTCATTCAGTGATTCCATATCTCCGCCAATGGATATATCAATGTACTGTTCACCCAGCAATCCGGATGTACGTATTACTGCAGCGCTATCGGCCGGAATGTTATCCACCTCAGCGTGAATGGACATGGCCACTCTGGCCTGAAAGGTTTCCTTGTCCAGGCTGATCGACTCGATGGTACCTACGGTGACCCCTGCCATTGACACCTTTCCCCTCGGGGTCAGGCCGCCCGTATCATTAAAGTTGGCGTACAGAGTGTATGTGGCCGTGGCCGCTTTCGGCGACAGACCGCTTACCTGTAGCGCCAGGAACAACAACGCCGCCAAACCGGCAATCATGAAAAAGCCTACAACTATCTCAGTGGTTCTCTGCGCCATAACAGGCTCCCGGAATCCTTGATTAAAAATCGCCAAACATAACAGCGGTCAGCACGAAATCCAGGCCGAGCACTGCCAGTGAAGAGTAAACGACCGTTTTGGTGGTCGCAGAACTGATGCCAGCAGACGTCGGCACGCAATCGTAGCCCTGGTATACCGCAATCCAGGCGCAAACAAACCCGAACACAACACTTTTGATAAAGCCGTTCAGTACATCGTCAACAAAATCCACCGACGACTGCATATTGCCCCAGAAAGACCCCTCAAACACACCCAGCCACTCAACGCCGACCAGCATGCCACCCCAGATACCAACCACTGAAAAAATCATGGCCAGCACCGGCATCGCAATAAAACCGGCCCACAACCGGGGCGCAATCACACGGCGTAAGGGGTCAACCCCCATCATTTCCATGCTGGACAACTGCTCAGTCGCTTTCATCAGACCAATCTCAGCGGTCAATGCCGAACCGGCCCGCCCCGCAAACAGCAGTGCAGCTACGACCGGTCCGAGCTCTCGCACCAATGTTAGTGCGATCATCTGGCCAATAGCGGCCTCCGAACCATAGTCGCTAAGAATGGTGTAGCCCTGCAGCCCCAGAACCATGCCGATAAACAAGCCTGACACCACCACAATGGCCAGTGACAGCACGCCCACTGCGTATAGCTGTTTGACCAGAAGCGGGAAGCCGGTCGCCGGCTTGGGCACCCCGCCCAGAACCCCCACAAGAAACTGGGTAGCGCGGCCGAGCGAACCTACCACTTCAAGACTGTTACGCCCCAGTGCCGCAATACGATCCATCATAGCGACACCCCGCTGATGCCGAAGTCCGCGGCGGGATCGCTGGCAGGGTAGTGGAACGGCACCGGGCCATCAGGTTCGCCATTCAGGAATTGCTGAACACGCTCAGACGGGTGGGCACGCAGTTCTTCCGGTGTACCCTCACCGATCACTTTACCGTCGGCAAGGATACAGGCGTAATGACAGATACTCAGGGATTCCGGCACATCATGAGATACCAGCACACTGGTGAGACCCATGGAGCTGTTGAGATCCCGGATCAACTTGACCAGAACCCCCATGGCAATCGGATCCTGGCCGGCAAATGGCTCATCGTACATGATCAGCTCGGGGTCGAGCGCAATGCTTCGTGCCAACGCAACACGGCGGGTCATACCACCGGAAAGCTCTGACGGCATCAGATCGCGGGCTCCCCGAAGGCCCACAGCCTCAAGCTTCATTAATACGACATCACGAATCATGTCCTCCGGCAGCGGGGTATGCACGCGCAACGGAAAAGCCACGTTTTCAAACACACTGATATCCGTGAACAGCGCCCCGCTCTGAAACAGCATGCCCATCCGCTCGCGAAGCCGGTACAGTTCTTTGCGCCGTAGTTTCGGGACGTCATGGCCGGCCACCCGCACCTGACCGGAATCCGGCCTGAGCTGGCCGCCGATAAGCCGGAGCAGTGTCGTCTTTCCCGTACCGCTGGGCCCCATGATGGCCGTAATTTTGCCTTCCGGTATGTTCAGGGTAACGCCGTCAAAAATGCGCCGGCCTGAGCGGGAAAACACCACATCTTTCAGTGTTATGTACGCAGATGACTCCATAATCCTTCCTTTTCGAGGAGCGCCTACATTAAGTCAAGCGCCGCCTGAGCTCAATCGCAGGACGTTAAAATGTCCTGATGGCAATGTACAGTTTCCCTGAACGTTGGCAGCCCTGCCTGCTATCAATGATATACTCCTGCTCACAGTCATCCGATCCCACCATGGGGCCGGGTTAACCAGACCGACCGAGCATAAAAGCCAACCGAGATGACAGATTCAAACACTGCAGAATCCCGGGATTACCGCAATTCAGCCGTTCGGGCCATCCGGATAGAACGGGAAGCTATTGAAGCACTCGAGCACCGCATCAACGGTGACTTCACCCGCGCCTGTGATGTCATCATGGCCTGCAAGGGCCGAGTGGTCGTGACAGGCATGGGCAAATCCGGACACATTGGCAACAAGATTGCCGCGACGCTGGCGAGTACCGGCACACCGTCATTTTTTGTACACCCGGGCGAAGCCAGCCACGGCGACCTGGGCATGATTACACCACAGGATGTTGTGATCGCTATTTCCAACAGCGGCAGCACCAGCGAAGTGGTGACCATTCTACCTTTAATCAAGCGCATGGGCGCGCCTCTGATCAGCATGACCGGCAATCCGGATTCCGTTCTGGCCAAAGAGGCCGTTGCCAATCTGGACGTCAGCGTCGCGAGCGAAGCCTGCCCTCTGGGCCTTGCCCCCACCTCCAGCACCACAGCAACACTGGTCATGGGCGACGCCCTCGCGGTCGCTCTGTTGGAAGCCCGCGGATTCAGCGCAGAGGATTTCGCTTTCTCTCACCCCGGCGGAAGCCTGGGCCGGCGTTTGCTGCTGCGGGTTTCCGACATCATGCACACGGGCGACGAAATCCCCCGGGTGATTGAAAGCGCAACGCTGAGCGGTGCGTTACTGGAAATCACCCGAAAGGGTCTGGGCATGACCACGGTCGTTAACGCGGCTGGCGAAATGACCGGTATATTCACCGATGGCGACCTGCGCCGAACGCTGGACAAGCCCGTTGACGTGCACACCACCACTATCAGCCAGATCATGACCCGCAATGGTAAAACCATCCAGGCCGACCACCTGGCGGCTGAAGCTCTGAACCTGATGGACGAACTGAAAATCAACGCGCTGCCGGTCACCGATAGTCACGGCAAACTGGTCGGCGCCATCAACATGCACGATCTGCTTCGGGCCGGAGTTATCTGATGGCCGATCTCACCCCGCCAATAAGCCAGTACTGGACTGACGAGTTACTCGCCAAAGCCGCAGTCATCAAACTGATCGCCTTTGACGTGGACGGCATTATGAGCGACGGGCGGCTATATTTCAGCGCCAGCGGCGACGAATTGAAAGCGTTCAATATTCTGGATGGACTGGGGCTAAAACAGCTGATGCAAGCCGGTATAACTGTGGCTGTCATCACTGGCCGACGCTCTCCGCTGACCGAAAAACGCATGAACGACCTCGGCATAACCCACCTGATGCAAGGCCGGGAAGACAAGAAAGTGGCCTTGCAGGAACTGGTGGCCAATATGGCTATTTCACCCGGCGAGATAGCCTATATGGGCGACGACCTTCCAGACCTTCCCGCCCTGCATTTCGCGGGCCTCGGCATTACCGTACCCAATGGATACTGGCTGGTTCAGCAACAGGCTGATTATTGTACCCGGGCCAACGGAGGTTATGGCGCCGTGCGGGAAGCCTGTGACCTGATACTCTGGGCACAGGACCAACTGCACACGACCCTCACTCCCTATCTGGACGGTGAAAAATGATTGCCCGCCTGTTCAGCCCGGGTAACGGCAAGGCCTGGGCCAGAATGCTCGCGCTGGGCGGAACGCTGGCGGCTACCGTGTTCTTGATGTGGCAGAGTGACGAGCCTCCGGGCACCCGCAACGATGCCGAACAACTTCGAGGCCCGGCAGAACCCGACGGCTTTATTGTGCAGGCCGATTACCGAACCTGGGACGAACAGGGCAATCCGAAGATACGGATGACCAGCCCGCGAATCGAACAATTTGAAAGCCGCGATCTGGCCGCCATGGAGCAACCAAAAGCCATTCTGCACGGCGAGGGCGACCCGATGCCGTGGATTATTGAAGCCGATAAAGGTAGCCTTCAGCAAAACGATGAGCTGGTAAACCTGAACGGTAACGTTGTGATCCGCAGACCGCTTCAAGGCACTGAGGCCACACTGGAAACTCAGGAGCTGACATTGAACAACGCCGAGCGCACGGTGTACACCGACCAGCCAGTAACCATTTCCGAGCCGCATGGAACCACTCAGGCAACCGGCATGAAAGCCTGGATTGACGATCGCATACTGGAACTTAATTCCCGCGTGGAAGGGCAATATGAACCCATCAGGTAATCGACTTTATCTTCCGCTCATACTGACCACCTTGATCGTGGCCGGGCCGGCATCCGCGTTTACCCTGGACTCCGACGAGCCCATCAAGGTCAGCGCCGACTCCGCCCGACTGGATGACACCGCAGGTACCGCCATTTATTCAGGCGACGTAGAGCTGGCTCAGGGCCAAGTGCAACTGAACGCCGAGCGGGTTGTGCTGTACCGAAACCCGCAAGGGCTGAGCCGAATCGAAGCCAGCGGAAACCCCGCCCACTACCGGCAGCCAGCACGGGAGGGCGAAGGGGTCACCAACGCCCGAGCCCTGAACATCACCTGGTCAGCTGAACAAAATCAGCTTACCTTCGAGCGGCAGGCGGTGATAGAACAGGAGGGCAACATCTTTCGAGGGGACGTCATTCACTACAATACAGTCAACCGGGTGGTCACCGCCGAGGGCGGCAGCTCCACAGAGAACGGCTCAGGCCGTGTTGAAATGGTTATTCAGCCTCGCAGCTCCGGTCAATCCAGTAACGGGAAAGGTTCTGATGGCAGTTCTCAGGGCCAGTAATCTGGCAAAAAGCTATAAGCAGAAAAAAGTGGTCCTGGATGTCTCGCTGGAGATACGGTCCGGGGAAATCGTCGGCCTGCTCGGACCCAACGGTGCCGGAAAAACCACCTGTTTTTACATGATCGTAGGGCTGGTGCCGGCGGATCACGGCCGTATCACCATCGACAATCAGGACATTACGCCGCTGCCGATGCACGGCCGGGCCAGAAAAGGTATTGGCTACCTGCCTCAGGAGGCCTCCGTATTCCGCAAGCTGACTGTGCGCGATAACATCATGGCCATTCTGGAAACCCGCAAAGCCCTGTCCAGATCAGACCGCGAGGCCAAACTGGAAGAGCTGCTCGAAGAGTTCCACATTACCCATATTCGCGACAGCGTGGGTATGGCCCTGTCCGGTGGTGAGCGTCGTCGCGTTGAGATTGCCCGCGCACTGGCCATGGAGCCCGCCTTCATTCTTCTCGACGAACCGTTTGCGGGGGTGGACCCTATTTCCGTGAGCGACATCAAACACATCATCCGACACCTTCGCGACAAAGGCATCGGTGTACTGATCACCGATCACAACGTGCGGGAAACCCTGGATATCTGCGAGAACGCCTACATCGTTTCCGGCGGCCATATTATTGCCTCGGGTAATGCCGACGCAATTCTGGCAAACCAACAAGTCAAGGAAGTGTATCTTGGCGACGAATTCCGCCTTTAATCCCCCGATCGGCGCCCAAAACAAGGGTCTGATTGTTTTGCTGAACTGTAGCAAGTAAACTCGGCAAAGAACTTGCTTAAATAGTTGTTAGCCAGCCGCAAGTATCCAGCGCGCAACAATTTTTTATACACACGCAGGCAAAGGTTTTTACCGGGACACAGGTACGTTATGGATTTTCAGCCATGGTTATGAAAGCTTCATTACAGCTTAAAATGGGCCAAAGCCTGACCATGACACCGCAACTGCAGCAAGCCATTCGGCTACTGCAGCTTTCCACTCTGGATCTTCAGCAGGAAATCCAGCAGGCTCTGGAATCCAATCCGATGCTGGAGACGTCCGAAGACGATGATCACACTGATCCGTCAGAGAACGAGAACCGCGATCGGGAGAACCCGGCCGACTCCGAATCCTCAAAGGAAGAACAGACCGCAGACCTTACCGCAACCGACTGGGACGAATCTGAAACCGCCCCGGACTGGGCTTCAGAGAACCAGATTCCTGACAACATACCCGAGGATCTTCCCGTTGATACTGCCTGGGAAGACATCTATCAGTCCGCACCTGCGTCCTCTAGCAGAGGCGATGACGAAAACGAATCCGACTTCGAAACCCGCAACTCGCCCGCCGAAACCCTGCAGGATCACCTGGAATGGCAGCTGAACCTCACACCTCTGAGTGACCGGGACCGCGCCATTGCTCACGCCTTGCTGGATGCGGTGGACATGAGAGGGTATCTGACGTCGCCCATTGAAGATATTCATTCGGGCTTACTGGACGAATCAGAGGATGACCCGCTGGAACTGGACGAAGTGGAGGCGGTCCTCCATCGTCTGCAGCACTTTGACCCGCCGGGCGTATTTGCCCGGGACCTCCAGGAGTGCCTGCTGATCCAGCTGAACCAGCTACCACCGGACACGCCCTGGTTGCGCCAGGCACGGCTTGTGGTTACCCAGTTCCTGCATTTGCTGGGTAACCGCGACTACGCTCAGCTGCTTCGCCGCAGCCGCCTTAAGGAAGACCAGCTGAAAGAGGTGTTGTCGCTGATCACCAGCCTGAATCCGCGACCAGGCGATTCGGTTGACAGTACAGAACCAGACTACGTGATTCCGGATGTCATCGTGCGCAAACACGAAGGCCGGTGGCGTGTGGAGCTGAACCCCGAGATTGCACCCCGCATTCGTGTCAACGCCAGTTATGCATCGTTGATCCGCCGCGCGGACAGCAGTGCCGACAACACCTACATGCGAGACCAGTTGCAGGAAGCCAAGTGGTTCATCAAAAGCCTGCAGAGCCGGAACGAGACCTTGTTGAAAGTCGCTACGCGCATCGTTGAGTACCAGCAAGGCTTCCTGGACCATGGTGATGAAGCCATGAAACCGCTGATTCTTTCCGATATTGCGCAAGCGGTCGAGATGCACGAGTCCACAATCTCCCGGGTAACCACGCAAAAATACATGCATACTCCCCGGGGTATCTTTGAACTGAAGTATTTCTTCTCCAGTCACGTGGGCACCGCAGAGGGAGGAGAATGTTCCTCTACCGCAATTCGTGCGATGATCAAAAAACTGATTGCAGAAGAAACTCCGAAAAAGCCGTTGAGCGACAGCAAGATTGCGGCCATGCTAGGAGAACAGGGAATCAACGTGGCCCGACGCACCGTGGCCAAGTACAGGGAGGCAATGCAGATACCTCCCTCGAATGAACGAAAACGACTGGTTTAAATTTTCACCGGTGCAAGAGGCACTGGTACTCAGCCCGGCCACAAGGCCGGCTCGATGACAACAGGAGACGCCTATGCAACTCAACATTTCAGGCCATCACGTAGAACTGACTCCCGCACTGAAGGATTACGTTACCACCAAGTTTGACAAGCTTGAGCGCCACTTCGACCACATCAGTAACTGTCAGGTGACGCTGGAAATCGAGAAAGTTCGCCAGATGGCTGAAGCGACCCTCCATGTGATTGGTGGTGAGATTCACGCAAAGGCAGAGAACGAGGACATGTACGCGGCAATCGACGCACTGGTGGATAAACTGGACCGCCAGATCCTCAAGCACAAAGAAAAGACAGTAGACCGGATGCACGGTAACGGTTAACGCGCTCCTTCCGGCGCGAACCAGACCGGGTGTTTCAACAAGACGTGCTGCGGCGGGTGATACCAGCCGCAGCCTTTTTTTTACGGAAATGAAGTCGATCTATGAGCGACACATCCCTGACTATCGACAACATTCTGGCTCCGGAGCTCACGCTGTGCCGAGTTGCGGCATCCAGCAAGAAACGGGTTCTGGAGTTTATCGCTGAGCAGATTCACCAGCAGGATGAAACTCTGAGCGATACAGACATCTTCAACAACCTGGTTTCCCGGGAACGCCTGGGCAGCACGGGTATTGGTGAAGGCATTGCCATTCCCCATTGCCGGCTGGAGGGTCTGGACCGGGTCATTGGCGTGCTCATGACACTCGCGGAGCCTGTTGACTTCGATGCCATCGACAACCAGCCGGTAGATCTCGTTTTTGCTCTGGTGGTACCCAAAGAAGCCACCAGCGAGCACCTGGAACTGCTGAGCCAGCTTGCCGAGAAGTTCAACGAAAGTCGGTTTTGCGAACAGTTGCGCCAGTGCCAGGATGCCAACACGCTGTACCAGGCCATGGCCACCAGCAGCCACTGACTGTTTTGTTGTAACTGGCATAGTATGGGAGGAATACAGACATGAAGCTGATCATCGTCAGCGGTCGCTCAGGTTCGGGCAAAAGTACCGCCTTGCACGTTCTTGAAGACCTTGGTTTCTATTGCATAGACAACCTCCCAATCGGCCTGTTATTCCCACTTACCCAGGAAGCCACCGCACAGGAAGCCCCGAACCGGTTGCGAAAAATGGCAGTCAGTATTGATGCCCGCAACCTGTCTGGCGAGTTGGCCAACTTTGAAACCATATATCACCAGCTGAAAGACACCAGCGTAGAAGTCGAAATCATCTACCTGGATGCCGATGAACAGTCACTACTGCAACGCTTTCACGCTACCCGGCGCAAGCACCCGCTAAGCGACGACAAAACCTCGCTTCGAGAAGCCATTGCCAGCGAAAAGGCCCTGCTCGAGCCGCTGTCCAAGCTGGCCGATCTTTACATCAACACCACCGGGCTCTCCATGTACGAGCTGCGCGACATGGTCAAGCAGCGAGTGGTCGGCCGGAAAGACCAGGAACTGGCACTGCTGTTCCAGTCTTTTGGTTTCAAGCACGGTGTACCCGTAGATTCCGATTACGTATTTGACGTGCGCTGCCTGCCCAACCCGTACTGGGACACCAGCCTGCGCAAGTACACCGGGACAGACCAACCGGTGATCGATTTTCTCGAGCGAGAGCCTTTATCAAAACAGATGGTGGACGACGTCATCACCTTTCTGGACACCTGGCTACCTTCATTTGCAGACAGCAATCGTAGCTACATGACCATATCCATTGGCTGCACCGGTGGCCAGCATCGTTCCGTGTACGTATGCGAGCAGCTGAGACGTTATTTCCGGGAGAAATATCGCAATGTGCAGGTCCGCCACACCGAACTGCCACACCTGCAAGCCCGGGGAGAGATCTGAGCACCCATGATCTGTCGCACCGTTACGATCATCAATAAGCTGGGCCTCCATGCCCGGGCCACCGCCAAGCTGGTTGCGACCGCATCCGGCTACGAGTGCTCAGTCCGCATTCGCGGCAAAGGCCGCGAGGTGGATGCCAAGAACATCATGCAAGTGATGATGCTGGCGGCCAGCCAGGGTACCGATGTAGAACTTCTGGCAGACGGCCCGGATGAACAACAGGCGATCGAAGCACTGATCGATTTAATCAACGATTATTTTGGCGAAGGGGGGTAGAGCTTCGCCATTCACCTACAACTCTTTCTCACCTGTGTGACCTAACTCCGCTATAATGCAAAGGTTTTCTGACCGCAGGTGGTTCCATGTCTGATATTCTGGAAAAAAGTCAGGCCCGCCAGAGGCTTCGCTCTCTTAGTGAGGCCCTGGACAGTGGCGCGCTCAAGCAGGTTTCCCGCATCCTGAATGGCGGTCTGAGCCCCAGTGATATCGCCCACCTCCTGGAATCCTCGCCTCCCCGCCAGCGGGCCTTACTGTGGAACCTGGTCGATAAACAGTTAGAAGGTGACGTTCTCCAGTACCTCGGAGACGACATCCGCAGCTACTTCCTGAGTCAGCTTAACGCTCAGGAACTGGCTGACATCATTGAAGACTTCGAATCAGACGACCTGGCTGACCTTCTTCAGCAGCTGCCCGATACGGTGATCCAGGAAGTTCTGGACACCATGGACGAGCAAGACCGTCAACGGGTCGAAGAGGTTCTTTCCTACCCGGAGGACACCGCCGGCGGCCTGATGAACACGGACACCATTACGGTGCGCCCTGACATCAGCATAGACGTCGTCTTGCGCTACCTGCGCCGGCACCGCACCCTGCCGCCCATGACCGACAGCCTGAT
>DATGQY010000197.1:0-10234 GCA_035303925.1 Marinobacter sp. | reverse complement strand
CAGTACGGCATTGGCCGCCAGTACGATATCGCCCTGCCGGGCCCCCTGGGCGGTAAAAAAGGCCAGCACCAGCAACAAGGCAATGGTGCGCACCATGATGTAACGGTTCACCTGAAGGATGCGCAGGTAGTCGGACAGGTGTCCGAACAGGGCCCGGGTCAGTCGTTGGCCATCCGGCATGCGTTTGAGCACGATCACCAGCCCGATCACGGTGGCGCCATATTCGGCCATTACCGTTGCCATGGCTACGCCGTGGCTGTTCCAGCCGAGCACCGTGACAAAAAACACATCCAGCACGATGTTGATGCCGTTGGCGATGATCAGCATCACCATGGGGCCGCGAGGAAACTGGGTGCCGATCAGCCAGCCCACCAGGGTGTACTGGCACAGCACCGCCGGCGCACTCCAGATCCGGATAGTCGCATACTCGGCGGCTAACTCGGCTACCGACGGGCTGGGATTCATCAGGTGCAGACCCAGGGCGATCAGCGGCCGGTGGAACAGGATCAGCAGCAGCCCGATGCCAGTCGCCAGCATCAGCGACCGCACCAGCAGCGCCACCTGGCTGAAGGCATCCCGCTGGCCCCAGGCCTGGGCTGCAAGGCCGGTGGTGCCCATACGCATGAAGCCGAAGGTCCAGTACAGAATGCTGAAGAGATTGGCGCCCACGGCAACCGCTCCGAGGTATTCCGGATTGTCGAGATGGCCGAGTACGGCGGTATCCACCAGGCCCAGCAGTGGCACGGTGAGATTGGTGAGCATCAGCGGCCAGGCCAGTGCCCAGAGGCGTCGGTCGGTGCCGGTAATCATTGTCTTATAAGAATTTCGTATCAAAACTTTCCATCTATATCTTTTAGGTTTAACGATTTTTTGTCTTTTTTTGATCTGTGTCTACACTGAATATTGATGTATCCATAAGCAGGCTTTCACTCGCGATCGTTCTGGTGTTGCGAGCGCCAGACACCATCGCAGAGGGATGACGCAAAATCCGACAAGAATAACACTCTGTGGAGACACAGTATGCGCGTGCATGCCAAGCGGGCAATTGCCCTAGTCGCTGGTCTGTTGCTACCGGCTGTGGTCATGGCGGACTGGACCATGAACATGACACCGGGTGTGACCGGTACCAGCAACGAGATTTTCAGCCTTCACATGACCATTCTATGGATCTGCGTTGCCATCGGTGTGGTGGTTTTCGGGGTCATGTTCTGGTCTATTTTTGCCCACCGCAAATCTCAGGGCGCCAAGCCCGCTAATTTTCATGAGAACACGGTGGTGGAAGTTCTTTGGACCATTATTCCGCTGGCGATTCTGGTGGCGATGGCGGTTCCGGCCACAGCCACTCTGATGGACATGTACGACACGTCCGAATCCGAGGTGGATATCAAGATTACCGGCTACCAGTGGCGCTGGCAGTACGAGTACATCAATGACGACTTCGGCTATTTTTCCAGCCTCTCCACACCCCGGGATCAGATCGAGAACCGCCAGGCCAAGGGCGAGAATTACCTGCTGGAAGTGGATAACCCACTGGTGATTCCGGTTGGCAAGAAGGTGCGTTTTCTGCTCACTGCCAACGATGTCATTCATTCCTGGTGGGTACCCGAGTTCGGTGTCAAGAAAGATGCCATCCCAGGCTTTATCAACGAGACCTGGACCCGCGTAGACAAGCCCGGCATATACCGTGGCCAGTGCACTGAGCTGTGCGGTAAAGACCATGGCTTTATGCCGGTGGTGGTCGAGGCGGTGCCGGAAGAGGAATACATCGCCTGGGTAGCCGAGCAGAAAGAAGCCGCCGAGGTGGAGCGCCAGCTGACCGAGAAAGACTGGACTCTGGAAGAGCTGATGGCCCGCGGCGAGAAAGCGTACGCCAGTGCTTGTGCGTCGTGCCACCAGCCGGACGGCAGTGGTATGCCGCCGGCCTTCCCGGCACTGAAGGGCAGCCAGATCGCAACAGAGGATATGGCCGCGCATATCGATATCGTCGTGAATGGTAAGTCCGGCACAGCGATGCAGGCCTTCGGTGGTCAGCTGAGCGAGGTTGACCTGGCCGCGGTGATTACCTATGAGCGAAATGCCTGGGGTAACAACACCGGCGAAATGGTCACGCCCAAAGAGATTTTTGACTACAAGAACCAAGAGTAGTTGACGCCAGATAACAACAATCACCAGCCACAATAAACGGCGGTAACGGGGGTTTTCATGAGTGCGGTTGCAGATACCCACAGCCAGGAACATCACCACGGCCCGGCCAAAGGCATCAGCCGCTGGCTGTTGACCACCAACCATAAAGACATCGGGTCTATGTACCTGATCTTCAGTTTCGCCATGTTCCTGCTGGGCGGCAGTATGGCGATGGTGATCCGGGCAGAGCTGTTTCAGCCCGGTCTGCAGATAGTGCAGCCGGAATTCTTTAACCAGATGACCACCATGCACGGTCTGATCATGGTGTTCGGTGCGGTTATGCCGGCCTTTGTCGGGCTGGCCAACTGGATGCTGCCGCTGATGATCGGGGCGCCGGACATGGCGTTGCCAAGGATGAACAACTGGAGTTTTTGGCTGCTGCCCTGCGCCTTCCTGATTCTGGTGTCCACGCTGTTCATGCAGGGCGGTGCGCCCAACTTCGGCTGGACCTTCTACGCGCCGCTCTCAACGACTTACGGGCCACCAAGTACCACCTTCTTCATCTTTGCTATTCACATTATGGGGGTGTCTTCCATCATGGGTGCGATCAACGTGATCGCCACCATTCTGAACATGCGGGCACCGGGCATGAACATGATGAAAATGCCCCTGTTCGTCTGGACCTGGCTGATCACCGCCTTCCTGCTGATCGCCGTGATGCCGGTACTGGCCGGCGCGGTGACCATGATGCTGATGGACATCAACTTCGGTACCAGCTTCTTTGATGCCTCCGGCGGAGGTGATCCGGTGCTGTTCCAGCATGTGTTCTGGTTCTTCGGGCACCCTGAGGTTTACATCATGATCCTGCC
This sequence comes from Marinobacter sp., assembly GCA_035303925.1. Taxonomy (GTDB): domain Bacteria; phylum Pseudomonadota; class Gammaproteobacteria; order Pseudomonadales; family Oleiphilaceae; genus Marinobacter. The sequence goes on along the minus strand of DATGQY010000197.1, from coordinate 7,241 downwards.
GGCGTTCGGGGCTATTTCCCACATTGTGCCGGCGTTCTCCCGCAAGCCGCTGTTCGGCTATGCCTCCATGGTGTATGCCGTGGGCGCCATTGCCCTGCTCTCCTTCCTTGTATGGGCGCACCACATGTTTACCGTGGGCATTCCGCTGGCGGGGCAGCTGTTCTTTATGTACGCCACCCTGCTGATTGCCGTCCCCACCGGGGTGAAGGTGTTCAACTGGGTCACCACCATGTTCCGGGGCTCACTGAGCTTTGAGGCGCCGATGCTGTTTGCCGTCGCCTTTATCATCCTGTTTACCATCGGCGGTTTCTCCGGGCTGATGCTGGCCATCGCCCCGGCGGACTTCCAGTACCATGACACCTACTTTGTGGTGGCGCATTTCCACTATGTGCTGGTGCCCGGAGCCATCTTTGGCATCTTTGCCTCGGCCTACTTCTGGCTACCCAAGTGGACCGGCCACATGTACGACGAAACCCTGGCCAAGACCCATTTCTGGCTGTCGTTTATCGGCATGAACCTGGCGTTCTTCCCGATGCACTTCCTGGGTCTGGCTGGCATGCCGCGGCGGATTCCGGATTACGCGTTGCAGTTCGCCGATTTCAACATGGTGTCCAGCATTGGCGCGTTCATGTTCGGCGTCACCCAGCTGCTGTTCCTGTTTATTGTGGTGAAGTGCGTGCGTGGTGGTGAGAAAGCGGCCGCAAAACCCTGGGATGGCGCAGAGGGTCTGGAGTGGACAGTTCCGTCACCCGCGCCCTACCACACCTTCTCCACACCACCGGAAGTGAAATAACCGGGAGCCGTAGCTATGGCCGAACAGCAACCACAACAGGGCAAGCGCAGTAACAGCCGGGTGATCGCCTGGTGCATGGCCGGGGTGGTTGGCATGTTTGCCTTCGGGTTTGCGCTGGTGCCTCTGTACGACGTGTTTTGTGAGATTACTGGCATCAATGGCAAGACCGGGGGCCGCTATGAAGCCAGCGCCAGCAGCCAGGTTGATGAGAATCGCACGGTTACCGTGCAGTTCCTGGCCAGCAACGGCCCGGGGATGTCCTGGGAGTTCCGGCCGGTGGTTCGCAGTGTGAAGGTGCACCCGGGTGAGTCGAAAACGGTAAATTTCTTTGCTGCCAACCCCACCGATCACGCCATGGTGGGGCAAGCTGTGCCCAGCCTGTCGCCTTCAGAAGGCACGTTGTATTTCCACAAGACCGAGTGTTTCTGTTTCAACCAGCAACCCCTGGAAGCCGGAGAAAGCGTTGAAATGCCGCTGGTGTTTATTGTGGACCCGGACATACCCGAACATATTACCAAGCTGACCCTGTCCTACACCCTCTATGATCAGGGCCAGCCAGCGAACGTCTCTGGCCCGGTACGGGCAGACAAAACAACCAACAATAACGGCTAAGCCATCGGAGACAGCTATGGCGGATCACCAGACCTATTACGTTCCCGAGCAGAGTAAATGGCCCATTATCGCTACCGTTGGCATGGGCGTGACCCTGTATGGCGCTGCGTCGATCATGGTCAACGGAAATCAGGGCGAGAGTACAACCGGCGCCTGGTTCATGTTCTGGATAGGCGCTCTGATCATGGCCTACATGCTGTTTGGCTGGTTCGGAAGCGTGATCCGTGAAAGCCGGGCAGGCCTCTATAGCGACCAGATGGACCGCTCGTTCCGGTGGGGCATGAGCTGGTTTATTTTCTCGGAGGTGATGTTTTTTGCAGCCTTCTTCGGCGCGCTGTTCTATGTGAGGGTGTTTGTGGTGCCCTGGCTCGGCGGTGAGGGCGATAAGGGCAGTACCAACATGCTCTGGGAGGGCTTTCAGGCAAGTTGGCCACTGGTCAGCAACCCGGACCCACAAGCCTATCAAGGGCCAAAAGAGGTCATCAGCGCGTGGGGACTGCCATTGATCAACACCATTCTTCTGGTGACCTCCTCCTTCACGGTGACCGTTGCTCACCATGCTCTGAAGGCGGGTAACCGGGCGAAGGTAAAGTTATGGCTGGGGCTGACGATTGCTCTGGCGGTGGTGTTCATGTTCGTTCAGGGCTACGAGTACGCCCACGCCTACAACGACCTGGATCTGACCCTGCAATCCGGCATCTACGGCAGTACCTTCTTCATGCTTACCGGTTTCCACGGTGCCCACGTGATGCTGGGTACCTTGATGCTGGTCATTATGCTGATTCGCATTGCCAAGGGGCATTTCACGGCCGATAACCATTTTGGTTTCGAGGCGGCCTCCTGGTATTGGCATTTTGTGGATGTTGTCTGGCTGGGCCTGTTCGTTTTTGTTTATGTGATTTGATCGGGAATGGTCATCAGGGTGTCGGGTTGAGTGTCAGGCTTCCGGTCCAGAGCGAGATCAGTACCAGGGCGAGTAGCAGGACACTCAGCGCGACCCGGATGGCCAGAGAGTTCACCACACGCCGGGTTTTGCCGCCATCGCGGATCAGGAAAAACAGACCACTGAACAGACTGGCGAGAACGGCCAGAAGCAGTATGACGATGGCAAATTTGAGCATGGAGTATCCCGTTATTATCAGATGTTATGAGGTTGGGATTTCCGGGCGGTGCCCGAAGCGTGTATTCACTATAGCAAAGCATGGGTAGGTCGTTTTAATGGCGCGTCAATGGCAGTTCGACTGGCGCCTGCTGGTGTTCTCCGGGCTTTTCCTGCCGCTACTTCTCAGCCTGGGAGTATGGCAACTGAACCGGGCTGGCGAAAAGCACATCCTGCTTCAGGCTTGGCAACAGAAAGCGAGTACTGCTCCCTGGCCTGAGCTGGTTGCCGGTGATCTCAAACCCGGGTTGCCAGTGACCCTCACCGGTTTTTATGGCGAACAGACCTGGTTGCTGGATAACCGGACCCGTGACGGGGTGCCCGGATACGAAGTTCTGACACTGTTTGTGCCTTTGGAAGGACCATCGGTGGTGGTTAATCGGGGCTGGGTACAGGGGGCGCGTACCCGGGATCAGCTACCAGAGATCCAAACGCCGGATGCGCTCTTCACTCTGGAGGGGCGGCTGGCAGAGTATCCGGAACCACCGGTGCTGGCAGACGCAGAGCCAGTCGCGACGGACTGGCCCAGGCGTGTGCAGGCACTGCCAGAAGCGACGGTCGCCCGGGAAGCGCGAGATCCCGCTCCGATGACCGTGATGTTGGCAGATCCGCAACAGCCGGGAGCCTATCGGGCCGACCGGGTGCCGGATGTGATGGGGCCGCAGACGCATTATGGATATGCGGTACAGTGGTTTGCGCTTGCCGCAGCGCTGACTATATTGACGGTAGTAGCGAGTTATAGAAAAAGCGAGTAATAACAATAACAGCGAGCGACTGACAGACAGGAACCAATAATGACAACGACAACGGCTGACTCCATGACCAGGCGTGATGCTCCCAGTCCTGAACAGGTTCGCCGTGGCCGGCGCACAGCGTTATTGCTGTTTGCGGTCGGTTTCGGCCCGATGGTACTGGCCACGATCATGTTTTATACCGGCTGGCTGAACCCTGCCGGCCATTCCAACCAGGGCGAATTACTTCAGCCTGTGGTGCCGGTTCAAACCCTGAATCTCGAAACCCGAAGTGGTGAGCCTCTTGCAGCGCGTTTTGGCGCGGACAAGGTTGACCCGAAGTGGCTGATGCTGGTGGCTGCCGGCACCTGTGCGGAAGAGTGTGAACAGCTGCTGTACCTGACCCGCCAGGTCAACATCGCCCTAGGCAAGAATGCGCCCCGAGTAAGTCGCGCCGCCTGGTTGGGCTCTGCACCGGCTTCTCTGGAGGCACGCTGGGATGAAGAGTACCGCCTGATGGAGCGGCTTCAGATGACGCGAGAATCCACACCCGTATGGCCTGGCGGTATCAATCCGGCCGCTGAGCCCCGGATCCTGCTGGTGGACCCCTTCGGAAACGTGATGATGCATTTTGGTGCCGAGCACACCGGCAAGCAAATGCTGAAAGACCTTAAACACCTACTGAAGTTATCCCAGATTGGCTGATCCGGAGGGCAGGGCTGTGCATCAGACATCCTCACCCGTACAGACCGGGACAATCGCCCGGAAGATGGCCTTCTGGTCCACGCTGGCCTGTGCGCTTGCGGTGGTTGTGATTATGCTTGGAGCCTGGACACGCCTGGTGCATGCCGGATTGGGGTGCCCCGACTGGCCGGGCTGTTACGGCTTTTTGACGGTGCCCCAGAGTGAAACCAGTATCGCCATTGCCAATGCCCGCTTCCCGGAAACCCCGGTGGATGTCGCCAAAGGGTGGCCGGAAATGATTCACCGGTATGCAGCAGGCACATTGGGCCTGGTGGTGTTCGGTCTGGCAATCGCTGCGATTCGGCACCGTCGCGAGCAATTGCCTTTGAAATTGCCCATGTTCATTGCCGGGTTTATCGTTCTGCAGGGGGCGTTCGGCATGTGGACCGTCACCCTGAAACTCTGGCCACAAGTGGTCGCTCTGCATCTGTTAGGCGGGTTCACCACGCTCAGCCTTCTTTTGTTGTTGACTCTGCGATTACGCAAGCGAGCCGGTAACCGGACGGTATTGGAACAGGTTTCATCCGCACTCACCCGGCTTCGACCCTGGCTTTACGGCGGGCTGCTGTTGGTCGTGTTGCAAGTTGCCCTGGGGGCCTGGACGGCGGCCAATTATGCGGCGGTGGCCTGCACCGATTTGCCGACCTGTCAGGGCCAGTGGTGGCCAGAAGGTATGGATTTCCGTCACGGCTTCGATATTGCCCAGCATGTTGGTCCGAACTATCTGGGTGGCCAACTGACGGCAGATGGCCGGGTTGCCATTCATGTAACCCACCGTCTGGGCGCTGTCGTTGTTCTGTTCTATCTGGGCCTGTTGCTGGTGCGACTCTGGCAGCAACGACGGGACAGTGGGCTGGATAACAGTGTTCTATTGGTCGCCGGCGCGCTGGCCGTCCAGATTGGTTTGGGCCTGGCCAATGTCTGGTTGCACATTCCACTCGCGGTTGCCGTTGCCCACAACGCCATGGGCGCCGGACTGCTACTGTCGATGATTCATCTGATCTGGCGGCACCATCAATTACTGCCTCAGCCGCACACCATAGCGGTATCCCACACAACAACCATAAATCGGGAGGTAACGGCATGAGCGAGCAAGTCAAAGCGCTGCCGGCCCAGGAAGCTGTAACGTCTTTATCCAGACATATCTCCTGGCGGGATTACCTGGAGCTCACCAAGCCCAGGGTAGTGGCCCTGATGATACTCACCTCACTGATCGGCATGCTGTTGGCTGCGCCGGGGGTGCCGGGGTGGGACATTCTGTTGTTCGGAAACCTCGGCATTGCACTGCTGGCTGGTGCGGCGGCGGTGGTGAACCATGTGGTGGACCAGAAGATCGACACGGTGATGGCCCGCACCCGTAAGCGCCCCGTGGCCACCGGCCGGATTAGCCCTTTCGATGCCATTTTGTTTGCCGTGGTGCTGGCGGCCGCCGGCATGATCGTGCTGATGTGGCAGGTGAACGAGCTGACTGCCTGGCTGACCCTGGCGTCGCTGGTGGGTTATGCCGGTGTGTATACCCTGTTTCTGAAGCGGGCCACGCCCCAGAACATCACCATCGGTGGTCTGGCTGGTGCTATGCCGCCGCTGTTGGGCTGGACCGCCGTCACCGGTCAGGTGGAGGGCCATGCCCTGCTGCTGGTTTTGATCATCTTCGCCTGGACCCCACCCCACTTCTGGGCCCTGGCCATTCATCGCAAGGAAGAGTACGCCAAGGCGGGTATTCCGATGCTGCCGGTCACCCACGGCAACAAGTACACCGAGCTGCACATTCTGTTGTACACCCTGATGCTGCTGGCGGTGAGTCTGCTACCTTTTGTCACAGGCATGTCAGGCGGTATTTACCTGATCGGTGCCCTGGCGCTAGGCTTGCGTTTCCTCCAGTATGCCATTCGTCTTCTGAAAGGCGATGATCGCCGGGTGGCCATGGATACCTTCAAATATTCCATCACCTATCTGATGGCGCTGTTTGTGGTGTTGCTGGTGGACCACTTCGTCTTCTTCTGAGCAGAGACGGTTGCACTAACATGAATTGGAGGCCCCATGGGGCGGTCGTTACGCATTACCTTGTTTGCCTTGTTCTTGCTGGTTGCACTGGTGTTCGGCCTGACGGTGGGCCGACAGGTGTTCATGGTCAGCGATGAACCTGCGCCTGCACCGGACCTGAGCCAGTTCAATACCTATGTGTACGATCAGCCCCGCGAACTGACTGAGTTCACCCTCATCAATGAGCAGGGTCAAACCGTTACCCGGGAAGACCTGAAAGGGCGATGGACCTTCGTATTTGTGGGCTATACCAATTGCCCCGACATCTGCCCGGCCGCCATGGCCAATCTCAGGCAGACCAACAACCTGTTGTCGGCGGAGCTGCCCCAGCCTGACTACCTGCTGGTAACGGCTGATCCTGAACATGACACTCCGGAAAAGCTCAAAGCCTACACCGGCTTTTTCGGGGAGAACTTCCATGGCCTGACCGGCGATCTGGATACTCTTAGGACGCTGGCGAAAAGCGTGAGTGCAGTGTTTGTGCATCGGGAAGTGGACGGCCAGCTGCTGGTAGACCACAGCGGCCACTTCGCCCTGTTGAACCCGGATGGCAAACTCCAGGCATTGATCCAGCCTCCCCACAATCCTCAGGAGCTGGCTGAGGCTTATGAGCGGATCTACCAGTGGGCAAAGGCGAATCATCCCCGGGCGTCTGATGTTTGAAGGCCTTGGGCCAAGGTCCCACTGACAAAACCCGGCGCCTCCCTTACACTGCCCGGCTCTGATATCCAGCCACCAGAACCCGGGCCGTGCTCATGACGTCTTCTCCAACTGCCACTCCGAAACAGCTGTTCACGGTACTGCTGGCCGGCAGCCTGGTGCTGCTGGTGGTGCACACCCTTGGCCGGTTTATCTACACGCCGCTGCTGCCTTACCTGGTAGCCGACAACCAGTTCAGCGCCCCGGACGGCGCCGCGGTCGCCACCTGGAACTACCTTGGCTACCTGATGGGCGCCATGCTGGCCATCCGCTGGCATCGCATCGACCAGATTCGTTTCATGCTGCCCCTGTTCCTGGCCGTGCATGTACTCACCACCCTGATCATGACCCAGACCGACAACCTCACGGTCATCTCCACCACCCGCTGGCTCAATGGCGTGGCTAACGGCGTGGTGTTTGTACAGGCTCCGGCGCTGATCCTGGAATGGCTGGTCCTGCG
>DATGQY010000196.1:0-12387 GCA_035303925.1 Marinobacter sp. | reverse complement strand
AGATATCCCGCCGCATCTCCGGCGGAATCGGAAAGTCAGGCATGCCCGGTTTGGGCCCACGCCCCTTACGGAACTGACGCAGCTGGAACACATAAGCCAGCACCTGAGCAATTGCCATATACAGCCCGTCCGGAATCTCCTCGCCAATCTCCGTATTGTGGTACACCGCCCGAGTCAACGGCGGCGTACGTAACACCTCCACCTTGTACTCCCGGGCAATCTCCATAATCTTGAACGCCACCTCATCCGCGCCCTTGGCCACCACAACCGGCGCCCCCATCGACTTCTGATCGTACTTCAACGCCACCGCATAATGCGTCGGGTTGGTAATCACCACATCCGCCTTGGGCACATCCTGCATCATCCGCCGCTGCGCCATCTCCCGCTGCAACTGACGGATCTTGCCCTTCACCTCTGGCTTGCCCTCCGAATCCTTGTACTCATCCTTCACCTCCTGCATCGTCATCTTTAGCTTCTTGTGGTGATCGTAGATCTGAAAAGGAACATCGATGATCGCAATAATAATGGTGGCACAGGACAAGAAGAAAAAACTCCACCCCAACGTCCACAGCACATGCTCCATGGCCGGCACCACGGGCTCCTCAGCAATACTCAGCAAGTCTTCCGTACGCAAATTGAGGATCAGAATCGCCACCGCCATCACCAGCCCGACCTTGGCAATAGCCTTCACCAGCTCGATCAGCGAACGCATCGAAAACATCCGCCCCAGCCCCTTGATCGGATCCATCCGGTTGGCTTTGGGCGCAATGGCTTTTGCACTGAACAGCAACCCGCCAATACCGATAGAGCCGGCAATGGCGGCAACCAGTAACAGAATCAGAATGGGTGACAGTGCCAGCGCGGCCTCCTTGGCGGAGAGGATCAGCTGGACACTCATTTGACGGGTGTCGAAAATGGCCGCGCGCTCGATCACAAAGGCATCCCGCATGATACCTTCCAAAGCCGAAGCCAGAGATGTCCCGAACATCAGCAGGCCGCCCGCACCCGCCAGCAGAACCGCCATGGTAGCGAGTTCCTTGGAACGGGCGGTCTGCCCCTCTTCCCGCGCCTTTTCAAGCCTTCGAGGGGTCGGTTCTTCGGTTTTCTCCTGACTGTTGTCGTTCTCTTCGGCCATGGCTAGCGCCCCTGCAATTGACGCATGAAGTCGAAGGTTTCCCGGGTGTACTGATCAAAGTGCGGGAGGAAATTGCCGTGCAATACCCAGATAGCAAACAAGCCAAAAATCAGACCAATGGGAAAGCCCAGGGCAAAAATGTTCATCTGAGGCGCCGCCCGGGTCATCACCCCGAACGAAATATTCACGATCAGCACCGCGGTCACCGCCGGCAAGGCCAACAGCATCGCCGAAGCAAACATCCAGCTGATGCGATGGGCAAGCTCCCACACCCCGGTCTGGCCAAGGCCCTCCATACCGATGGGCAGGGTATGAAAGCTCTCAATGAACACCTCGAAAGCCACCAGGTGACCGTTCATAACGAGGAACAACAACGTGATGGTGATCGTGTAGATCTGGGCCAGTACCGGAACATTCACGCCATTGGCGGGATCGACCATTGAGGCGAAGCCCAGGCCCATCTGCATGGCGATCATCTGGCCGGCAATGACAAACAGCTGCCACAGTGCGGTCAACGCAAAGCCAAGGCCGACGCCGATCAATATTTGCTGCAGCGTAATTACCACGGCATCCGCACTGAGAGCCTCCACCCGCGGAACGTCAGGAATCATGGGCACGATCAGAATGGTCATCAGCAATGCCAGCCCAAGGCGAACCCGGGCCGGCACCAGCTGGGTGCCAAAAATGGGAATCACCATCAGAAAGCTCGCCAGCCGGAACAACGGCCAAAGATGTTGACCCACCCACTGGCCGAGCAGGTCTGCGCTGAGCTCCGCCGGTACCATCCGCTAGCCGATCAGGTAGGGAATGCTGGAGATGAGCCCGTTGGCATGGTCCAGCAAGGTGCTCAGCATCCACGGGCCGGCAGCGATGATTACGATCAGGGTAATCAGCAACCGCGGCAGGAAACTCAAGGTCTGCTCGTTGATCTGGGTGGCAGCCTGAAAGGTACTCACCACCAGACCGATCACCAGTCCTGGCCCGATGATCACGGCGGCCAGCAACACGATCAGCCAAAGCGCTTCACGAACAATATCGATAACGGTTTCAGGCGTCATATCCGGCCTCCTATATGCCGTAACTGGCGGCAAGGGTACCCATGATCAACGCCCAGCCATCCACCAGAACAAACAGCATTATCTTGAAGGGCAGCGAAATGATTATGGGTGACAGCATCATCATACCCATGGCCATCAACACACTGGCAACGACCATGTCGATAATCAAAAACGGGATAAACAGGATAAAACCGATCTGGAACGCGGTTTTCAGTTCGCTGGTGACGAACGCTGGCATCAACACCCAGAAGGAAACCTCCTCCGGGGTTTCGTACTGAACATCGGCCAGACGCATGAACAGCGCCAGGTCAGATTCCCGGGTCTGTTCCAGCATGAACTTACGAAACGGCACACTCGCCAGCTCGACCGCTTCCAGGGAAGTCACCTCTTCTTGCAGGTAGGGCTGAAGCCCTGCGCGATTGGCCTCTTCTAGCACCGGCTTCATGATAAAAATAGTCAGAAACAGCGCCAGACCAAGCAAAATCTGGTTTGACGGGGTGGCCTGCAGGCCCAGCGCCTGACGCAGAATGGCAAACACGACAATGATGCGGGTAAACGACGTCATCATCATCAACATTGCCGGCAGGAACGTCAGCGCAGTCATCAGCGCCAGAATCTGCAGGGTCACCGAGTACTCTTCGGTGCCGTTCTCGCCCGGTTGCACAGAAAATGCAGGGATACCCGGCAGATCCGCCATGGCCAGGGCCGGGGCCAGCAGCCCGGTGATCAGAACCAGAAAAGGCCCGCAACGTTTCAGAACTGCATTCACCATAGCGCTACTCTTTGTGTTCGGGAGCTTCCCGGGATTTCCCCATCAGGCTCTGCAGCCGGCGGGCAAAATCGCTGGTTGCGGCGCTGCCTGAGTCAACCACCGGCTCATCAAAAACCTGGAGCGTTCTTATGCTGCCCGGAGTAATGCCCAGCAATATCTGCTGACCGCCAACTTCGACCAACGCGATTCGCTCCCGGGTGCCAATGGCGAGTACCGAGACCACGCGAATGGCGTTGTTATTCATGCCGCCCATGCCCGTCATCCGCCGGATCAACCAGGCGCAGCCGTAGATCACGGCAATAACCGCCACCAATCCCAGGCCCAGGCTCATGATGGTCCCCACCGTGTCCGGCGCATTCCGGCCCGCCTCCCGGGCAGGCTCTGCGGCCTGCTCGGCAAAAGCGGGCACACTCACCAGAACAGGCAGAATCCAGCGCAGCATCAAGCCCACGTTACTTCTGCAACCGCTTGATGCGTTCACCCGGGCTGATCACATCGGTCAGCCGGATACCGAATTTTTCGTTAACCATCACCACTTCCCCGTGTGCAATCAGAGTGCCGTTGACCAGGACATCCAGCGGCTCACCCGCCAGCCGGTCCAGCTCGATGACCGACCCCTGGTTCAGCTGCAGCAGGTTACGAATCGGTATCTGGGTGTTGCCCACCTCCATGGAAATGGTGACCGGGATATCCAGGATCACGTCGATATCGGGTGCCTCACCGCTACCGGTGAAACCGGCGTCCTCGGCAAACTCTTCCATAGGTGCCGCTCGCACATCCTGAGCCGCGGCCCCGGAGCTATCGCCGTCGTCGCCTTCTGCTTCAGCCATGGCGGCAGCCCACTCGTCTTCCCGGGACCCTTCGGCGTCGCCCGACTCATCCATGGCGGCCTCCCACTCAGCGGCAAGCTTTTCGTCTTCACTGAGTTCTTTTTCGTCTTTCTTGTCGTCGTCAGCCATTGCGTCCCACCTTCAGTTGTTTCTTCACCTTGGGCAATGCAGCCCTTTCATGAATTCTCAGCGCCAGCTTGCCGTCGCGAGTTCCCATGGTCGCCTTGTAGATCGGAATACCGTTGGCTGTCACCGTCAGATGTTCCGGAATCTCTACCGGAATCACATCACCGGCTTTGAGCTTGGCGATGTCCCGCAGGGAAATCCTGCGCCGGCAGACCATGGTATTGATGGGCACGCTCACTTCTTTGATGTCTTCCTGAAGCGCGTTAACCCAACGCTCGTCAATGTCATCAATGTCACTCTGAACACCGGCATCCAGCACCTCGCGAATAGGCTCGATCATGGAGTAAGGCAAGGCAAAGTGAAGCTCGCCACCACCGCCATCCAGCTCAATATGGAAGGTGCTGACTACCACCACTTCACTGGGGCTGACAATGTTTGCCATCGCCGGGTTTACTTCAGAGCTCATGTACTCGAAATCGACATTCAGTACGGCGTGCCAGGCTTCCTTCATATCCTGGAACACCTGGTTCAGCACCATCTGAACAATACGGGTTTCCGTAGGCGTGAATTCGCGCCCTTCGATCTTGGCGTGGCGCCCCTCCCCCCCGAAGAAATTGTCGACCAGCTTGAACACCAGCTTGGCATCCAGCACGAACAGAGAGGTACCGCGCAATGGCCTGACCTTGCAAAGGTTAAGGCTGGTAGGCACGTACAGGGTATGTATGTACTCGCCAAACTTCATGATCTGAACGCCGCCGGTTGACACGTCGGCGTTACGGCGAAGGAGATTAAACAGGCTGATCCGGGTGTAACGGGCAAATCGCTCGTTGATCATTTCGAGCGTCGGCATCCGGCCACGGACAATGCGATCCTGACTGGCGAGATCGTAGGTCTTTACACCAGCTTCGTCGGCTTCATCATAGGTATCAATGTCGCCGTCATCCACCCCGTGGAGGAGGGCATCAATTTCGTCCTGTGACAGTAAATCCTGCATACCTGGTCCTGCCCTGAATTTGGCTTATTGCACTACGAAGTTCCGGAACAACACACGGTCGATGGCAGGCTCTCCCTCCTGCGCAAGCACCTGGTTCACCGATTGAAGCATTTTGTCCGACAAAGAAAGGCGGCCCTGCGGTGTCTGCAACTCACCGAAGTCGCTACTGCCCAGCAGCATCACCAGCTGGCTCCGGATCAGCGGCATATGAACGTCTGCCGCGGTAAGTGCAGCTGGATCCTTGGCCTCAAACGAGACGTGTACCTGCGCATACCTCTGACGGCCCTGAGCCTGTACGGTCGTGACCAGCGGCTTTTCAATGTCGGTGTAGCTGCTTGCCACAAAAACCGGTTCCGATGACCCAGGCTCACTGTCTGCGCCCGCGCCGGGTAAGCCGCCACCCAGAAACCAGAGGGTGCCTGCGACTGACAGCCCGATCGCCAGCAGGATAATGACAACCAGTGTGATAATGAGCTTCAGCTTGCCCTTTTTGGCGGGTGCTTGTGCGGTGTTGTTTTCTGCCATGGTGTCCGCTTTGTCAGATTATCGTCACCCTGACGGGTTCAGGGGGCGTTTAACAGGAATAATGCAAAGGGCGGGCCAGAAGCGCCATCCCTCCTGCTCAAACAAGCAGTTTAGCGTTGCGCGGAGGGATGGGCAAAGACGTTTGTGAAAGGCGGGCAAAACGACCCCGGCTTAGAAGGGCATCAAGCGAAAATATCGACCTCTCCCTTCCAGGCCAGATCAACCTGTCCGGACTGGAGCCCCTGCTCGTCGGCTTCACCGGTCAGCAGAGTTCCAGCGGCATTGCCTGAGCCAGAGCGCTCATCTGAACCGGCCCCCTGCTCACTTGCCTGCTGCCCCGGTTGATCGGAAACGTCAAACTGGCTCAGCGATATTCCCTGCTCCCCCAACATATCCCGCAGTCGATGCGAGTGCTGTTCAAGCTGCTCCCGAACAACCGGGTTGGCGGCATGAACGGTCACCGTAGCCTGATCATTCTGCACTCTGACCTTTACTTCCATAGGCCCCATATCTGGCGGCGTCAGATGAATTTCTGCTACCTGCATGTTACGGGCGGTGAGCCAGCTCAGCTTGCCCATCACCTTATCGCCCCACTCTGCCTGGCCTACCGGAACATCCACCGTAGTAGCATAGCCGCGCAGTGGCAGGGCACCCTCCGGAGTCAGCTTCCCTTGCTGCAGAGCCTGCTGGGCTGCGATGTCCAATGTCGCCTGGAATTTTGGCGACGTTAGCAGGCTGGCCGGGTCTGCCGGCCTCACGGTCTCGGTGGTTACATTGGCGGCCAGCAAATCGGTCAACTGGCTTGCCGGGGTCAGGCCCGGAGCACTGGAACTCTTACCGTTGAGGACGCCGGCCAGCAATGGATTACCCGGCAAACCGCTGTTTACCTGAACCGGATTCAGCGCTAACTCACCATCAACAGAGGTTGCAGCGGCACTCGTTGGCAGGATCAGAGACTGAAGGTTGGCAAACGTAAGAGGAATAACATCACCTGCCTGATCGTCCGGCTGGTCACTTTCCGGCTTGCCAGCTGACTGACTGGATTCGTTTGCGGTGGCATTGCTGTCAGCGTTTTCGGCTTTCCGGTCAGCGTTGCGGGTTTCGTCCTGCCGTGCCCGGGCAGATTCAGCCTGATCGCGGTGTTCAGCGCGTTTCTGCTCCAGACGCTTCTGCTCGGAACGGGATACCTGGTCGTAGCGGCTATCGCCGCTCTCAGCATTGCGGCGGCTCGTAGCCGCTTTCGAGCCTGCGGCGTCCTGTTGCGTACCTGGGGCTGGAGTCTGTGGAAGAATTGTCTGTTGCATGGCAACCTCTTGCCGCTTTAAGTCTCAGAGTCACTCACAAAGGGAGGCTTACTCAAATAAAGCAAAAGTGATGCCAGACAATTGATTCGAACTTATTGGTTGAAATTTCTCAGGCGTTGGGCGATGTCTTCAAACTCCTGCTCGATGGTCGCTACAACAGCCGGAGCATCCTCAAGCTGCCCCGCTTTACCGAGTTTTTCAGCTTCAAAGCATAGCGCCCCCAACCTTGGCGCACCGATGTTGACACAACTTCCTTTGAAGCTGTGGGCGGCCTTCGCGAATTGATCCGCATCGCCATCCGCCAAGGCTTCACGCAATCCCTGGATGCGTATACGCGAATCTGCAACGTAGGTCTGAATCAATACACCAAACTCGTCTTCCATGACATCCTGTAGTTCGGCCAGGGCTTCTTCATCAAGATGTGGCTTATCCGTGTCGTTCATCGTGTATCCTCGGGGTTACGTTCTGACCCTCCATCAGCGCCGAAGGCGTTATCCGGAAACTCCCAATCATAGACTATTTCCACGCAGTTACCCGGTCCATGCACGTTCAGTTCCTGCGTCATGCGCTTCAGTATTTCCAGGCCACGCCCCGCATAGCCGGAACCCGGCCCGCTCCCCGCCGGCGCTCTGGCGCCCTGACCGTCAACATCAAAGCCCTGGCCGCTGTCTTCACACCGGATTCTCAAGGTGCCACCGCCTGGCCGGGGCCCGTGATTCAGGCTAAAGCGGATGTAGTGCCCGTTGGTTTCGGCAAGGCGGCGTTTTCGCTCCTGGTAGTACCGGCTGAAGCCTTTGGCTGAGCTCTTCCATTCAGAAGACAAGGCCAACACACCATGCTCGAGGGCATTGTTATAAAGCTCTGACAGCAGAGTGTAAACCTCGCCGCTCCGCCGCCGTAACCCGGGAACCTCCATGCAGATGTGCAACAACAACGGTAAGGGATTGAAGTCCGCCAGTGTTCGCTCACGGATCTCATACACACAATGCCAGTCGCCTGGGCCCGAAAGAGACGATTCTGGTGATTTCTTGTACGGCTCCGTTTGCAGACTTCCCACGGTCAACTCCAGAGTGCACAGGGTCAAATCATCTGCTGGCTCAGGCAATCCGGTGAACCGGTTCAGGTGCTCCATGAGTGCATCAAACGGATGATCGTTTGGTTTGAGGCTCGCCAATACACGGCGCACGCCTTCTTCACCGAAACACCGCCCCTGGTCATCCCGGGATTCCGGAAAACCATCGGTCATCACCACTAACCGGTCACCCGGCAGTGCATCGAGAACCTCCATGGACGCGGTGAACCGGTCCGGTGCCAAAACTCCCAACGGCAGATTCCTGGAGGGGATCGCCAGCCGATCGCCATTCTGACGAACCAACCAACCATCAGGCAGCCCGCCATTCCAGGCCCGGATTGCATTCTGTTTGCCGTCGGCATCCAGCAGCACGCCACAACAAAACATGCCGACGGGCAAAATCCGGCACAACTTGCGATTGATCTCCCGCAAAATATCGGCCGCTCCAAATCCCTTTGCTGTCATACCATAAAACACTTCGGCTACCGGCATGGCGCCGATCGCTGCAGGCAAACCGTGACCGGTAAAATCTCCGAGAAAAATCAGGGTTCCACCGCCCGGACGCTGGGCAGCGAACAGAACATCACCGTTAAACACGGAGAGTGGTGAGGCGTGATAGCGGATGTTGGGCGCATCCAGGCACCCGGTATGGGCAACGTTGTCAAAAACCCGTCTGGCGACTTTCTGTTCCGAAAGCAACTGCTCGTTCTTGAGTCGAATCTGATCTCGCTGTTCAGACAGGGTCTGATGCATGGCACGCATGCGGTTGAAGGCGTTGATCTTGGCCTCAAGAATCACCCGGTTGTAGGGCTTGACCAGAAAATCGTCACCACCTGCTTCCAGACAACGGGCCAGTTCGCTCGCATCGGACAGCGAGGTCAGGAAAATCAACGGAACGAGACGCTCTCCGGCCAGGGCTTTGATGTGCCTGGCCGCTTCCATGCCATCCATACGCGGCATCAGGGCATCCAATAGCACAATATCCGGCTGAAGCTCAGAAAATCTGGCCACCGCCTCAACACCATCAGATGCATCAAACACCTGATGGCCCAGGCGGCGAACCAGTGTGGTCAGAATCAACCGGTCGCTGTCGCTGTCTTCGGCGATCAGTACCTTCAAGACGGTCGCCTCAGCGAATGCTGAAGAGTTGCTCAAAATTCGAAATGGAAAGGATGCGCCGGACATCGCCATTGCAGTTCTCTATAGCAATACGGGCACTGTCACCGCCAGCGTGATCCCTCAACAATAGCAACATGCCCAAAGCAGAGCTGTCGAGGTAAGTCGTTTCAGAGAGGTCAATGACGTAGGCTTGAACCGACGGATCGCTGTGCTCATATGCATCCCGGAAGGCCTGATGAGTGCTGAAATCAAAACGACCCTGAACCCGAATCGTCAGTGTCTGGCCGTCATCACTTCGTCGCGTATCTATCGGCATTCGCGAAACTCCCGGTTCTTTCCGTTATGGATCATGCCCCCTCCCTTTGCAGCCAGCGCGGTTATCTGACTAAGGATAGACAAGTTAACGGAAATTGCATCTGTCGCTTTACGCGCCGGCTTCCCTGACGCAGTGACACACGATTAACGCGGCCTGCGGGCAAAGGCTCTGCCAGCCGCTTCATCGGCCAGTTTCTGCTCTGCTGAATCCCGCTCTCGCTGCTCTTGCTGCCGGCAGGATTCTATATACTTTTCCATACCACGCTTGCGCTCCCAGGCTTGTTGCCACTCCCGCCGACGGCTTTCAAACACCTGCTCCGCCTGCACCAACTGGCGTTGCTGTTGAGCAATAACCTGGTCCAGCTGTGCAATAAATGACTGCCAGGCCTGCAAGCGCGCCACCGCCACGACACCCTGCTGACTGGCACGAATCTGGTTGCGATATTCCTGCTGGTAACGCTCGAGGTTCTCCACTTGCGCTTTGTGCTCGTCCACCTGCTTCCGGGCCTCGCCCATACGCTCAAGGGCCTCCTGCTCCTTGCGTTCCTCGAGCGTCAGTACAACTTCCAGACGTTTGGAGCGCAGCATCAGCCATCTCTCCGGTCAGCGCCGGGGCCGGGCACCGCGCTTTTCACCCGTTCAGGCGATCTGCGTTCTGGCACCACGGCCAATAACTGCTCAATGCTGGCTTGCAGGGGCGCGCTTTCGTTCAGATCCTGCTGCAGGAACTGGCGCATATTGCCAATGTGCTGAATCGCAAAGTCTGTTTCCGGGTCAGAGCCTTTGACATAGGCGCCCACGCTGATCAGGTCGCGAGCTTGCTGGTAGCGGGAATACACCTGTTTGAAGCGCTGGGCTCTGGAGAAGTGCTCAGGCTGGGTCACCTGGGGCATGACCCGGCTGATAGAGGCCTCTACATCGATGGCGGGGTAATGACCCTCTTCCGCCAGCCGGCGGGAGAGCACAATGTGGCCATCGAGGATGGCTCTGGCGGCGTCAGCTATCGGGTCTTGCTGGTCGTCGCCTTCGGTCAGTACCGTGTAGAAAGCGGTAATAGAGCCGCCGCCCGGACGGCCATTGCCAGTTCGCTCAACCAGCTGCGGTAACTTTGCAAACACTGACGGTGGATAGCCCTTGGTGGCCGGCGGCTCTCCCACGGCCAGTGCAATTTCACGCTGCGCCTGGGCATAACGTGTCAGGGAGTCCATCAGCAGCAAAACCCGCTTGCCCTGGTCCCGATAATATTCGGCAATTCTCGTGGTCAGCATGGCGGCACGCAACCGCATCAGCGGCGAGTCATCCGCAGGCGATGCCACCACAACCGAACGGGCAAGGCCCTCTTCGCCCAAAATGTCTTCGATAAACTCCTTCACCTCACGGCCCCGTTCGCCAATGAGACCTACTACGGTGATATCGGCATCGGTAAACCGGGTCATCATGCCCAGCAGCATACTCTTACCCACGCCGCTGCCCGCAAACAGACCCAAACGCTGGCCCTGGCCAACCGTCAGTAACGCATTGATGGCGCGAATACCCACGTCCATCGATTGACGCACGGGTGCGCGGTTCAGGGGATTGATGATGTCGCCTGTCAACTGGACCCGCGCTTCCGCCTGCAGCGGGCCTTTGCCGTCCAGCGGGTCACCGGCGCCATTGACCACGCGGCCCAGCATTTGCGGACCGACGGGCACACGACTGGCGGACGATAATGGCACCACTCTCGCGCCAGGCTTCAGCCCTTCAATCGCCGTAAGTGGCATCAGATAAACTTTGTTTTCTTCGAAACCCACCACTTCGGCTTCGACGCTGCCACTGCCCTCACCCTGAATTACACACCGATCACCCACCACCATGGGGCAACCAACGCATTCAAGGGTGAGACCAACCATCCGGGTCAGACGCCCCGACAATTCAGGTTCAGGCTCCGGGCTGATGGCTCCCTGGAGCTGGCGCAAGCGCTCAGCCAGTCGGGAGGTCATCGCCTTCATCCTGTTCGGTGGGATTGGGCGCGGGTGCGGCATCCGGAGTCACGGCGGAATCGCTGAGCAGGTCCCGGTGGAAATCGGTCAGTTCCCCCATTCTGGAGTCAACCGCATCACTTTCCACACCGTCTCCGTCGGCCAGCTGTTCCTCCAGCATACCCTGCACCGCTCTCTGAAATCGTTTCTCAACCGTGTAATCCACCAGGCTGTGCATAGTTTCCACTTTGCAGCCGCCGGGCATCAGGGCGTCGTCTTCAACAATGACGGGGGCAACGTCCAGGCGCTCAGCCACTTCCCGAACCGGCTCCAGATCATCGGGGTGAATATGTAGGCGTACGTTCTCAGCCGTCGAAGGCAGTGCCCGGAGTGCCTTACGCACAACCTGACGAATCTGGGAGGAGTCGATACTGAGTTCGCGGTATACCACCGCTCTCGCCAGCACCGTGGAAAGGTTGACCAATGCCGATTCAAGCTCTTCTTCATGGCGTTCGATCGGTAACAGCAGCTCACCCAGCAGGTGTTCCAGCCGGGTCATTCGCGACGCCACTTCCTGCCGGGTTGCTTCCTCAGCGAGCTCACGCCCCTGTTCCCGGCCCTCAGCTTCGCCGGCGGCAGAGCCTTCCTTGTGGCCGTCGTTTCGGCCTTGTGTGAAGCCCTCCTGATAGCCCGCCTCGCGCCCTTCCTGATAACCGTCTTCCCGGGCAGCTTCGCGAATTTCCTGGAGATCAGCGGCGGTGAGAGGCTTGACCTCCTCTTCCTGCACAACCTGGTTACCGCGCTCATCAAGCAGCGGCAACTCCCACCGTTCCCAGGCAGTCATCTTTTCTTTCGGGACAGGCTTGGCGTTCTGGTCTGAATCTTTCATCACATCATTTCTTCACCAGCACCGCCCAGCGATATTTCGCCGGCCTCCGCCATCCGGCGGGCCACGGTGATGATGTCCTTCTGGGCAGACTCCACTTCGCTGACCTTGACCGGGCCCTTCGCCTCCAGGTCGTCCTGCAACAGTTCAGCCGCCCGCTTGGACATGTTCTTGAAGATCTTCTCTTTGACCGCTTCGTCGGACCCCTTAAGGGCAACAACCAGCACCTCGGAAGACACCTCTCGGAGCAGGGCCTGAATGCCCCGATCGTCGATATCCTTGAGGTTGTCGAA
>DATGQY010000195.1:0-27681 GCA_035303925.1 Marinobacter sp. | reverse complement strand
TCCGGTATGGGCGGGCAGTCGCCGCGGTTGTCCTCGGGGAAACCGGGGGGTGGCGGCAAGGCCGTCAGGGTGCGAATGCGCAACAGATCCGGCCCTCGCTCACCCTGTTGTTCGACCTGCTTGCGGAACTGGGAAAAGCTGGCGGGCAATTCATTGAGAGGCATCGGCAGTGAGCCTTCGGTAAACAGGCTCAGGGTCTCGAATTGCTGAAACAGCGTGTCCGGTAACTGTTGTTGAAGCGTTTGCCATTGCTGGGCTTCGACGGTGCCGGGCAGCCGGGAGCGCACCAGCCGGCCAATGCCGTGCTGGCGGGCGAGCGCGGGAAGAATTTTTTCCGGTTCACCAAAGGCAATGTGTAATCGCTGGCCCAGGGGCCTGAGGCTGCGCTCCAGATCGGTCAGGCTTTGCCACAGAAAACGCCAGCGATGCCCTCCCATACCACGGCATTGGAAGGGTCCGTTGGCAAACCAGCGTGGGTCGACCACAAACACACACAGCAGCAAGTCGGAGCGGGCCGCCGCCAGCAGCGCAGCGTTATCGTGTGTTCGGAGATCCCGGGTAAACCAGTAGAGCGTATGCAACGTATACAATCCCATCTTGCGGGTTTGGAATAAGCATACGCCAAACATGGCGTAAAAGATCTTGGCCGCGACTCGAGGAATGACTTGCTGGGCCGATAACTCAGCACCATGAAACAGAACGTTAGTGGTTGACCTTATTTAGAGATGAATGACTATGTTCCTGACCCCGAAGAAAAAACACGCAATGGCCGAGTGCGAGACCAGAGCCGCAAAGTGCGAAGCGGTTCACCGTGCTATTCAAGAGTCTGTTGCCACCATCGAGTTTACGACCGATGGGCTGATCGTTGATGTCAATGACCTGTTTCTGGATGTGGTGAAGTATCGCCGGGACGAAGTCGTGGGCAAACACCACAGCCTGTTTTGCGATCGGGAGCTGGCGAATTCTGCGGACTACCGCAAGTTCTGGAACTCTCTCCGTGCCGGCAACTCACACGCAGGCACCTTTCCCCGTCGCGGCCGGGATGGTCAGAAGATCTGGCTGGAAGCGACCTACTTCCCGATTCGGGGTGCCAGCGGTGCCGTAGAACGGGTGATGAAAATCGCCTCGGACGTCAGCGTCAAGCACGATCAGCTCAGAGATCAGCAGGCCGCATTTGATGCGATTGACCGGTCGATGGCGGTGATTGAGTTTACCCCTGATGGGACCATTATCACGGCCAACCGAAACTTTCTGGCAGTCACCGGCTATCGTCTTGAGCAGATTCAGGGCAAGCACCACACAATGTTCTGTGATGATTCCTTTTATCGCGAACACCCGGATTTCTGGGCGTCACTGGCAGCCGGCCGTTTCAGCAGCGGCCGTTTCCATCGTCGGCGTTCTGACGGCAGTGATCTCTGGCTTGAAGCCAGTTATAACCCGGTCCTGGACGATAAAGGCCGGGTGGAAAAGGTATTGAAGTTTGCCAGCGATATTACCGAGCGCGTAGAGCAATCCCTGCAAACCCAGGATGCGGCGGCGGTTGCCTCTGCGTCTGCCACTCAGACAGTCAACATTGTCGGCCGGGCCGATGAGGCGTTGCGGCAATCAAAGGCAATCGCACAGCAAATCGAGCAGGGCGTCGATAAGGCCAAAAGCATCATTGCCGAGCTCAATGAACGCTCTCAAAGCATCGAGAAAATGGTTGATACCATTGCCGGTGTTGCCGACCAGACCAACCTGTTGGCACTGAATGCCGCGATCGAGGCAGCGCGCGCCGGCGAACATGGCCGTGGCTTTGCGGTGGTGGCGGATGAAGTGCGCAAGCTGGCGGCCAACACCGGCGCGGCCACCCGTGAAATTGCCGATGTGATTCACAGCATTCTGGAGTTGTCTGGCGGTGTTGAGCGCCAGATCAGTGAGGTTCTGGATGTGGCCATTGAGGGTCGCGAGCAGGCGGAGTCGGTTGAGCGCGTCATTGCCGAGATTAAAGACGGTGCTAACGCAGTGCTTGACGCCATAGACGCCATAGGTCGGTGAGTGCTCGCCGTGGATGCGTGTTAAAATCGTGATTGTATTTCTGCGGCTGGTGTCACATTCAGCCGCCCACCCGGACAGTAGGAGACACTGAATGATCAAGTCCCGCGCAGCCGTGGCCTTTGCCGCCAACAAGCCACTGGAAATCGTCGAAGTGGATGTGGCCCCGCCTAAAGAAGGCGAGGTTCTGGTAAAAATCGTGGCAACCGGTGTGTGCCACACCGACGCCTACACCCTGTCCGGTGCCGATCCCGAAGGCCTGTTCCCCACCATTCTGGGCCACGAAGGCGGCGGCATTGTGGAAGCGGTCGGTCCCGGCGTGAAGAACCTGCAAGTGGGCGATCACGTGATCCCGCTTTACACCGCCGAGTGTGGCGAGTGTAAGTTCTGCACTTCGGGCAAGACCAACCTGTGTGGTGCGGTGCGCGCTACCCAGGGCAAGGGCGTGATGCCCGATGGCACGTCCCGTTTCTCTTACAAGGGCGAGCCGATCTATCACTACATGGGCTGCTCTACGTTCTCCGAGTACACCGTGCTGCCGGAAATCTCCCTGGCGAAAATCCCCAAGGAAGCACCGCTGGACAAGGTGTGCCTGCTGGGTTGTGGCGTGACCACCGGTATTGGTGCGGTGCTGAATACCGCGAAGGTTGAAGAAGGCGCCACCGTGGCGGTGTTTGGCCTCGGCGGTATCGGCCTGGCCGCGATCATCGGCGCCACCATGGCCAAGGCCGGCCGCATCATTGCCGTTGATATCAACCCCGGCAAATTTGATATTGCCAAACAGCTGGGCGCCACCGATGTGGTCAACCCGAACGATTACGACAAGCCGATTCAGGAAGTCATTGTTGAGATGACCGACGGCGGTGTGGACTATTCGTTCGAGTGCATTGGCAACGTCAAGGTGATGCGGGCTGCGCTGGAGTGTTGCCACAAAGGCTGGGGTGAATCCATCATCATCGGCGTGGCCCGTGCCGGTGAGGAAATCAGCACCCGTCCGTTCCAGCTGGTGACGGGCCGGGTATGGAAAGGCTCAGCGTTTGGCGGCGTGAAAGGCCGCACCGAGCTGCCGTCTTACGTGGAGAAAGCCAAGACCGGTGAGATTCCGCTGGATGTCTTCATCACTCACGAAATGTCGCTGGAGGACATCAACAAGGCGTTTGATTTGATGCACGAAGGCAAGAGCATCCGGACGGTCATTCATTTTTGATGGGCTACACCGGCAGGAGTACGCTGCCGGGCTCACCGATCCGTCAATTTGAGCTCGATTCGCCGGTTTCGTTGCAACGCTTCCGGCGGGATCGTTTCCTTTTCGGCCGGGAAGGTAATATTCTGATGCTCCGCTGAACCGATTGTCTCCGATGATTCATCACATCAAGGGCCGGGCATGACGCAGTTTCTGAAGGGCCTCTCTTTGCCAGCAGTGGTGGCCGGCTTTCTGGCCGTGCTGGTGTCCTATTCCGGGCCTCTGGCCATCTTCTTTCAGGCCGGCGCCAGTGCCGGCATCTCCACCGAAATGATGACGTCCTGGGTGTGGGCTATTTCCATGGGTGCCGCCGTGTCGGGCATTGTGCTGTCGCTCTGGCTCAAGGCGCCTGTGGTAACGGCCTGGTCGGCGCCCGGGACCGCGTTGCTGGTCACGCTGTTTCCGGATCTGTCGCTGAACGAGGCCGTGGGGGCCTATCTCACCGCTGCGGTTATTATTTTTATCATTGGTGTGTCGGGCAGTTCTGATGCTTTTGTACGTGCGATTCCCAAGGGCATCGCCGCCGGCATGATGGCGGGCATTCTGTTCCAGTTCGGTGTGGGTGCCTTCACGGCCATCGAAACCACGCCGATGCTGGCTCTCGGCATGCTGGCGTGCTACGTGGTGTTCCGCCGACTGGTCCCGAAGTACACACTGGTGTTGCTGTTGATTGCCGGGGTGGTCCTGGCGGTAGTTCTGGAAGGCGCATCGCTGTCCGGTGTGCGCTGGAGCATTGCGGTTCCGCAGTTCATTCAGCCGGAATGGACGCTTGGGTCGACGCTGAGCCTGGCGATTCCGCTGGTGCTGGTCAGCCTGACCGGGCAGTTCCTGCCGGGTATGGCCATTCTTCAGGGAGCGGGGTATCGGGTGAAGGCCAAGCCGGTTATCAGTGTGACCAGTCTGGTTTCGGTGCCGGTGGCATTCTTCGGAGGGATTACCACGGTGCTGGCCGCGATTACGGCCGCCATCTGCACCGGCAAAGACGCCCATGATGATCCTTCTCGTCGCTATATTGCGGGTGTGTCCAATGGTGTGTTCTATCTGGTGGGCGGCTTGTTTGCGGGCACCATTGTCAGTCTGTTTACCTCGCTACCCGCAGCATTCATTGCAGTACTTGCGGGGCTGGCATTGTTGGGGGCTATCTCCGGCAACCTGTTCGCTGCTTTGGAGGATGCCCGTCACCGGGAAGCCTCCCTGATCGCCTTCGTGGTGACAGCATCCGGAATGTCGTTGTACGGATTGTCGTCAGCCTTCTGGGGCGTGGTGATTGGCTACGGCTGCTATCTGGTGCTGAACAGCCGTAGCCGGTAGCGGGTGTTCCGTCAGTCTTCCTGAAGAGCCTGCAGGACAGCCTTGGCGGCACCTTCAGAGGAAGCCGGGTTCTGGCCCGTAATCAGCTTGCCATCCACCACAATGTACGGCGCCCAATCATCACCACGGCTGTAGCGGCCGTTGTTTTCCTTGAGCATATCTTCCAACAGGAAGGGCACGATGTTGGTGAGCTGTACCGCTTCTTCTTCCGAGTTACTGAAACCCGTTACGTTGCGGCCACCGACAATGTTCTGGTCGGGCTTGACGAACACGTTCTTGAACACGGCCGGTGCGTGGCATACGGCACCGATTACCTTGTCCTGCTCGTAGGCGTTCTTGATCAGCGCAACCGATTTGTCATCATTGGCGAGATCCCACAGCGGGCCGTGGCCACCCGGATAGAAGATGGCATCGAACTGGTTCATGTCGACATCAGCCAGTTTTTTGGTGCTGGCCAGCATCTCCCGGGCGTGGGTGTCCGCCATGAAGCGTCGTGTGGAGTCCGTGAGTGCATCTTCTGCTTCACTGTTGGGGTCAACTGGCGGTTGTCCTCCCTTGGGGGAGGCCAGGGTAATGTCTGCGCCGGCGTCCTTGAAAACAAAGAACGGGGCGGTAAATTCTTCCAGCCAGAAGCCGGTTTTGTGGCCTGTGTCGCCCATCTGGTCGTGGGAGGTAAGTACCATCAGAATGTTCATAGTGTCGATCCTTCTGTTCGGAATCGCGAGTGTGTTTCGGGCGTTACCCTGTAAGAGCTTGTGCCGATCGAGTGGAATTTCAACAGGGATTACGGATTCCCGGGGCGAATGGATGCGTGAGGTGTCTATACTGGGGCTAAACAGAGTGCACGGAATCGTGCACCGGATCAGGGATTGAGAGTGCAATGAACAAAGCCTGGATCAAATCCGCACTGCTCATTATTTTATGGGCGTTCACCACGGGGTTGTGGGCCCAGCAGGGTACCGAGACCGTTGAGCCGCTGACAGTGATCGTGGGGGTGGACCATGCGCCACCCTACAGGATACTGGAATCGACCCGTAAAACCGGACTTTACCTGGAAATCTTTGAAGAAATCGCAGACCGGTTGGGCTGGGAAGTCCAGTATCGGGAGGCGCCGTTCCGCCGCCTTCAGCTGATGTTGAAGCAGGGCGAAATCGACATCATGCTCGGGCTTGTCCGCACAAAAGAACGGGATAGGAGTATGGAGTTTGTGGCTCCGGCGTTCCCGCCCGAGCGCCGCCTTTTCTTTTATCTGGATGATCACAACCGCATAGAGCGTTACGCCGATCTCTATGAAAAAACAGTGGGAGTGCTGGAAGGTGCGAGCTATTTCAGGCGCTTTGATCAGGATGACGAACTGGCTAAAGCGTCTGCCGCACATTATGAAAACCTCATGTTGATGATGCAGAAGGGTAGGGTAGATGTGGTCATTGCGCCGGAATTGGTGGGTCTCCACACTGTGCGGAAGCTGGGCCTGGATGCGAGGGTTTCACCATTTTTTGTGCCAGGTGAACAGTCCTGGATCGTGCTCTCGGAGCAATCGCCAGCTGCCCGATACACCGACGATATCCGTGCCGCTCTGAAGCTGTTGGAGAAAGAAGGGATTCGGGAGAACCTGCTGCTTCACTATCTGGAACAACCTGCGCGTTAATCCCAGATTTGGCCCGTGGCAAAGATCGCGGGCCTGATGAAGGAAATTATGGAACTTAGTAAGCTTACGGTTGTCTTGAGGCCCATCTGGTTTTAGGGAAAGGAACTGACATGACAACCATTCGGCTCTGGGATCTGCCCACCCGCCTGTTTCACTGGTTACTGGTAGTGGCTGTTACCGGTTCGGTGGTTACCATCAAGTCGGGGGTGCCCGACTGGCACGAGCGGTTCGGGCTTCTGGTGATCGGATTGCTGAGCTTCCGGGTTGTCTGGGGCTTTGCCGGCTCGACCTATGCCCGGTTCGGCTCGTTTGTGCGTGGGCCCGGGGCTGTCCGGGCCTATCTCCGGGGGCAATGGCAGGGGGTTGGACATAACCCTCTGGGCGCAATGTCGGTGCTGGCGCTGATTGGATTGTTCGGCTTTCAGGCGGCTACTGGCCTGTTCGCCAACGATGAAATCGCCTTCAATGGCCCCTTGTACCCGTTGGTTTCCTCAACCTGGAGTGACACCCTGAGCGGCTGGCACCGCCTGACGGAATGGTTCCTGTATGGTTTGGTGGCGCTGCATGTGCTGGCCGTCGTGTTCTATTCGAAAGTGAAAAAAGACAACCTGGTGAAGCCGATGATTACCGGCCGGAAAGCGGTGTTGCCGGGTCAGGCTGACGATGCCAGAGGCGGCGGTGTATTGGCGTTTCTGGTGTCCCTGGTGTTGGCGCTGGTGGTGGTTATCGGTGCCAGTGGCAGCCTCGTTGCGCCGCCACCAGCTCCGGAACCACCACCCCAGAATCTGGGGTGGTAATTCTCTGACCTGATTACTTGGCGCGGAAGTTGTCGTGGCAGGCCTTGCAGGTTTCCCCGACGGCTGCGAACTGACGAGCCAGAGCGGCTTTGTCGCCGGTTGCAGCGACTTCCTGCAGCTTGTTGGCTTCCCGGCCGAAGTTCATGCCCACTTCACGGGCCTTTTCAGGCTGCTGGAAAAAGTCTGGCTTCAAACGGGTGTTATCCGCTTTGTCCAGAGTCGATTCCGGGCTATAGAGTGCGCCCATACCGGAATTGGCAACGGCAGCGATGGCGTTGGCTGCGGCTTTCATCTGGTCAGCGTTGAAGGCCACATCGCCGTCAACAGCCTGAGCTTTGATCTTGCCCATGTTCCACGACATGAACTGGTATGCGGCCTGACGGGCTTCTATCTGGTCTTCCACGCTCATCTGTGCGGTGGCCGGCATTGCAAAAGACAGTGCCAGGGCAGCTGCGGATAACAGGCTGGATTTCTTCATGTTCAGGTCCCTCTCGGTTGGTCGGATTGGTTGTCGTGCAAAAATGCTCTATAAAGGCTTGGTTGTGAGCATCCTATCTGTATAGACTCATGCCAGACAGGTATAAGAGCCTAAAGTTCAATTTGGAGATATCCCACCATGGCAATATGGACAGTAACCCCAGACCTTGACCAGATGATGGCAGCGAGCAAAAACACCGCCGTCAGTCACATGGGTATTGAATACCTTGAAGTTGGCGACGATTACGTGAAAGGCCGCATGCCCGTCGACGAACGCACCGTTCAGCCGTTTGGCATACTGCATGGGGGGGCTTCGGTGGTGCTGGCGGAAACCCTGGGTAGCATGGCGGCCAATTGCTGTCTGAAGGACAAGAATACCGTGGCGGTGGGTCTGGACATCAACGCCAACCACATTCGCCCGGTTTCTGGCGGCTGGGTGTATGGCACTGCCCGGGCCCAGCACATTGGTAGCACCACCCAGGTTTGGGAAATCCGCCTCGAAAATGAACAAGGTAAGCTGACCTGCATCTCCCGGCTGACCATGGCGGTTACCAAGCGGCATTAACCGCAGTTATGGGCGGCGGGGCATCCGCGCCGGTGGTTATTCCATGCAGAAGTTCACCCGGCCACGGCCCTGTTCCTTGGACTGATACAAAGCCCGGTCGGCCCTTTGCATCAGTTCTTCCGGGTGCTGGTCGCATGGGACAATCATGGTGATGCCAAAACTGGCGCTGGGTTTGATGATCTGGCCCCTGTAGGCGATGTCCATGCTCCGGATGAGGGCCAGCAGGCGCTCGGTCATTTCCCGGGCTTCGTCTGCGGAGGTATCCGGCAGGAGTATGGCAAACTCCTCGCCGCCCATCCGGGCAATGATGTCGGACTCCCGCAATCGAGTCTGCATGAGACACGACACCTGCCTGAGCACCTCGTCGCCACCGTGATGGCCATGGGTGTCGTTAACCTGTTTGAAGTGGTCAAGGTCCATCATCGCCATGGCAAGAGGTGACTGGCTGCGACGTGCCTGGCGCATCAACTGCTTGCCAAGCTGGAAGAAAGCGCGGCGGTTGGGTAGCCGGGTCAACTCATCTTCCAGTGCGGCAGCCCGCGCTTTATTGTGGGCTTCCTGCAGTTCCAGCTCCATCTGTTTCCGACTGGTGATGTCGGTGGCTATTTCCAGGCGCACCAGTTTCCCGTTGGTCCAGCGAATCGCCTGATCACGACACTGGTACCAGTGTTGATCAAGCTGGTTCTGGAATTCCCAGACGTAAGGCGGGTTCGGAATGCCTTGCTCGTTGACCAGAAGTCGGTTGGTGCAGAAACTGCAAGGGCCGTCGCTGTCTTGCAACACCTGCCAGCATTTGCGGCCGGTAATGTTGCCCCAGATGCGCCGGCCATAGGCATTCATATAGAGTAGCTCGTGGGTGTCGAAGTCTGACACGTAGACAAGCGCATCCAGATTGTCGAGCACGGCCTGAAGGCCTTCGGCACTGGCATTGGCGTCGTCCTGATCCGGTAGCGACCGGGACGGGATCTTGATCGTTGGCGAATCCGGTTTCATTAGCGTTATTTACAATTGCGGAGCCTGACGTAACTGTAGCAGTATGGGCCCTTTGCGCCTCACTCAGCTACCGGAATTTCTTCCGTGCTGTGGATATTACCTATGCCTGATGTTCCTTCAATTTCAGTGTGTCCGTGTGGTTCTGGTCATTCCTACCAGACCTGCTGCCAGCCGTGGCATCAAGGCCAGCCAGCGCCTTCGCCGGAGGCCCTTATGCGCTCGCGATACGCGGCGTTTGTGCTTAACAGGCCGGACTATCTGCTGGCTACCTGGCACCGGGACACCCGGCCTGCCCAGTTGATGCTGGATGGCTCGCCGGAGTGGACATCGCTTGTGATTATAGAGGCCAGCGAAAGGCCTCCGCAGGGGAAGGTGCACTTCCGGGCGATTTACCGGGCCGGGGCGGGGTGGGGCTATCTCGAGGAGGCGTCCGATTTTGTTAAGGAGGGGGATCGCTGGTTCTATTTGTCGGGCGAAACCCGCGAAGGTCAGTTGAAGCCCGGCCGCAATGATCCCTGCCCCTGCGGCAGCGGCCGTAAATTCAAAGCCTGCTGCCTGGGTGGTTGATTAACCCATGACCAAACCGGTATCTGAAACCAGTAAAGGCGTCGCATACGGCCTCGCTGCCTACACCATGTGGGGCAGCTTCCCGTTGTATTTTGCGCTGTTTGAGGGCATTCCTGCCTGGGAAGTCCTGATCCACCGGGTGATCTGGTCGTGCCTGTTTCTTGCCGTTGTCATCTCCCTGCTGAAGCGCTGGCCGCCGGTCACAGCAGCACTGAAGCAGCCGAAGAAACTGGGGTTTGTACTGGGCTGTGCGGTGTTTATTGCGTTGAACTGGGGCGTTTACATCTACGCCGTGGAAACCCGCCATGTATTGCAGGCCAGCCTGGGCTATTTCCTGACGCCGCTGGTCAATGTCGCTATGGGGCTGCTGATCCTGGGGGAGCGCATTTCCCGCCTGCAGACGGCCGCGGTGGTGCTGGCCGCAGTGGCTATTCTCTACCAGTTCTTCCTGCTGGGGGAGTTACCCTGGATTACCCTGGTGCTGGCGTTCAGTTTCGGCACCTATGGCCTGCTGCGCAAGAAGGTGGAGCTGGACGGGCTTTCCGGTCTGTTTGTGGAAACACTCCTGCTGCTGCCGCTAGGGTTGCTCACCCTGGCCTGGTTGTCGGCGCAGGACCTCTCGCACTTCGCTGAAAGCACTTACAGCACGCTGTTGCTGCTTTCCAGTGGTGCGGTGACGGCGATACCTCTGCTGGCCTTTGCCGGTGCTGCACGTCGGCTGAAACTGGCCACTGTGGGCTTTCTCATGTACATCAATCCCACCATTCAGTTCCTGATTGCCCTGTACGTGTTCCAGGAAGCCCTCAGCACTGAGAAACTGGTCAGTTTTATCATGATCTGGATAGCGCTGGCGGTCTATTCCTGGTCGGCGTGGGCTGGGAGGGGCAAGATATGAAACAGCCCATCAGCGGTTACCACCGGGACGAAGAAAATCACTGGGTGGCGCAGCTGGCCTGCGGCCATAACCAGCACGTGCGACATGATCCTCCCTGGGTGAACCGGCCCTGGGTGATCACACCGGAAGGGCGGGCATCCATGCTTGGCTTTGAGCTGGACTGCAAGAAATGTGATGCCGGTGCACCGTCCGATGACCGGCCTCAGGCCATGGTTTCCAGGTAGGCTTCCAGTTCATCGGCCAGCCAGCCGACCACGGCGCCACCCTGGGCTTGCTCTGACTCCAGGGCACTGAACACTTTCCACCAGCGGGCACTGCGGTGGTGGATGGTTCTGAGTTGCTCCTTGCGCAGCGCCTCGGCAATCAACGGCAAGGGCAGGTCGGCCCAGCCTGCACCATCCATCACCGCATCCCGGATCAGCTCATACTGGGTAAACGCCAGGTAATTCGCGGTCTCCGGAGATTCCGCCACCAGCAGTGAGTCTTCCATATAGGCAAGGGTGATTTCGGTGTGGCTGATCAGATCGTCCTGAGTGACTCGTTTGAGCTGGCTCAGCGGGTGATCCGGCGCGGCGACGGTCAACATGCGCACATCGGCCAGCTCCCGGAACCATTGATAGCCCTGGGTCAGCAGCTCTGGCATCAGGCCATAGGCGACATCGACGGACTGGTTGCGAACGAGGGATGGCAATTCTCTGGGCGGTGCCAGATAGATCGACAGGCTGGTCTGGGGAAAACGCTGTTTCAGGCGCCGGATGATGTCGCGCCAGATGTCTTCCGGAATGGCGTCGTCCCGGGCTATGCGCAGCACCGATTCAGCACCGCTCAGGTGATGCTGGCAGCGGGCCTGGATCTGACCAGCCACCTGATCGAAACGCCGGCAATCGGTGAGAATGGACTGCCCGATCGAAGTCAGATTCAGCTGGTTTCCACTGCGCTCAAACAGCGGCACGCCCAGTTCGTCTTCCAGAGAGGCCAGCACGGTGCTGACGGTTGTCCGGCTGCGGTTCAGCTCTCTGGCCGCGGCGGCAATACTGCCATTGCGAACCACCGCCAGGAACATTTTGATCTGGGATGTTTTCACCTGCCCCTCTCATTGCGACGGATTTTCCGTCGCTCAGTGACTCACGCTTTCAATAATGCCCCGCTAATATGGCCAGCAATTATCAGGAGGTCAAAATGTTTACTTCTCTGGCGCGGGAAAATATGGCGCTGAAATTATCGGCCGCTGGTGCTGGCCTGTTTGCAGTTGCCGGTATTGCCTGGGGTCTCTGGGTCGATTCTCTGGTCATTCTGTTCGATGGCGCCTATTCGTTGATCAGTCTGGCGTTGTCGCTGCTGTCGCTCTATGCCGCCCGTCTGGTGCGTCGCCCTGCCAATGCCGATTACCCGTTTGGAATGGGGGCGGTGGAGCCTTTGGTCATTGCTGTGAAGGGCCTGGTGATTGCCCTGGTGTGCGTGCTGTCTCTGGTTTCGGCCGTGGCGTCATTGCTGCAGGGTGGTCGGCCGGTGGATGCTGACATGGCGATGGTCTTTGGTGCCGTTAACGTGGTTGGCTGTCTGGCGGTGTGGGTGTACCTGCGCTGGAGCAGCGTCCGCAATGGCTCCGGACTGGTGCTGGCGGAACAGAGCCAGTGGCTGATGGACAGTGCCCTGAGTGCCGCTGTGATGGTGGGCTTCGCCGGTGCCTGGTTGCTGGAACGCAGTCAGTGGGCGGAATTGGCGGTCTACGCCGACCCGGTGATGATGATGGTTATTTCGATCTATTTCATGACCGTGCCAGTGAAGATGATTCTGGCATCGGTCCGGGAGTTGCTGCTGGCGGCACCGAGGGATGATGCCATGGATGAAATCCATGAGGCTCTTGAGGACCTGGGGCTCAACCCGGCCCGCGTTAAAGTGGCAAAGCTCGGCCCCAACCTGCTGCTGGAAGCCCGGCTGGTACGTATCTGATAATGCCGGGCACCTTTAATCAGTCGGTGTTATTCGAAGGCGGGAAGGTCAGGCACAGCCGTCGGTTTGCCGGCTTCCAGCCAGGCATCAAAGCCGCCTTCAATGGACTGGACATTCATGTATCCCATGTCCTTGAGCGCCTTGGCACTCAATGCCGCCCGGCCTGAGGTTTTGCAGTAGAGGACGATCTTCATCTGTCGGTTTTCCAGGGCCGGGTCGTTGGTAAACTTGAATTCAAGCATACCCCGGGACACGTTTACTGCTCCCGGAATGTGGCTGGCCCGGTATTCGTCGGCATCCCGGACGTCCAGCAACAGATCGGCCTGCTTGATAGCCGCATCGGCGTCTGCCAATGAGACTTCCTGAATTACCTGTTTGGCGTCGGCAACCAGATCGTGTGCGGTTTTCATTGAGCCTCCTGAGTCAATCGGATGATGACGTAAGGTTAAGTCATTATAAGAGTGTGCGTCACCCGTGCTGTGGTAAATTATCCGCCACCTTTTGCCGAGGCAGCATTACCATGACAGATTCGACCAAAGCCTGTTCGGTTGGCTACGAAGAGCTGCGGCTTTCTGCGTTGGCGGAATACCGGATTCTCGACACAGCCGACGACTCAGCCTTTGACGAGATTGCCGAGGTGGCCTCGGTGATCTGCGAGGCGCCGATTGCAGTGATCAATTTCATTGACTGCGATCGGCAGTGGTTCAAATCGGTCAAAGGCCTGGCGGTTCGTGAAACGCCATTGGATGTGTCGATCTGCGTTCATGCCATTCTGCAGCCCGGCCTGTTTGTTGTGCCAGACACCCTGGACGATCCCCGCTTTGCCAACAATCCCCTGGTGACCGGCGATCCCGGTCTTCGCTTTTATGCAGGTGCCCTGCTGGAAAGTCGGGATGGGTATCCACTGGGTACCCTCTGCGTGCTCGATTACCAGCCCCGCGAACTGAATGAACGCCAGCTTTTTGCCTTGCAGGCCCTGGCCAATCAAGTGATGGCGCACCTGGAGTTGATGCGCACGCACCGGGAACAGAAAAAGCTGATTGCGGAGCTGGAAGCCGTTCGAGAGGAGCTGGCCGAGCGGGCTTCGACCGATCCTCTCACGGGCTTGCTGAACCGGCGGGCGTTCGAGCAGCGGCTGGCGCAGGAAGTCGCCCTGATCAAGCGGGGCGCTCCTGCTGCCGCTATCTTGGTGCTCGATCTCGATCACTTTAAACGCGTTAATGACGATTTTGGTCATCAGGCGGGTGATCGGGTGCTGGTGCGTTTTGCTGAGTTGTGCGGTGAAGTGTTCCGTCAGGCCGACGTGGTCGCCCGTTGGGGGGGCGAGGAATTCATCGTGCTGATGCCGAGAACCACGCTTAAGCAAGCCAATCGGGCAGCGGAGCGGGTGCGTAAACAACTGGCCAGAATCCCGTTCAAAGTGGAAGCGGTAGAACGACTAAGAGTTACCGTCAGCATTGGCATTTCTGAGTTGACCGAGACATCACCTCCGCACAGAGCCATTCACGCAGCCGACCAGATGCTCTATCGAGCAAAAAAACTGGGCAGAAATTGCACGGTGTTTGAGCCGCCTGGCGGCGTCTGATCAGTCCGAGCGCCCGCTCAGGGTATGACACTTTAGTCTGAGTTCCCTCAAGTTGTTTACAGACTGGCCGATGATATTTCTTACCTGTATCGCCTTAAGCTACGGGCTTCAGAACCTGTTGCCAGTTAACCGTGCCCGGGAATGTGTATACACCTCTTAACAAACTGGAACAGCCAGTCGTTGAGCAATGTGGATAATTCTCAGGTCAATAAAAACTCCGGAGCAGTGACCATGTCGTTCATGAGCAACATACGAATTAGAACCCGTCTACTGATCGGCGTCATGATCCCGGTTCTCATTACGGCGGGTACCATTGCCTGGATCACCGGGGCTCAGATCAAGGCCAACGGCCAGGCTGAGCTCGTGCGTCTTGAGGCGGAGCTGCTGGATGCCCGTAAGCAGGGTCTTAAAGATCTCGTTGAATCCGCGAAAGATATTATCCTGGATGCCAAGAACAATTCTGGCCTGAGCGGAGAAGACGCCAAAGAAGAAGCCCGTAAGCGGATTCGCTCAATCAGCTTTGGCAATAACAACTACGTGTTTGCCTACACTCGCGAGCCTTACAACCTGGCCTATGCGCCAGACCCCTCCAAAGAAGGGCCGGTCAGCAACACCACTCTGCTGGGGCTGGTGAGAGGCCTTTTTGATGCGGCCGGTAAAGATGGTTTCTACGCGTACGAATGGCCAAATCCGGCCTCTGGCGGGGCGGTTGAGCCGAAAGTCTCCTACGCCATCATCATTCCCGGCTGGGACTGGATGATCGGGGCCGGAGTTTACGTTACGGATATCGAGCGGGTACTGGCCGCTGCTGAAGAAGACATCGACGAAGCCATGACATCGGCCATGGGCTTCATTCTTCTGTTGACCATTGTTGTGGTCATTATCTCGCTGATTGTGGGCCTGGTTATAGGTCGTACCGTAACGGCCCCCCTGAACAAGGTCAGTGACATGATGCAGGAGATCGCCGATGGCGACGGCGACCTGCGCCAGCGTTTGCCGGAAGACGGGAAAGATGAACTCGCTGAACTGGGCCGCCGCTTCAATCACTTTGTGGTCAAGATGCAGAACACCATCCGGGAGGTGGGCGCCACCACGGATCAGGTGGCTTCAGCCGCTGAAGAGCTCAGCCGGGTCGCTAACGAAACGCGTCAGTCGGTTCAGGAGCAGGGCTCTGAAACGGACCAGATTGCCTCTGCGATCAATGAAATGGCCGCTACTATCCAGCAGATTTCCGGCAACGCCAACGAAGTTGAAAGTGCGGCCTCTGATGCCGATCGCATGGCCCGCGAGGGTGGTGAGACCATTGCCAGCGCCCAGGGTTCGGTCACCCAGCTGTCCAGCGAAATCGAAAGCACCGCAGCCAGCATCCATGCCCTTGCCGAGAAATCGGATGACATTCAACAGGTGCTGGATGTGATTCATGCGGTGACCGAGCAGACCAACCTGCTGGCACTGAACGCTGCCATTGAAGCCGCGCGCGCTGGCGAACACGGGCGAGGTTTCTCGGTGGTGGCGGATGAGGTCCGGCAGCTGGCGAAACGCTCGGCGGAGTCGGCAGACCAGATCCGTGGCATGATTGACGGCTTCGTTGCCGAATCGAAAGCGTCGGTAGAGCGGATGAATCACTCCCGCAAGAGTTCTGAGGCAACGGTTGAACGCATCAATCACGCGACAACCGCCTTGAACACCATTGTCAGTTCGGTTGCCCAGATCCACGACCAGGTTACCCAGATTGCTACGGCTGCGGAACAGCAGAGTCAGGTGGCGGAAGAGGTTAACCAGAATGTGGTGCGGATCGTTGATGCGGCGCAGCGAAGTGATACTGGTGTCACCCAGACCAATGAGGCAAGCCATGAGCTGGCGCGCCTTGGTGAGCACCTGCGGGAGCTGGTCGCCCAGTTCAAGGTGTAGCCTCGTTCCCCGTAGCCGCCATACCGGAAGGTGTGGCGGACTCTGGCGGATGTCACGATTTTCCGCTACTTTTTAGTGCCTGATGAATAGCAATAACAATGGAAGCCCCTACTATGTTTATGCGTAATACATTCCTCGCGGCCGTTGCCATGGTCGCCGTTCTTGCGAGCCCGCTTTCGGCCGCAGAAAAAACCTACACGATTCGCCTCGCGGAGACCTGGGGGCCGAATTCCGGTCTTCTTGGCGATGCGCCACGCAACATGGCGGCCATGGCGGAAAAGATGTCCGACGGACGGCTCAAGTTCCGCATTGACTCCTCCAACAAGCACAAAGCGCCGTTTGGTATTTTTGATCTGGTGCGAAACGGCCAGTACGACATGGGGCATACCGCGTCGTACTACTATAAAGGCACCATCCCGAATGCCATGTATTTCACGACCATTCCGTTTGGCATGATTGCTCCGGAAATGTACGCCTGGTTCTACCACGATGACGGCATGGAACTGATGCGCAAGGTCTACGAGCCGTTCGGCCTGCTGTCCTTCCCGGGGGGTAACACCGCCAACCAGATGGGTGGCTGGTTCCGCAAGGAAATCAACTCCCTTGACGACCTGAAGGGTCTGAAGATGCGCACCCCCGGATTTGCCGGCGAAGTGATGTCTGAGTTGGGCGTGGCGGTCACCAATTTGCCGCCGGGAGAACTCTATACCTCCCTTGAGCGTGGCACTATTGATGCCGTGGAGTGGGTTGGCCCGGCACTGGACCTGCAGATGGGCTTTCATCAGATTGCCAAATTCTACTATTCCGGCTGGCAGGAGCCGAATGCCGAGGTGCAGTTCCTGATCAACAAGAAGACCTGGGACAAACTGCCAGCGGACCTTCAGGAAGTCCTGAGGGTCTCGATGCGCACTGCGGCCTATGACATGTACATCCAGAGCACGCATGAAAGTGGTGTGGCCTGGCAGAAGATGAAACAGGAATACCCGGATGTCACTCACAAGGTATTTCCGCCGGAAGTGGTGGATGCCCTGAGGACAACCACAAACCGCCTGCTGGATGAGTTTGCCGCCAAGGATGAGCTGGCCAATGAGATTATTTCCTCCCAGCGTGACTACCTTCAGCAGGTCCGCCCCTGGACCAATATCTCGGACAAGGCCTATCTGAACAGCGTGGCTGATCAGTAAGCACCCGCCGATCGGAACATCAGGGGGCGTGGGGATTTCGGATTACCCTCACGCCCCCTTTCTGTTTGGGTCCGTTTCTGGAAAAATACGCCGCTCAAACTTTGGGCAGGGCCGATGAAACAGACACTGCTATCTCTCAGCAATCTCTCCAAGCAATTTGACGGCAAAACAGTACTGGATTCGCTGGATCTCGAGATCTTCGATGGCGAGTTCATCACCCTGTTGGGGCCGTCCGGCTGCGGTAAAACCACCCTGCTGCGCATGATGGCCGGTTTTGAACACCCGGATGAAGGGACCATAACCCTCGGCAACCAGGATCTCACCCATACGCCGCCGGAAAACCGACCACTCAATACGGTCTTTCAGAACTACGCGCTATTTCCCCATATGTCGGTCTTCGACAATGTGGCCTATGGTCTGAAAATGGAAAAACGGCCGAAGGATGAAATCCGACAGCGCGTGGAAGAAGCCCTGGCGATGGTGCAGCTGGAAGACTTTGCCAGGCGCAAACCACATCAGCTTTCGGGCGGTCAGCAGCAACGGGTCGCGATTGCCCGGGCAGTGGTGAAGCGGCCGAAAATGTTGCTTCTGGACGAACCTTTGTCGGCCCTGGACTTCAAGCTGCGCCGTACCATGCAGGTGGAGCTTAAACGGCTGCAGCGTGAACTGGGCATTACCTTTGTCTTCGTGACCCACGATCAGGAAGAGGCCCTGTCGATGTCGGACCGGGTAGTGGTGCTGAAAGATGGCCACATCCAGCAGCTTGGCACCCCCCGCGAAGTCTACGAACGCCCGGCCAATCTGTTTACCGCGCGTTTTGTCGGCGAAACCAACTTCTTTCCCGGCCGAGTGGATGCGGCCAACGGTGATGACACGATCACTGTGGATGTATTTGGCCTCAAACGCACCTTCCGCAAGCCGAACTTTACTGTGGTTGAGGGCCAGCCGCTGCATGTGTTGCTGCGGCCCGAGGATATCCGTGTGCTGGCACCGGACAATGACGATGGCGTGTCGGGCAAAGTGGTGGAGCGAAACTACAAAGGCAGTACTCTGGATTCCGTGATCCACCTGGACGACGGCACCGAAGTGCTGGCTTCCGAGTTTTTCGATGAAGACGATCCTACCTTCGATTACCGCCTGGGCGAGCCGGTGAAGGTCAGCTGGGTAGACGGCTGGGAATGGTTGCTGCCGGAAGAGGTGGCGGTTGAAGAGGGCGATAACGTTGATGCGTAGCACCGTGCAGCAACCGTTCAGAACCGCCGTGCTGGTTCTGGTTTGGGGCTGGTTGCTGTTCCTGGTGTTTACTCCCAATCTGCTGGTGGTCGGTGCCAGCGTGATGACCCGGGACCCAGGCAGCTTTATTTCGCTGCCGGTGAATCTGGATGCCTATCGTCAGCTGCTCAACCCACTGTATCTCGAAGTGTTCCTGCACTCCCTGTATATGGCGGCTATGACCACATTGATTTGCCTGCTGATTGGTTATCCATTTGCCTGGTCTTTGTCCAAGGTGGCCAAACAGCGTCAGGTGTTGCTGATTTTTCTGTTGATCGTGCCGTTCTGGACGAATTCGCTGGTGCGCACTTACGCCCTGAAGCTGATTCTGGCCACCAACGGGCTGCTCAATAACGCCTTGATGTCGATCGGCCTGATCGATGAGCCCATGCAGATGCTGTACACCGAAGGTGCGGTCATCATTGGTCTGGTGTACCTGCTGCTGCCGTTCATGATCCTGCCGTTGTACGCGGTGTTTGATGATTTGCGGGACGACCTGCTGCGGGCCTCCCATGATCTGGGGGCGGGCAGGCTCTCCACCTTCATCCATGTGATCGTGCCGCTGACCCTGCCGGGGGTGCTGGCTGGCGTCATGCTGGTGTTACTGCCGGCCATGGGGCTGTTTTTTGTGCCGGATATCCTGGGTGGCTCCCGTAACCTGCTGGTGGGCAACGTGATCAAGAACCAGTTCCTGGATGCCCGCAACTGGCCCCTGGGA
Organism: Marinobacter sp.; assembly: GCA_035303925.1. Taxonomy (GTDB): domain Bacteria; phylum Pseudomonadota; class Gammaproteobacteria; order Pseudomonadales; family Oleiphilaceae; genus Marinobacter. The sequence goes on along the minus strand of DATGQY010000195.1, from coordinate 8,528 downwards.
GCTGCTGCCAGCATTCTGCTGACCCTGGCCATGGCATTCCTGATGTTCGCCCATCGCCTGAGTAAGCGACGGATTGGGGAGGACGGCGTATGAACCGCTGGCTGCCCCGGACCTATCTGGCTCTGGTCTATCTGCTGCTGTACGTGCCGATCGTGGTGCTGGTGGTGTTCTCATTCAACGACTCTCGCACCGGCTATACGTGGGGCGGGCTCAGCCTGCGCTGGTATGAAGCTCTGTTCAATAACCGGGCCATGGTGCAAGCCATGTGGAACTCGTTGTGGCTGGCACTCTCGGCGGCTACTGTCTCGACCCTCATTGGCGCGCTCACCGCCCTGGCCCTGCACCGCTATCGGTTCCGGGGCAAGAAAGTGCTCAACGGCATGTTGTTTATCGTGATGATGTCGCCGGAGATTGTGCTGGCCATCTCCTTGCTGGCGCTGTTCCTGTTGGTGGGGCTGCAGCTGGGCTATGTGTCCCTGCTGCTGGCGCACGTGACCTTCTGCCTGCCGTTTGTGGTGATCACCGTGATGGCGCGCCTGAGCGGGTTCGACGAACGCCTGCCGGAGGCGGCCCGGGATCTGGGCGCGTCTGACTTCACCATGACCCGCACCGTGTTGATTCCGGTTATCATGCCGGCCTTACTGGCAGGCTGGCTCCTGGGGTTTACACTGTCACTGGATGATGTGGTGGTCAGCACCTTTGTCGGTGGCCCGAGCTATGAAATTCTGCCCCTGCGTATCTACTCGATGGTGCGGGTTGGCCTGAAACCTGAAGTAAATGCCCTGGGTTCGCTGTTGCTGGTGTTTTCGCTGGTGATGCTGATGTTGTCTCAATGGATTCTGTTAAGGAGCAAACGATGAAGAAACTGGCACTCGCCGCCCTGCTGGCGGTAGGCCTGACCGGCTGCAGTGGTTCTGACGACCCGCAGGTTCTGAACCTGTACAACTGGTCTGAATACATGCCCCAGGAAGTTCTGGACCGTTTCACCGAGGAAACGGGCATCCAGGTGGTCTACACCACGTATGACAGTAACGAGGCCATGTACGCCCGCCTGAAGTTGCTGGACGACAGTGCCGCCTACGATCTGGCGGTACCGTCCACCTACTACGTGAGCAAGATGCGCCAGGAAGATCTGCTGATGCCGATCGATCGCAGCAAGATTGAAGGCTTCGACAACCTGGACCCGGAACTGGTGAATCTGGATATTGATCCGGACAACCAGTACAGCGTGCCGTACCTTTGGGGTACCACCGGACTGGCCGTTGATACCGCTGACGTAGACGGTGAAGTGACCGCCTGGGCCGACCTGTGGGACGAGCGCTTCGAGGGTCGGGTGATGCTGACCAACGACATGCGCGAGGTGTTCCACGTAGCGTTGCGGGTGCTGGGTTATTCCGGTAACAGTACCAACCCGGATGAAATTGAACAGGCCTATGAAAAGCTGGCAGAACTGATGCCTTCGGTGCGCACCTTCAACTCGGACGCTCCGCGCATGCCGTACCTGGAAGGTGAAGCTGACGTGGGTATGATCTGGAACGGCGAAGCGGTTATGGGCCGCGAAGGCTTGCCAACTCTGGAATACGTCTATCCGGAAGAAGGCATCATTGCCTGGCTGGACAGCTTCGTGATTCCGAAGAGTGCCAAAAACCCCGAAGCCGCCCATCAGTTCATCAGTTTTGTGCTGCGGCCGGAAATTTCCGCGCTGATCAGCGAAGAGATCGGCTATGCCACCCCGAACCTGGCCGCCCGCGACAAGCTGGATGAGGCAGTGGCGAATGATCGTGCCAGCTACCCGAACGCCACCGACATGATCAATGCTGAGTTCCAGACCGACATTGGTGATGAGGCGCTGCAGGTGTATGCCCGGTACTGGGAAATGCTGAAGTCCGGCCAGTAATCCGGCCAGCACCCAGAACCCGAAAACGGAGGCTTAGGCCTCCGTTTTTTTGTGCCTGGATTTCACAAAACTGAAACACATGGACTATAACTTTCTGATAACAAAACGTTAGCAAAACAAATTGCCACGATTATCAGGGGAATGCGTGATCATGAAATCAGGAAAGGCACGGAAAGCGGCACTGTTCTGTACGTCCATTCTGGCGGCTTCGGCGTCCAGCCATTTGCTGGCCGAAGAGCTCCGGCTGATCACCTGGGGAGGTTATGCGCCGGATGAGGTGGTCGCCCAGTTCGAGAGAGAAACCGGCATCGACGTGCAGATTACCCTGTCCAATAACGAAGACATGATCTCCAAGCTTCGGGCCACCGGAGGCGCCGGTTTTGACCTGGCCCAGCCGAGCCAGGACCGCATTGTAGGCGTGCAGCGCCAGTTCAATATCTACAAGCCCGTCGACTACAGCCGCATCAACACTGATCAGCTCCAGCCTTCGATGGTAAAGGCTACCCGGGAAGCCACCGCGCTGGACGGCAAGGCTTACGGGGTGCCGTCGGTATGGGGTACCAGCGGCCTGATCGTGCACAGTTCCGTGGCCGACACGGTCAAGGATTACACCGACCTGTGTGATCCAGCGGTGGCTGGCAAGGTCAGTTACCGGCTCAAACGCCCGACGTTGATGGGCTTTGCGTTCGCTATGGGCATGGACCCGTTTGCTGCCTATAACGACCGGGAGGCATACCAATCGATCATGGCGAAGGTGGAAGACAAACTGATCGACTGCAAGGACAACGTGAAAACCTACTGGACCGGCGGAGACCAGCTGTTGTCATTGCTGCGTACCGGCGAAGTAACCGCCGCCATGGCCTGGGATGCCGGTGGCTGGAAACTGAATGCCGAGAACCCCGAGATTCGATTTGTGGCACCGGAATCCGGTGCTCTGGGCTGGATTGATACCTTCGCCATTCCCCGCCGCAGCGATAACGAAGAGGCCGCCTACAAATGGATCAATTTTGTAATGCAGCCAGAGATTGCCGCCAGGATTACCAATGCCTCCGGCAACTTTACTGCCTCGAAAGCGGCGGATGAATTCGTCAAGGCCGACCTGCGGGACGCCTACCGGGCCAGTTTTGACGAGCAGGCCATCAACAACATCAAGTGGTACCCGCCCGTGCCGCCGGGTCTGGAAACCATGGAAGGGCAGGTGCTGGACCGCGTTCAGGCCGCGAACTGATCTGCATGGCGACAGAGTCTGACCTTTCCTGTAACGGGCTGGTTCGTCGTTTTGGCCGTAACGCCGCGGTGGACCACATCTCTCTGGACGTGCCGGCGGGCACGTTCTTCTCCATTCTGGGGCCTTCTGGCTGCGGCAAAACCACGCTGCTGCGGCTGCTGGCCGGCTTCGATAAGCCTGATGAGGGTGACATCCATATTCGCGGCCAGCGCATGAACGATGTGCCCCCCAACAAACGACCGGTGAACATGGTGTTTCAGCACCTGGCCTTGTTCCCCACCATGTCGGTCGGCGACAACATTGGTTACGGCCTGAAGCGGCGCAAGGTGCCGGCGCCGGAGCGGCGTAAGCGCATTGCCGGCGTGCTGGAACAGGTGGGATTGCCGGGGCTGGAACACCGCAATCCTCAGGAGTTGTCCGGCGGTCAGCGCCAACGGGTGGCCCTGGCCCGGTGTCTGGTGCTCGAGCCAACCTTGCTGTTGCTTGATGAGCCCCTGGGTGCGCTGGACCTGAAACTGCGCGAGCAGATGAAGATTGAACTGAAACACCTGCAGAAACAGTTTGGCACCACCTTTGTGTACATCACCCATGACCAGTCTGAAGCCATGGTGATGTCGGACCAGGTCGCGGTGATGAAAGATGGCCGCTTTGATCAGGTGGCACCACCGGAAGAGCTGTATCGGGAGCCGGCTACGCCCTTTGTGGCGGGCTTTGTGGGCGACAACAACCGTTTGCTGGGCCAAGTGGTGTCGGTGGTGGACAATCTGGCGGAAATCAAGCTGGATGACGGCTCTCTGGTCCGTGGTCGGGTGGCGTCGGAAGGCCTGAAAAATGGCGCCCGGGCCGAGCTGTATATCCGGCCCGAGTCGCTTGTGTTTACCGGCGATGCTCTGACCGAAGGCTACTCTGCCATGCAGGCGAATGTTCGCACCACGCTGTTTGATGGCGCCAACAGCCGGGTTGAAGCCGACAACGGTGGTCAGCCGGTGTACGCCCGGCTTCCGCAGGATGGCTCGGCACCCAGGCTGACCACCAACAGTGCAATCCGCCTGGCCTGGGACCCGATGCTGGCCCGGGTGTTCGAGGCCGACAACCCGTGACATCCTCCGCCGGTCGGCTGTCTCTCTGGCTGTTGCTGACGCCGTTTGTGCTGTGGATTGTGCTGCTCGTGCTGGTACCGCATCTGCAGATGTTGCGGGTGTCGTTTCAGGTACGGGAAAGCTGGGACACGATTGCCTGGGGTGTCGAGCAGTATCAGAATTTCTTCACCGAATCCTATTACTGGCGCACCTTCGTGCGGACCGGCGTGATGTCCCTGTTTACCACCCTCCTCACCTTGTTGGTTGCGTTCCCCATCGCCTGGTATATCGCGAGGATGGCCCGGGGCCGCGCCAAAGGCATTCTGTTCATGGCCTGCCTGATTCCGTTCTGGGCCAGTGAGTTAGTGCGTACTTACGGCTGGATGATCCTGCTGCGGGAAAGCGGCCTGTTCAGCTCCTGGCTGCAGGCTCTGGGCTGGGCCGATGGCCCGGTAGAAATGCTCTACAACGATGTGGCCGTGATTATCGGACTGGTCTATAACGGCCTGCTGTTTATGGTGGTGCCGCTGGTCACCACCCTCGATGGCATGGACGAAAACCTGGTGGAGGCCGGGTACGATCTGGGGGGTGGCCATGGCACAGTGCTGCGGGAAATTATCGTGCCCTGGGCCATGCCGGGCATTATCTCGGGCTGCATTGTGGTGTTCATGCTGACACTCGGCAGTTATCTCACGCCGGTGCTGATGGGTGGTAAGGACAGCGCCTGGTTTACCGAGCAGATCTTCACCCAGTTTATTACCCGGTTTAACTGGGAGCAGGGGGCCGCGCTCGGGGTACTGTTGCTGGTGTTGTCTTCGGTGATGGTCTGGTTGGGGTTGAAGCTGTCAGGCCAGTCACTGCGCAAGGTCATGGGGTGAGGCGATGATTCGTTCGGTGCCCCGATCCCGGTTGTTTGATGGTCTCTATCTGGCGTATCTGGTGGCGTTTTTCGTCTATCTGGCGTTGCCGCTACTGGTTACGGCAGCCTTTGCCTTTAACGACTCGCCGTTTCCCTCGCTGCCCTGGCAAGGCTTTACTCTGGATTGGTACCTGGCGGACGGCACCGAAGGGCGCACCGGGTTGTTTCACGATGACGGTCTTTTGAGTGCCCTGTGGGTGAGTTGCAAGATCGCCTTCTGGGTGACTCTGGCCAGTGTTGGGCTGGGCTGTGTGAATGCAGTGCTGTTCGAACGGCTGCAGTTCCGCGGCAAGGAATTCCTGTATTTGCTGATGCTGTTGCCGCTGGTGATCCCCGGGGTGATTCTGGGGGTATCCATCCTGGTGTTCTATAGCGGAACAGCAAACGAAGTGTCCCGGCTATGGGGGCTTGAGCTGGACATGTTCCGCCCCGGGATGACGCTGGTGGTGATGGGGCAGGTAACGTTTATCACCACGCTGGCCACGCTGGTGATTGGTGCCAGGTTGCGTAAGTTTGACCCCCAGCTGGAAGAGGCCGCACTTAATCTGGGGGCCACGCCACTGGTGGCCTGGTTTACCGTGACGTTGCCCTGGTTGATGCCGTCCATTTTCGGGGCAGCGGCCATGGCGTTCCTGATGTCCTTCGAGAACTTCAATACGACGGTGATGCTCACCGGTAGCGACACACCGCTCACCGTTGCCCTGTTCAATCGCCTGCGGGAAGGTTCAACACCCGTACTGAATGCGGTGGCTTTGTTCCTGATGGTGCTGTCTGCCCTGTTGGCGTTACTGACGCTCCGCCAGAGCCGGGGCGAGTAAAACGGGTCTCCCGCCCCCGTTACGACAAAGTGCCGAAGGGCTTTACTGTATACACTTGTTACGGTCTATACTGGCAGAACCAAACCACAGAGCAGGTTTATCCTTGCGAGCGCCCCAGTCCCGTTCAACGTATATGCTGGTCGTGATGGCCCTGTTGCTTTGTCTCCCGATCGTGGGGCACGGGGCAATACAGCACGTTGAAGAGGGGTGGCAATACCGGTGGGGCGACTCTCCCTTTCTTCCGGACGGCACGCCCGAGTGGGTTGTCCAGGACGATCCCGGTGAATGGCGCGATATCGCATTCCCCTCCAATCCGCCCGGCCGCGAGGGCCGGGAACATGTCTGGTTTCGGGTTTCCCTGCCGGAAGGCGAGTGGTTTGCCCCGGCGCTCTATATCTACAGTGTGGACATCATTGTTCAGATCTGGCACCGGGGCGAGCTGTTCTACCAATACGGCAGTTTCGATGAGCACGGGCGTGGCTCCTTTGTGGGCTGGCCCTGGCATGAAATTCCTTTGCCCGATGACTACGAAGGCGAAACCTTCTATTTCAGGGTGTTCTCGGACTACACCGACATAGGGCTCTGGGGTGAAGTGGGGATTCTGGACCATCCTGCCCTGGTCTTGCGCATTGTCAGTCGGTCAACTGAAAGCTTGATCATCGCGACCCTGTCGGCGCTGATCGCGCTATTGGCGCTTGTCTTCGCCGTCATTCAACGGAGCGAGAAAAGCTTCGCCAGCATCGCGTTGTTCTCTTTTGTGGTTGCTGTGATGCTGGTGTCGGAATCCCCGGCGAGTCTGTTAATTGCTTATCAGCCGTTGATGTGGGATTACCTGGCGGCGGGGTCCTATTACCTGGTTCCGGTGGCGCTTGCGCTGCTGCTGCAACAATGGCTACCGGCCGGTCGCGTTCGGATAGCCAGCTGGCTCTGGAAGTTCCACCTGCTGTATGCGGCGGGTGCGCTGGGCCTCGCGTTGCTGGGCCTTGTCGATTTGTCTTCCACCTTCCCGGTTTTTGACGGCTTGCTGGTGATTACGCTGGTGATGCTGACCGTCAACGCGGCCCGCTACTTCAGGCGGCTTCGGCGCGAGCAGCAGGTGGTGCTGGTGTCGTGCGTTCTGTTTGCCGGCTTCCTGCTTTTTGATATGGCGGTTGCCCACGGCCTGGTGCCTTGGGGGCGCTCGGTGACAAGCTGGGGCGCGTTGGCCTTCGTGCTGGCGGTGATCAGTATTTCAGTTTGGCACTTCAGTCAGACGCAGCAAGCCCTCTATCAACTGACACTGAACCTGGAAAAGAAAGTGGCCGATCGCACCGCCAAGGCAGAAGCTCTGGCCGAGCGGGAGGCATCCCGGTCTCAACTGCTGGCGCTGGAAAGCAAGAAAAGCCAGAAGCTGGCGGATGTCATCTCGGAACTGCAGGACTCCGGCACCTTCGAGCAGGCTTTCAGCCCGTTGCTAAGGGCGCTCCCGGAACTCTACCTTCCGATGAATGGCAGCTTCTATCGACTGGGCGCAGAAGGGCAGTATCGACGGCTGGTCAGTTGGGGCGACAAGGCAGAGCGAAACTTCCCTCAGTTTCTCGATGCAGACCTGCCGGGCCTGACCGAGACAGCGGTGCCGATCAAGTCCCATGAACTCCCACAAAACCTGTGTTTCTTCCTGCGGGTGGAAGCACCGCGGGCCACCAACGAGCCCGAAGGCGTCGTGTTGCTGACGGCGCCGGATTTGCCCGAGTCGGTCAAGGATTACGGCATTGCCAGGCTGCTCTCCTGGGTGTATCAGTCGGTCGAGAAAATCGGGGTTACCTTGTCAGCCTTGGCCTTGCGGGACGAACTCCAGCGGTTCTCCTACGAAGATGGATTGACCGGGCTGAAGAACCGGCGCCACTTTGATGAATTGCTCCGCCATGAGCGGGCCGTTTCCCAGCGCACAGAAAGACCGCTGAGCCTTCTGATGTTCGATATTGATCACTTCAAGCAGTTCAACGACACCTTTGGTCATGAGGCCGGTGATGAAGCTCTGAGGATCGTTGGGCAGGTACTGGGCCGATATTTTCGTGGGAGCGATACGGTGTGCCGGTATGGCGGTGAGGAATTTGCCGTACTGATGCCTGGCGCCAGCCTTGCCGAAGCTCGTGAGCGGGCAGAGCGGTTGCGGCTGGGCATTGCCAGTGAGCGGGTTATGTTTGAAGGCCGGAACCTGGGGTGCCTGACCATTTCGGCCGGTGTTGCTTGCTGGCCTGAGAGTATTGCTGAGTTTGAAGGCCTGCTGCGTGCCGCCGACCAGGCTTTGTACTCTGCCAAAAAAACCGGCCGCAATCAGGTGATGGCGGCCGGCGTGTGAAGGTCAGTGCCAGATGTTGCTGTCGATCTTCTCGTGCAGTTCCGGGTAATCCCTGGATTTGAATTGGGGAACCACGCCTTCCTTGCGCTGGGCAAGGTAGTCTTTGGTGAGCTTCACGACAGTACCGGACAGCAGCACAATGGCAATCAGGTTGATGGTGGCCATCAGCCCCATGGACGCGTCAGCGGCGTTAAAGACGGTAATCACAGCCTCATAACCACCCCAGATCACCATGCCCAGAGCGGC
>DATGQY010000194.1:0-9395 GCA_035303925.1 Marinobacter sp. | reverse complement strand
ACCTTCATTGTGCATGCCCGCATTGCCGTTCTGGAGGGCCTCAGCCCGAAAGAAAACCGGGATATTCCGCCGCTGAAGTACGACTGGGTCTATCGCCTGAAGCAGACCTATCCGCATCTGGAGATCATCATTAACGGCGGCATTAAAACCTTTCAGGAATGCCATGAGCACCTGGCCCATACCGATGGCGTTATGCTGGGCCGGGAGGCCTACCACAATCCCTGGCTACTGGCAGGCGTGGACCCGGAGTTCTTCGGCGAGCCGGCGCCCGTTTCCAGCCGCCACGAGGCTCTGCGAGCGATGTTTCCGTTCATACAGCAGGAGCTGGAGCGCGGCGTGTACCTCACCCACATCACCCGTCACATTATGGGCTTGTTTCTGGGGATGCCGGGCGGTCGTCAGTTCCGCCGCCACTTGAGCGAGAATGCCAACAGGCCCGGCTCAGGCCTTGAAGTGATCGAGCAGGCACTGGCCAAGGTGCAGGAACAGATCACCGTTTCCGAAAGCGAATCGCTTACCTACCTTTAGCCGTCTTGTTCCTGTCTTGAGCTGCCGTTATTGTAGTGGTCAGGAAGGCATTCGGGAGCTGGGTGCCGCAATAACATCTGACAACCGGGACGACAGGACGAATGACAAGCAAGCTGGATCAACTGAAAACCATGACCACCGTGGTGGCCGACACCGGCGACATAGACGCCATTGCCCAATGGCGGCCGGAAGATGCCACCACCAACCCTTCCCTGCTGCTGAAAGCAGCTGCGTCCGACGCCTATCGTCCGATGCTGGATAACGCCGTAGCCTTCGCGAATAAACACGGCGGTTCTTCAGCCGAGCAGCTGACTCTGGCCACTGACATGCTGGCCGTTCTGGCGGGAAGAGAAATCCTGAACCTGATTCCCGGCGTGGTGTCCACCGAGGTAGATGCCCGCCTGTCGTTCGACACTGCCGCTACGCTGCAAAAAGCCCGAAACCTGATCGAGCTTTACGACCAGCAAGGCGTAGATACCAGCCGCGTGCTGATCAAAATTGCCTCTACCTGGGAAGGCATCCGCGCAGCCGAACAACTCGAGAAAGAGGGTATCCGCTGCAACCTCACCCTGCTGTTTTCCTTTGTGCAAGCGGTCGCCTGTGCCCAGGCCGGTGCACACCTGATTTCACCCTTTGTCGGCCGCATTCTCGACTGGCACCTGGCCAGCACGGGCCGTGACAGCTATCCGGCCGCAGAAGACCCCGGCGTTCAGTCCGTCAGCCGCATCTACAATTACTACAAAGCAAATGGCTTCAACACGGTGGTGATGGGTGCCAGCTTCCGCAATACCGGCGAGATCGAAATGCTGGCCGGCTGCGACCGCCTGACCATCAGCCCTGCTTTGCTGCAGGAACTGAAAGACGATCACGGCGAACTGGCGCGCCGGCTCAGTGCCGAAACCGCATCCAGCAGCGAGAAAATCGGCGCCGTGGATGAAAAACTGTTCCGGTGGGAATCCAATGAAGACGCCATGGCCACCGAGAAACTGGCCGATGGCATCCGCCGGTTTGCCGCCGACCAGATCGAACTGGAAAACCGGGTACGCCAACTGGCCCAAGCTGCCTGACTTTTGCGTGAATCTACAGTGGTCCGGATATGATTGAACACCTGAAAAAACTCTTTGCAGTACCGGCATCCGAGCCGGTAACCGCCGATGCTCACCAGCTTGCGGTTGCTGCAACCGCATTGATGGTGCAGTTGTCCCGGGTAGACAGCGACGAAGATAAACGAGAACTGAAAACCATTGTGGACTGCGCAGTTCAGGCCCACCAGGTGACCCGGAAAGAGGCAGAAGAGATTCTGGAAGATGCCTTGGCGCATGCCGAAGATGCGACGTCTCTTTATGAATTTACCGGGCAGATCAACGACCACTTTGATCAGACCCAGAAACAGGCCCTGCTGGAGAGTATCTGGCGGGTCGCCCTGGCGGACGGGCGTATCGACAAGTACGAAGAACATCTTATTCGCCGCATGGCAGATCTGCTGCATCTTAATCACCGTGAGTACATGCAGGCGCGGCACCGGGCGGAAGACACCGCCAGTTAATTCAAGGAGTTTTCATGTTAGCCATCCTTCATCCCAATACCTCGCTGGACAGCGAAGCCTACCGCCAGACCCTGCACTATCTCGAAAACCTGCCGGGGGTCACCCTGCGTGTTCACGAGATTCAGGGTGCCAGCCAGCGTCTGACCGAAATCTACCTGCTCGGCGATACCAAGACTCTCGATAAAGAAGAAATCGAAGCCTTGCCAGCAGTGGACCGAGCCATCCGGATATCCGAAGACTACCGGATTCTGGGCCGGCACAAAGATGACCATCGCCAGAGTGGCTTCACCTATAACGGCGTGGAGTTCAGCCAGAACAACCTGAACATTTTTGCCGGCTTGTGCGCGGTGGATGTGCCCGAGCATGTGGAAATCATGATGAAAGCGCTGGAAGACAGTGGCGAAGTCTGCACCCGCATGGGCGCCTATAAGCCACGCACCAACCCCTACTCCTTCCAGGGGCACGGCAAGGGATGTCTGCCCTGGGTATTCGAGAAGGCCGGGAAGCATGGCATCAAAGTGATCGCCATGGAAATCACCCACGAGAGCCACATCGAAGAAATTGACACCTGCCTGGAGAAGCTGGGCCGGCCAACCGGCGTGATGCTGCAAGTGGGCACCCGTAACACCCAGAACTTTGAACTGCTCAAAGCCATTGGGCGCCAGAGCACCTACCCGGTGCTGTTGAAGCGAGGTTTCGGGATTACCCTGAACGAATCCCTGAACGCCGCTGAATACCTGGCGAGTGAAGGTAACGCCAACGTGATTTTCTGCCTACGGGGCATGAAAACCGAAGCGGGCCAACCGCACCGTAACATGGTGGATTTTGCCCACGTGCCGGCCGTTAAACGGCTCACCCGAATGCCCGTGTGTGTCGACCCCTCCCACTCCGTGGGCACCCGGGAGCGCTCACCGGACGGCATTCTGGATGTGATGCACGCGACCGCTCAGGGCGTGATAGCCGGCGCTAACATGGTGTTGGTGGACTTCCACCCGAAACCGGAAAAAGCCCTGGTAGACGGCCCACAGGCACTGCTGATGAACGAGTTGCCAGCCTACATGGAAGATATCCGGCTGTGTCACGACACCTGGAAAAAGCGCCAGGCCATTTATCAACGCCTGAAGGATAACACTGCAGAATGATCGTTTATGGTCACCGGGGAGCCAAAGGTGAGGCTCCCGAAAACACGCTGCCGGGATTTATCCATGCCTACCGACATGGTGTCCGGAATTTTGAACTCGATCTGGTGCTTTCCAAAGACGGCGTTCCGGTACTGGTGCACGACCTGACGGTAGACCGCACCACCGGCCAGAAGGGTAATGTTGCCCACTACACGTCGGCCGAGCTCGAGAACATGGACGCCCGGCGCAACACCAGTGCCTGGCCGCGCAAAACCGGCATTCCGACACTTGAGGCCCTGCTGGATCAGTTCGATGATCTGGAACACCTGCAGCTGGAAGTAAAAAAAGACTCCCGCTCCCGGCTGAACATTCTGTGCAACCGGCTGACCGAGATTATCCAGCGCCGGAACCTGTACCAGAGCGCCGCAATAACCTCGACAGACCCATGGTTCCTGAGGGAAATTCGCCGTCGGGACAAGAACATCCGCATCGGCCTGGTGGCAGAACGTAAGTTCCCGAAACCACTGAATCTGGCAACACGGCTGGGCTGCGAATATTTCTGCGTTAACTGGAAGATTCTAAGCAAGGGCATGGTCGATATGGCGCACAAGCGTAACATGCACGTATCTACCTGGACGGTGAATCGCATTCACGACATGGTGCTGCTGGAAGAAATGGGGGTAGACAGCATCATCACAGACTACCCGACCAGCACCCGGATGTACTTTGACAACCGAGCCACATCGTTACTGAACCTACCCCTTAAAGAAACCCCGGAACCTGCCTGATGGCAGGGCCCGGAGAGGCGGCCTGAATCAGAAAATCCGGTTCAGGCCATTCAGTGCGGCTACCCGGTAGGCTTCAGCCATGGTCGGGTAGTTGAAGGTGGTGTTGATAAAGTAGTTCAGGGAGTTGGCCTCCCCTTCCTGGTTCATAATGGCCTGGCCGATGTGTACGATTTCTGCAGCCTGGTCACCGAAACAGTGAATCCCCAGTATTTCGCGGGTTTCCCGGTGGAACAGCAACTTCAGCATGCCCACGGCCTCACCGGTAATCTGTGCCCTTGCCAGATCTTTGAAGAACGCCTGCCCCACGTCGTAGGGCACTTTGGCTTCGGTCAACTCGCGCTCGGTTTTACCTACCGAACTGATCTCCGGAATGGTGTAAATACCGGTAGGGACATCATTCACAAATCGGAAATACTCATCCTGCACGATGTCAGACGACGCTGACCGGCCCTGGTCGTAAGCTGCACTTGCCAGGCTTGGCCAGCCAATAACATCCCCTACGGCATAGATGTGATCAATCTCGGTCCGGTAGTGGTCGTCAACCGCCAATTGGCCGCGGCCATTAGGCACCAGGCCAATGTTGTCCAGCCCCAGATTTTCGGTGTTACCGCTGCGTCCGTTACACCACAGGAAAGCGTCGGCACGAATTTTCTTGCCCGACTGAAGTGTCAGTACAACGCCGTGATCGTCGCCTTTCACCGATTCATACTGCTCATTGTGACGAACCAGCACACCATTGTTTCGAAGGTGGTAACTCAACGCATCGGAGATTTCGTCATCCAGGAACGACAACAATCGATCACCCGGGTTAATCAGGTCCACTTTCACACCAAGGCCAGCAAAAATAGAGGCATACTCAGAACCGATAACGCCGGCACCGTAGATAATGAGCGTACGCGGTGTGTGTGACAGATTCAGGATAGAGTCCGAGTTGTAGATTCGGTGGTGACGGAAGTCGACATCCGGTGGCAGATAAGGCCGGGAACCGGTTGCAATGATCGCCTGCTTGAAGTGGATGGTTTCGACGGATTTATTGCCACGAATCTCGAGGCGATTCTTGTCCACGAACGACGCCAGACCGGTGATCAGGTCAACACGGTTGCGGGAATAGAACTGTGTGCGCAGTTTGACCTGTTTGCCAATGACCTTCTGGGCATTTTGCAGAACCCGCGGGAACGAGAACCAACGCGGTTCGCCGATGTCCCGAAACATCTGGTTGGTGTTAAAGGTGATGATCTGTTTAACAGAATGCCGCAGCGCCTTGGAGGGAATCGTGCCCCAGTGGGTGCAATTGCCGCCAACAGCGGGCTTGTCTTCAATGATCGCGACACGCTTGTTGTGTTTCGCCGCGTTCATTGCCGCCCCTTCGCCGGAGGGGCCGGCGCCGATAACAACAACGTCGTAATGATGCTCTGCCATGCGCGCAGTAACTCCTTATCTACGCCTCTTGAACGTAGCTTTAGTTATTGAATGTGTGTGACCACTTGCGGTTATTTTTTTGATTTGGTCGCGTCGTAGGTCAGGTCTTCAGCTTTCGCCGGTTCCTCGGAACCGTTGCGGTTGTCCTCACACTTCTGGGTATTCCCGCCACAAATCTCGCAGGAAGCACTGATCCCAAGCGCGCCGATACCACCACACGTGCCACTGATGGGCTTACGGCCAAAAATAACACCAATAGACATGCCGGCAATCAGCAGAACGACGATAAACAACACCAAAAGAAAGGTACCCATAACTGCCCCCTTTACTGGACAACGTAAGACGAGAAAGCCGGCGTCTGGTGTACGTTAAAGCCGCCATCTCCCCTTACAATAAAATACGCAGGAATGTTCTCACGGGTGGCCAGGCCCATAGCCCGCTCAAACCCCATAACATTAAACGCTGTAGCCAGTGCATCCGCTGTCATGCAGTCGTCTGCAATGACCGTTACGGAAGCCAGGCGGTGGCTTATCGGCATTCCCGTATCAGGGTCAATTGTATGGGAATAGCGCTGGCCATGTGATTCGTAATAGTTACGATAGTCGCCGGAGGTCGCCATCGACCGGTTATCCAGTGCGATAACCTTGTTAACCTGCCGGGCTTGCTCGGACGGCTCTTCAATAGCCAGTCTCCAGACATCGCCACCGGGCTTTCGACCACGGGTACGAACTTCACCGCCGATCTCCACAAGGTATGCATCAATGCCCGCGCTGTCGAGATAACGGGCCACGACATCCACCCCGTAACCTTTGGCAATGCCAGACAAATCAATGTACTGGGGCTGCTGGCTGCGTATGGATCGGGTATTCGGATCAAGCTCCAGAAACTCCCAGCCGGTCACAGCCAGCAGCTCTGTCAACGTGGCCTGAGACGGTCTTGTTTCGGGCCGGGCCTCCGGACCAAACCCCCAGAGATTCACGACGGGGCCAACCGTAACGTCAAATGCACCGTCTGTCAGAACCGACACTTCCTGCGCGCGGTTAATCACCTCGAACAGGGGCGCCGACAACTCTGTCCAGTCAGACTGCGCCGGCATACGGTTCAGAAGTGACAGCTCGGAGTCCGGCTTCCAGGTCGACATGGCTCCGTCTACACGGTCCAGCTCGGCTTTGATCCCCTGAGCGAGAGTCTGCAGCCTGACTTCGTCTTCTGGCAATACGACGTTAATGTGATAGGTGGTTCCGAAGATCCCGCCCGAGATCTCCCAGACTTTTTCTTCATCCTGAAACGAGCAACCCGCCAGGGCGGCCACAGCCAGCGCCCAGAAGACGCTGGCTACAACCACCCTGACGGGTTCATACATGCGGGATGTCATCTGAGTTGATTAACCTCCGAAGTCATCCAGCATGATGTTTTCATCTTCAACGCCCAGATCTTTCAGCATCTTGATGACCGACGCGTTCATGATTGGGGGCCCACACATGTAGAACTCACAATCTTCAGGCGCAGGGTGATCCTTCAGATAGTTCTCGTACAACACGTTGTGGATAAAGCCGGTCGGGCCTTCCCAGTTATCGCTTGGCAACGCGTCAGACAAGGCCACGTGCCACTCGAAGTTTTCGTTTTCAGCAGCCAGACCGTCAAAGTCTTCCACGTAGAACATTTCACGAACACTACGGGCACCATACCAGAAGCTGATCTTACGCTTGGAGTTCAGGCGCTTGAGCTGGTCAAAGATGTGGGAGCGCATGGGCGCCATGCCCGCACCACCACCGATGAACACCATTTCAGCATCGGTCTTCTTGGCGAAGAACTCACCGAACGGCCCCATCACGGTCACCTTGTCACCAGGCTTCAGGTTGAACACGAAGCTGGACATGATTCCTGGCGGATGATCGGTGCCAGGAGGCGGTGTCGCGATACGGATGTTGAACTTGAGAAGACCCTTTTCTTCCGGGTAGTTCGCCATGGAATAGGCTCGGATGGTGTCTTCCTTGTTGATCGCTTTGTAGCGCCAGATGTCATGCTTGTCCCAGTCTTCGTGGAACTCTTCCTCGATATTGAAATCCTTGAAATCAATTTCGTAGGGAGGGCACTCGAGCTGAACGTAACCACCGGCACGGAAATCGACTTCCTCACCTTCTGGCAGCTTCAGGACCAGTTCTTTGATGAAGGTGGCCACGTTGTGGTTGGAGACCACTTCGCATTCCCACTTCTTCACACCGAAGAACTCTTCCGGCACTTCAATCTTCATGTCCTGTTTCACAGGCACCTGGCACGACAAACGCCAGCCTTCCTTCTCTTCACGGTTGGTGAAGTGAGTTTTTTCGGTGGGCAGCATGGCGCCGCCGCCGTCGAAGACTTTGCACTTGCACTGGGCACAGGTACCGCCGCCGCCACAGGCAGACGACAGGTAAATACCGCTGTTGGCCAGGGTGCCAAGCAGCTTGCCACCGGCACTGGTTTTCACCGTGTGCTCGGGGTCATCGTTGATCTCAATGGTCACATCACCGGTGCTTACCAGCCTGGAGCGGGCCGCGAGGATAATCGCCACCAGCGCCAGAACGATAACGGTGAACATGACCACGCCGAGAATAATTTCTGTATTCATGGTCTCGCCTTTTCGTTAATCCGAATCACCGGGTGAATTACAGGGAGATGCCGGAGAACGACATGAAACCCAAAGACATCAGACCCACTGTTACGAAGGTGATGCCAAGGCCACGCAGTCCGTTCGGAACATCGCTGTACTTGAGCTTTTCACGGATACCTGCGAGGGCGATGATAGCCAGGGCCCAGCCAATGCCGGCACCGAAGCCATACACCACACTCTCACCAAAGGTGTAGTCACGCTCAACCATGAACAGTGACGCACCCATAATGGCGCAGTTAACGGTGATAAGCGGCAAGAACACACCCAGGGCGGAATACAGGGCCGGGATGTATTTATCCAGCACCATTTCCATGATCTGTACGATCGCTGCAATGACACCGATGTAGGTCAGCAGACCCAGAAAGCTCAGATCCACGTTTGGCAGGCCAGCCCAGGCCAACGCGCCTTCACGCAATACGCTGTTGTACAGGAGGTTGTTCACCGGCACGGTGACCGTCAGAACCACTACAACCGCAATGCCCAGACCGGTAGCCGCTTCAATCTTCTTGGAGATGGCCAGGAAGGTACACATCCCCAGGAAGAACGCCAGTGCCATGTTCTCAACGAAGATCGCCTTAAGCAGAAGGCTCAGATAATGTTCCATCAGAAGGCCTCCTTGACTTTGTGGCGGGACATTTTGTAATCCACATCTTCAACCTGCTCAGGTTTCCAGGTACGCAGGCCCCAGATAGCCAGACCAATAATGAAGAACGCACTCGGTGGCAACAGTAGCAGACCGTTTGGCACATACCAGCCGCCTTCGTTGACTACAGGCAGCAGGGTGATACCAAACAGCGAGCCGGCGCCCAGCAGCTCACGGAAGAACGCCACGAACAACAGCATGATGGAGTAGCCAAGGCCGTTACCGATACCGTCGAGGAAACTCATCAGCGGCGGGTTGGTCATGGCGTAGCCTTCCGCCCGGCCCATGACGATGCAGTTGGTGATGATCAGACCAACAAATACCGACAACTGCTTGGAGATCTCGTAGGCATACGCCTTCAGAATCTGATCAACCACAATTACCAGAGAAGCGATGATGGTCATCTGAACAATGATCCGGATGCTGCCCGGAATCTGCGTACGGACCAGCGACACCGCCAGGCTGGAGAACGCGGTAACCGCAATAACCGCCAGACACATAACGAGACTGACGTTCATGCTGGTGGTTACCGCCAGCGCCGAACAGATACCGAGGATCTGCAGGGCGATAGGGTTATTGCTGAAAATTGGTTCGAAGAGAACCTGTTTGGCTGATGCGCCTGCCATGATCAGACCTCCCCTTCACGAAGTTTTTTCAGGAACGGTGCGAAACCGCGATCACCCATCCAGTAGTTGAC
>DATGQY010000193.1:0-5881 GCA_035303925.1 Marinobacter sp. | reverse complement strand
TCTGCCCGCAGAATCTGTAGCGAGTGGTCACCAGCGGAAATACCAGACAGGTTGATGTCATATTCGTTCACGTTTGCACCACCTGAGGCCGTTGCGCCAAACAGGAAAGCGCCGTCGAGCCACAAGACAATGCCGTTATCGACGCCCACGTCTATGGTCAGATTAGCGAGGCTGGCAAGCGTAAAGTCATAGACGATGGCCGTTTCCGCGTTAACCGCCCAAGAGGTTGGGATAAACGCGCCCGGGGCACTCCAGGTGCCACCCGAGTAGTCACCATTCAACCAGTCTGCCCCGAACTCCGGAGTAAAGGTGAAGCCGGGGTCTGCTGCTAACTCTGCAGTTGGGTCGCCTTCGCTGCTATTCGCCCCCAAAAGGAAACCACCGGCGCCATCCATGCTGGCCAGGTCTCCAAGCCCCGAGTTGTAACGTCCTGCTGTTGTGTTGTCGATGATCAATACTGCGTGAGCCTGAACTGAAGCAGCAAACAGCGCACTGGCAATCGCAATTTTAAGTTTCATCAGCTGTGTTCCTTAAGAGAGCACCAGGTATGGACCAGACTGGCTGTAACCAAGCAATGCGCATACCAGAAAAATAACTGCAATAAAACTAACAACCTGCAGAAAAGCAAAATTGACCCTGTAAAGTATTTCGACACCTTAAAGGGAGCCGACAGCAATCTCCTACCCGGGCCCGACATCGCGCATCGGCCTGACGCCTGGCCGAGCTACCACATCGGGATTTTGTCGAAAGTTATGTTCGTTATGTCCATTCGATTGAGGAGATTCATAACATTGTTGAGGGCAATGGCGACCATCACTGAGCCAACCACGACCCCAGCCAGGTCACGCACTCCTTCATCTCTCGCTCATTGGCGCTGGCAAACCCCATGACCAGCCCGCTTTGAAGGGGTGCTCCGATAAAATGGGCGCTGAGCGGCGTGCTGCCAATCCCTTTCGTTTGCAGCCAGTTGCTCAGTGCCACATCGTCAAATTGACCCTCAAGCACCAGGTGCATGCCAGCACTTTCCGCCACGGGGTGAACCAATCCTTCAAGCCGTTCACTGACCTCGTGCTGAAAAAACTGCCATTTATCCCGGTATAGCTGGCGCATGCGTCGCAGGTGCCGGGTAAACTGGCCGCTGTCCATAAACTCGGCAATGGTTGCCTGGGTCAGCAGCGGCGTTTCACCGCCACTGATTTGCTTGGCCCAGAGCACCGAGTCAACCACTGCTTCGGGCAACACCAGGTAGCCCACCCGAAGCGCCGGTAGCAACGTTTTGCTGAAACTGCCGACATAGAGTACCGGAGCATTCTCGAACATTCCCTGAATGGCCGCGAAGGGTTTGTTATAGAAGTGGAATTCGCTGTCGTAGTCGTCTTCAATGAGCCAGCACTCGTTCTCCTGCGCCCATTGAATGAGCGCCATGCGTTGCGAGAGATCAAGAATGCCGCCCATGGGGTATTGGTGCGTGGGAGTGCAGTACAGAAGCCTCGCTGCGCCAAGCCCCCGCAGTGCACTCACATCCAACACCTGATTCCGCAACGGTATGGGTATCAGCGGATTGCCCAAGCGTCCCAGCGCATTGCGGGCGCCACGGTAGCCGGGGTTCTCACACAGCACTCTGTCACCAGGCCGTAAAAAAACATCTGCCAGCAGCGAGAGTGCCTGCTGTGCGCCGTTTGTTATGACAACCTGATGAGCCTCACAGCGAACCCCGCGAGACGTTCGAAGATAATCTGCAATGGCTCGCCGTAGAGGTTGGTAGCCCTGCACGGCATCGTAGCCCCGCAGAGACCGCCGACTCTCCTGGTGATGAAGAATCCGGTTCCAGGTTTTGATGGGAAAAGCATCCACATCCGGCAGACCTGGCTGAAACGGCAAGCTGGCATCTCTGGCCGTTTTCAGCACGGAACGGGGCGCAGCCGGCAGCGGCGGTAGTGTCAATTGTGTACTCACTGGGCGCTTGAGGCCGGCCCCGGCAGGATTGACAGCAGCGGTAATGTCTTCGTGTACGAAGATCCCCTTTCCGGCGCGGCTCTGCAGGAACCCCTCAGCCTTCAACTGATCGTAGACGGCATTCACGGTATTCCTGCTGACACCCAGGTCCTGCGCCATCTGGCGACTTGACGGCAGCATGTGACCCGGTAGATACCGCTGCGCAAGTATGCGCTCGGCCAGATGCTGGTATAGCTGCAACTGCAAAGACTGTCGGTTGTCTAACCGGATGTCGTCGATCACATCAACTGGCCCTATCAAAAGTCACAATCTGGATCTTTGGATGGTATCAGAAGTGTTTTTCAATAGAGGAACAATTTGTAGAGCCAGTCCCCTCAGGAGATTCCGATGACCACGATGGAGAATTCGCAAATCCTTACCTCACCCCTGACCTGCTGCCCACGGAGCACGGTGAAACGGGCAGCGGCGAGAGCACGCTATGACAGAAAAACCGCCTACGAACTGATCGACCGGCTCAAGACCGGCCACGTGGGTTTTGTTGAAGACGGCGAGCCTCGCATTATTCCCATCACGGTATGGCGGCTGGATGACGACCTCTACATTCACACCCTGAACGGCGGCCGGATGTCCCGGTGCCTTGGTTCCGGATCTTTGCTCTGCATTTCATTCGCCGTCACCAACGAGTGGGTAATGAGCAAGTCTGCCTACCATCACAGCGCCAACTATGAATCTCTGGTGCTGTTCGGCCGGGCACAACTGGTCACCGATGACCACCAGTTCGATGCCGCCTTTCAAGCCATCATCAACCAGATTGAACCCGGCCGCTGGGAGCAGGTTCGGGCACCCAGTTTAAAGGAGCGTAAGGCCACGGCGTTGTTCCGTGTGCCCATTAACGAAGGCTCCTTCAAGAGCCGGTCTGGTGGCCCCAATGAAGAGCCGGAAGATATGGCTTTGCCTGTCTGGAACGGAATCTTGCCTGTCGGAGAACGCAGATAAAATAAATAAAACTTTGCTATGCAATGCCAGTTAATTAGCGTACTGTCTATTTCGTTGGAAACATTTAGCAAAGCATTTCACGAATAAGACCTTTTGTGTTGTAAGACCTCTTGTCCTGTTTTTGATCCTGCACGTTTTTTTATTTCCCGCATACCGTTGATCAAAGATCAAAACGATCTTTTGACAGCAACTTATTGATTAAAATCAGGATAAATATTATGTCTACTATTAAAGGCAACGTTAAGTTCTTCAATGAAGCAAAAGGTTTTGGCTTTATTACTCGTGAAGGCGGCGCAGACGTTTTTGTTCACTACAGCTCTATTCAGGGCGGCGGATTCAAAACACTGGCTGAAGGTCAGGAAGTTGAATTCAGCGTGACTGAAGGCCAGAAAGGCCCCCAAGCTGAGAACGTTATTGGCCTGTAAATAACAGCCAGAACGTCATAAAAAAGGCAGCCTCGGCTGCCTTTTTTATTGATACGACGAGGGTAGATTTATTTACCCAACCTACCTCGCTTAATGCGAACGCATCAGTTACTTTTCAGATTAATCTGCTTTGTACCAGTAGAAGCGTATTGCCCACTTTTACCTTTAACCACGTATTCAATAGACCCACCGGACTTTAAAAAAGCAGCCGTCTGCTCTTTAATCGCAGCAGCCGTTAATGTAGCTTTTACGGGTTTCTTGCTCATTGTATTTTCCTGGTTAATCTTGGCACATTTACCAATGTCAGCGCCCCAGTGTATCCGAAATCCGAATAAATTGTCGGATTGATTAATCAATGAACAAATAATTGCCTGCACTCGCAGGCAATCTCAAGCCCGATTCCGATTGACGCCCCAGCCCTCTATGCGCGACCGTGGGCCTGCGACTTCAACTGTTCCGTATCTACCCGAACGAAGATTGAATCTGCTGTCACCGTAAGAACGTCACCGGCCCAGACCTCGCAGATCACCCGGCTCTTACGGCCGACTTCGCCCTCCACTCTGGCTTTGAGGGTCAGTTCCACTCCCATTGGTGTGGGCTTCAGGTAAGTCAGTCCCAACTTGCCGGTGACACAATCAATGCGCGGCAGAGTGCCAGGCTCACGACCTTCGGCACGGTAGTGATAGGCCATGGCAGTCCAGTTGGAATGGCAATCCACCAACATGGCCAGCAACCCGCCGTAAACCAGTTCTGGCCAACCATGGAATTTCGGATCAGGGGTGTGAGTACACACCACGTGAATACCGTCCTCGTGCCAACGACTCTTTATGTGCAGCCCCTCAGGGTGGGCACTTCCGCAACCGTAGCAAACCCCGTCGGGGGCGGCCATGTCCTGCAAGGCGGTGGAAACACTGTTCATATTCAAGGCTCCTTCACAAATCCACTTGCTACAACGGCGAAAAAGCCGCAACTGGGTAGCATCATACCCAAATAGAGAGAGCCACGGCGCAACACTAGACGGAAGTATAAGAAGCAGGTGATTTTCTCTACCGGTACATGGGGAGTGAACGCCTTAGTGATGACCACCCGGCCCGTGGGCGTGGCCGTGCGCTAACTCTTCCGCATCGGCAGCGCGGACTTCGAGGATTTCGATATCAAAGGTCAGGGTTTTGCCGGCCATTGGATGATTGGTATCGACATCGGCAAACTTGTGGCCAACTTTGGCAACAACCACATGGCGCCGGCCATGCTCGGTTTGCACCTGAGCAACCATGCCCGGCTTCCAGCGTTTGGCACCCATCAAGTGTTTGATAGGCACACGCTGCACGGCGTCCGGCTTGCGAGGACCGTAGGCTTTATCCGGAGATACGGTAACACTGAAGGTGTCGCCAGCCTCGCGACCTTCCAAAGCTTCTTCCAGACCCCGGATAATGCCGCCATGGCCATGCAGGTACGCGTTCGGCTGGCCGTCCCGGGAGGTTTCAACAACGTTGCCCTGCTCATCACTGACGTTGTAGTGAAACAGGACCACTTGATTCTTTTCTATGGGCATAACGAGATCTCTGACAGGTTTCAACGTCGGCCATTATATCCTTCTCAAGCCTCATTCGCCTTCCGATACTGCCCCCGATAATCAAACACCCGCTCCTGCACACGCCAATATTGCTTCTGCTTCCGCGCGATCACAAAATCCGGCGCCGGCAACAGGGCTTGCATCTCAAGCACCTCATCTGCCTTGCCGAACGTTCTTGGGGACTGGCCATTAGCGAACCTGCGGCCAAACAGCTTGTTGAACACGGAACGCTGAGCAGGCTTGGTGAAATCGAAAGACTCCTTCAGCTCTTCGCCGTCCTCACCGTGATAGGTAATCCTCAGCTTAGAGGCTTCCGCACTCATCGAGATCCCGGCACAACGAATCACCATGGCATCCTTCAGTTTCAGGGCATCCCGAAGCTGATCATCCGGATCAATAATCGCTTGATGACAGTGCCCGCAGTTACGGGCCGCAATGTCATTCTCACCACCGCAGTGCGGGCACTCCTTGAACCGAAAACGGTAATCGCATTGCTGAGGGTGGCGCTTCTGCACGATAGATTCATCCCCCTCCGCAGGCTCCAGCAGCCCCTGACAACGCCGTCCATAGTGCTCGATCACACGACCATCACTGTCGGTTTTGCCCCAGAAGATATTGGCAAACCCGCAGCCCGGGCAGAACACCTGCACCGGTTCACTGTCCGGGTTCGGTTTCGGCTCCCCCACCTCCGGGTGATGCAGATTCACATGGTTACCCGCGTAATCAATCACCAGGCAATCTCGTTTGCCCTCGTCCAACCGCAGGCCGCGGCCCACTATCTGCTGGTACAGACTCACCGACTGCGTAGGCCGAAGAATGGCGATAAAGTCCACATGGGGCGCATCAAAGCCGGTGGTGAGCACCGACACATTCACCAGATACTTCAGTTGCCGCTGTTTGAAGCGCTGAATCAGCAGGTCCCGATCTTTCA
>DATGQY010000192.1:0-10605 GCA_035303925.1 Marinobacter sp. | reverse complement strand
TGGAGGTGTTCGTGCAGGAAGTGATCGCCGCGATGATGACCGCGCCATCAGGCATCAGGCCCTTTTTCTCTTCTTCCAGCGCCTTGTCCAGGTTCACGGCAATGCCGCGATCGTGCAGGTCAGCCGTGGCCACACGGCGGTGCGGGTTAGACGGACCAGCCACGTTGCGTACCACGGAAGACAGATCAAACTCCAGCACACGCTCGTACTGGGCTTCAGCCATTTCCGTCGCCCACAGGCCGGTTTCTTTTGCGTATTTCTCGACCAGGTCAATCTGCTCCGGCTCGCGGCCGGTCAGCTTCAGGTAATCGATGGTCTGTTCGTCGATGTAGAACATCCCAGCGGTAGCGCCGTATTCCGGAGTCATGTTGGAAATGGTGGCACGGTCACCGATGGTCAGGCTTGCAGCGCCTTCGCCGAAGAATTCCAGATAAGCGCCAACCACCCGCTCCTTACGCAGGAACTCGGTGATGGCCAGAACGATATCGGTGGCAGTGATGCCCGGCTGACGCTTGCCGGTGAGCTTCACACCCACAATATCCGGCAGACGCATCATGGAGGGCTGCCCCAGCATAACGGTCTCGGCTTCCAGGCCGCCCACGCCAATGGCAATTACGCCCAGTGCGTCAATGTGCGGGGTGTGGCTGTCGGTGCCTACACAGGTGTCCGGGAAGGCAATCGGGTGGCCATCTTCATCCGGGCGGTTCTGGATCACCGGAGACATCTTCTCCAGGTTGATCTGGTGCATGATGCCGTTACCCGCCGGAATCACATCCACGTTACGGAACGCGGTGCGGGTCCAGTTGATAAAGTGAAAACGGTCTTCGTTGCGGCGATCTTCGATGGCACGGTTTTTCTCGAACGCATCCGGATCAAAACCCGGGGCTTCGACCGCCAGGGAGTGGTCCACGATCAATTGGGTTTGAACGACCGGGTTCACCTTGGAAGGATCCCCGCCTTTCTCTGCGATGGCATCACGCAGGCCGGCCAAGTCTACCAGGGCAGTCTGGCCCAGGATGTCGTGGCATACCACACGCGCAGGATACCAGGGAAAGTCCAAGTCACGGCGGCGCTCGATCAGCTGCTTCAGGGAATCGGTCAGGGACTCCTTGTCACAACGGCGCACCAGCTGCTCGGCCAGGATCTTGGAGGTATACGGCAGTTTGGCGTAGGAGCCGGGCTGAATGGCTTCGATGGCCTGCCGGGTGTCGTAGTATTCCAGGTCCGTGCCTGGTAACGGCTTTCTGTATTCAGTGTTCATAACAATCAGCTCCGCTTCTCGATCGGCAACCATTCCTGGTGTTCCGGGCCGGTATAGTCCGCACTCGGGCGGATGATCCGGTTGTTGGCGCGTTGCTCTTTAACGTGGGCAGTCCAGCCAGATACCCGGGACATCACGAAGATGGGGGTAAACAGCTCGGTGGGGATGCCCATGAAATGATAGGCAGACGCGTGGAAGAAGTCTGCGTTGCAGAACAGCTTCTTCTCACGCCACATGACTTCTTCACAGCGAACGGAAACCGGGTACAACACGGTGTCGCCCACTTCCTTCGCCAGCTTTTCAGACCACTGCTTGATGATGCCGTTGCGGGGGTCAGAATCTTTGTAGATGGCGTGGCCGAAGCCCATAATCTTCTCTTTGCGCTCAAGCATGCCCATCAGGCCGGCCTCGGCTTCTTCCGGGGTCTGGAAGCGCTGGATCAACTCCATGGCGGCTTCGTTGGCACCGCCGTGCAGCGGACCACGCAGAGAGCCGATGGCGCCGGTCACGCAGCTGTGAATATCCGACAGCGTTGAGGCGCACACGCGAGCGGTAAAGGTAGAGGCATTGAATTCGTGTTCGGCGTACAGGATCAGCGATACGTTCATCACTCGCTCGTGCAGCTCGCTGGGCTTCTTGCCGTGCAACAGTTCCAGGAACAGACCACCAATGGAATCGCACTCGCTGTTAGCAGTATCAATGCGCACGCCGTCGTGGGCGAAACGATACCAATAGGTGATGATGGCCGGGAATGTGGCCAGCATGCGGTCGATCTTGTCGTCCTGTTCGCTGAAATCGTTTTCCGTTTCCAGGTTACCCAACATGGAACAGCCGGTACGCATCACATCCATCGGATGGGCGTTGCTCGGGATTTGCTCCAGTACCAGTTTCAGTGCGTCTGGCAGGGTGCGCAGGCTTTTCAGCTTGGCTTTATAGGCATCCAGCTCTTGCTGGGTAGGCAGCTTTCCACGCAGCAGCAGGTAGGCCACTTCTTCAAACTGGGCATTGGCCGCCAGGTCTGCAACATCGTAACCACGGTAGGTAAGGCCAGCGCCGGTTTTGCCAACGGTACACAGTGCAGTTTCACCCGCTACCTGGCCACGCAGGCCTGCTCCGCCTAGTTGTTTTGCTTCAGCCATGTTGGTCTCCCATAATTTCTGTTTTTTTGAATTTTGGTTATCAGTCTTTTTTCTGAGCGAACAGCTGGTCCAGCTTTTGCTCGAAGTCGTGGTAGTTCAGGAAATCGTAGAGCTCCATGCGGGTTTGCATAAGGTCAACTACGTCTTTCTGGTCGCCCTTGTCCAGGATGTTCTGGTACACCGCCAATGCGGCTTTGTTCATGGCGCGGAAGGCGCTGAGCGGGTACAGGACCATGGCGGCACCGGCTTCGGCCAGCTCTGACCGGTTATACAGGGGCGTCGCGCCAAATTCGGTGATGTTGGCCAGAATCGGGGCATCGATGGCTTCAGCAAAAGCCTTGTAGTCAGACAGTTCATGCACCGCTTCGGCGAAGATGGCGTCGGCGCCGGCTTCGATGCAGGCTTTGGCGCGGTCAATGGCGGCTTCGAGGCCTTCTTTCTGGAACGCATCGGTGCGGGCGATGATGAAGAAGTCATCGTTCTCACGAGCGTCAACCGCGGCTTTGATGCGATCAACCATTTCGTCTTTGGAAACGATTTCCTTGTTCGGACGATGGCCGCAACGCTTCTGGGCAACCTGATCTTCGATGTGAACCGCAGC
This sequence comes from Marinobacter sp., assembly GCA_035303925.1. Taxonomy (GTDB): domain Bacteria; phylum Pseudomonadota; class Gammaproteobacteria; order Pseudomonadales; family Oleiphilaceae; genus Marinobacter. The sequence goes on along the minus strand of DATGQY010000192.1, from coordinate 7,604 downwards.
CGCGCCGGCACGTTCCATTTCGCGGATGGTGCGGGCAATGTTGAGTGCCCCACCCCAGCCGGTGTCGATGTCGACCAACAGCGGAACGTCGGTTGCTGCGGTGATGCGGCGTACATCTTCGACGACGTCGTTCATGCTGGTCATGCCAAGATCTGGCAGGCCATAGGAGGCATTCGCAACGCCACCACCAGACAGGTAAATGGCCTGGTGCCCTACCCGCTCCGCCATCATGGCGGCGTAGGCGTTGATGGTGCCAACGATTTGCAGGGGCTGATTTTCTTTCAGGGCCTTACGGAAACGGGCGCCGGGGGAGAGCTTGTTAGCCATGGTCAATTACCTCTCTGATCAGATTGTTAACACGCCTTGCTGAATTTTTTGTTCAATATTCTGGCGTGCAGCGTTGATGTGTCTCTTCATAAGAAATTCGGCCAGTTCGCCATCACGCTGGGCGATGGCTTCGACGATACGGCGGTGTTCGCCCAGCGCCATGTGCGGGCGCCCGGCAGAGGTGCTTAACCGGTAACGGTACATGCGCACCATGTAGTAAAGATCACCCAGTAGCATCTGGGCCAGTTTGGTGTTGCGGCTGCCGGTGGCAATGCGATGATGGAAGTCGTAATCGCCTTCGGCCTGGTAGTAGGCCTGGCCCTGGGCTTCTTCGATCATTTTCTCGTGGCTGTCCAGGGTGGCCAGCAGATCACGGATCTCCTCGTCGGTCATCCGTTCTGCAGCCTGGCGGGCCGCGAGCCCTTCCATGACTTCCCGAATGCGGTAGAGCTCAATCAATTCATCCGCGCTGACTGAAACAACCTTCACTCCGGCGTGGGGACGGCGCACCAACAAACCGCGGGACTCCAGGCGTCCCAGGGCTTCCCGCAGAGGACCACGAGTGAGATTAAAGCGTGAGCAGAGTTCCACTTCGCCTATTTTTTCGCCAGGCGCGAGGTCACCTTTAACGATTGCCGTTTGCAGACAATCGAACGCCTCATCGGCACGTGTATAGGTTTGAACAGCGGCTTCGGACATACTTTGTCAACAATAGTTACGGTAATGACCCGAAATCTACGCCGGAAGGATATTATTGTCAACAATCCATAGACTAAAGACTATTCGATTGTTGACATGCGAATGTCACTTGCCCAACAACTCCCCAATCGGTCTTAAATTTTCGATGTGGTCACACAGGGTTTTAACGATCATCAGCAGAGGCGTTGCGATGATCAGCCCTACCGGCCCCCACAACCAACCCCACACCAGCAAGCCAAGAAAGATAACCACTTCGTTGAGACTGGAAACGCGACTGGTCAGTAAGGGCAATAACAGATTGCCCTGAATACTGGTGATCACCAGCGACGCGATGGATACGATGAGTGCCATGTCCATGGTGCCAAACTGAATGAACGCAGCCACCCCGGAACCTACCATGACGAGAAACGGCCCCAGATAGGGCGCGACACTTGCAACTCCCGCAACCACGCCCCAGAAAACCGCCTGTTCCATACCCAGCAGAAAAAACGCCAACCAGGTAAAAAAGCCAACAAACAAAGCCCCCAGGAGCATCACAAACAGGAAGCGGCGAACCTGATTATGGAACTCGTTCATGATGCGTGCGGCTTTGCGCATCCGATTAAAAGACGGTCCCGACAATCGAACTATTTTGCGCTTATAGAGGCCGCCTGCCACCAGCATGAAAAACACCAGTAACAGCGCTGAAAAGAACTGGGATACCAGTACCACAATGGTTGACGACCCTTGTATCAGGTATCGCCAGATGTTGAATTTCTCATCGACGACTTTGACCCGCATCACGTCGGGCTGATCCGGGGCCTCCGCTTCTTCCTCGTCATCAGCACTCTCTTCAATCTGTTTGGCGACGTTCTGGGCCTTTTCCATCACGCCTTCCTCATCCGGTGCTGAACGAGCTTCACTGCGCCGAAACTGCTCGATCGCAATGGGCGCCTTTTCGAGAATCGCCATGGTCTCTCTCTGCAAAGGAATGCTCGCCGCAGCGATGGTACCGACCAATATGATCAACACCAGGGCGGCCCCAAGAGTTCGCGGCACGCGAAATCGCTCCAGCCCGGACACCAGCGGGTCCAGGGCATAACTGACAAGAATCGCCACCACGAGGGGCACCAGTACCGCCTGGGCCCAGGAGATGAAATACATGGCAGCGACAAAGGTGAGGACAACCAGGGCTGCACTGCGAACGTCCACACGCGGGATCACGTTGCGCCGGGAAGCCCCGCCACGCTCCATTGACTTGCCAGCGGGTTGATTGCCTGAGTTCGCTTCCTGGCTATCCATAACACGTTCCTTGCTCAGCCGTTTCTGCTCAACCAGCTGATACGCTGGCCCCAGAAGCTCTCTGGCGGCGACTGCCAGGCGTACCGGTGAAGTTCTGAAAGCGCTTTTCTGCTACGAAACAGCTGGCTGAGCTCACTGCGTGAGAGCGACGCGGGACCCTCACTTCCACAGCGAGCCACCAGCGGCGCCAACAGTTCTTCCCTTTGGCCCAGGCAACCATCCCTGGCCAGAGCCTGGTGAACCCGGTTGAAGCCTGGCCGGACCACAGCTTCTTCCACGGGGGTCAATATGGCTTGGCGTGTGCTTTCGCGCCGAGCTTTGCGGGCATCTTCCAGCACATTCACGCGACTTAGCTCTTCGGGAATCAGTAACATGCCCCATCGGCGTAACGTCTGGCCAGGCCCAACCCGGCTCAGCCAGACAGAGGTGGGCGCAGCCAGCACCAATGGCACTGCCACCGGCAACGACCAGAGGAAGAACATGGGGTCCAGGCTCCAGGCGAACGCAGACCAGGCCGCAGCGATTACCATGCCGGGGAACTGTGTCAAGAAAGCATCCCGCCACGAGGTCTCCTGGGTACGGTTCTGCCCTGCCCAGGTCAGCGACACGTTCAACAATGCGCCAAGGACATACCGGCTGTGAGCCATCATTCGGATGGGCGCAAGAAGCACAGACACCAGGATTTCGGACAACACACTGACAAACAGCCGGAACACGCCACCAAACTGATTGGCCGTGCGATGAATGGCAGCATCGAGGATGGCCAGGAACTTTGGGATAAACAACAGCGACAAGGTGCTCAACGCCAGCCCAAGGGCCCATTCCGGTCGCCATTCCGGCCAGAGCGGAAACAAGCCCTGGTGCCCCTCCGGAAAGTAGTCAATCCGGGCCACCGTCATTTGCACCGCTTCCACGGTCGTGAGAATCAGAAACGCCAACCACAAGGGAGACGCTAAATAGGCCATGATACCGTTCAATAACGCCATCCGGTGTGCCAGGCGAATCCGACGCCCGAACAGAAGAATCCAGAGATGCTGAAGGTTACCTCGGGACCAGCGATTATCCCGGGACAGTTCGTCCGACAGTGTGGGCGGCGATTCTTCGAAACTGTTACCGAGGTCTGGTTCCAGCCAAACCTCATAGCCGGCCCGGCCCATGTAGGCCGCCTCGACAAAGTCATGGCTCATAATGGGCCCACGGAACAGGCCGAAGCCTCTCAGTTTGCGCAGACCACAGTGCGCCATGAAGGGCTTGATCCGGATGATTGCGTTGTGGCCCCAGAACGCGGCGTCCCCCATCTGAATGGCCGCCAAACCTGTGGCAAAGAGCGTGGAATACAGGCGGTTGGAAAACTGCTGAACCCGGGCAAACAGCGATTTACCGTTAATGATGGAGGGAGCGGTCTGCAGTATGCCCACGTTGGGCTCCCGCTCCATCAGCTGTACCATGCGCACGACCGTGTCCGCGCTGAGCAGACTGTCGGCATCAAGAACCACCATGTAGCGATAGCGGCGGCCCCAGCGGCGAAGAAAATCCGCCACATTGCCGCTCTTGAAATTCAGGTTTACCTGGCGGCGCCGATAGAACAGTCGCCCCTCGGCCCCCAGCTCCTGACACAACTGATACCAGGTTGCCTGCTCTTCAAGCCAGACATTCGGGTCCCGGCTGTCTGACAGTATGTGAAATTCGAACTGATCCAGGTGGCCGGATCGTTCAAGATCCTGATACACCGCCTTGAGGCCACTGAGAGTCCAGTTTACCGGCTCGTGATAGACCGGCATGATGATGGCCGTCTTTGCCAGCGCCGTACTCTCCAGCGCTGACCCCGCGTGACGCTTGAGCAGACTGTAACGATCCCCGCCCACAAGCCTCAACACGAAGCCAAATACTGCCGTCCAGAAGCCCACGGCAATCCACATATACAGCAACGCGAACAAGGCGAGCAGCCCCAGCTCCACGAGTGTGCCGCCATGGTAGGGCAGCACCCAGAGCAAAAAATAACAGGCCGTCAGGGTTTGCCCAACGACGAACAAAGTCATTACGAAGCGTCTGAATGTCGCGATACGGCGCCAATTACCATCTCGCCTCCGGGCCGCTGTCGCTGCTATGTCAGTCATAGCCGATGTGGCCCCGGGTCAGTGGTGGGTTCGCATCCGGAATACTGAAACAGGAGCGCTCGAAGTAATCGGGAATGCTGGCAATGCACCGGGCAGGAAGGTCCGGCCCGTCGCCCAGAGCCAAAGCGGCGTCAACCAGGCGCAAAGCCTGCCGACAGGTATCCGTCGTCAAACCAATGCCGTCATCATCCAGGTACGTCAGTACCCGTTCCAACGCATGCTGACACAGAATGTCGGGCATGATCAGGGGTCCCTCCCTCTACGAGTCGGTCTGAGCGGCCCTGGTGGCGTCTGACAACGGATACGTCCAGACCTCAGTCAGGGGCTTGCCATCGAGAAGTAGCTGGCCACGGAAAATCGGGGCATCCCCCTTACCTGGGCGCACCAGCATCGACAAGCGCCAGTTGTTATCGGCGGCAATGTACTCAACATAGTGTTCGAGAATTTCAGCCCCCTCACTGCCACTGGCCTCACTGACATTGCTGATCACTGCGGCGTCTGGTTTGAGCTTGTCCAGCGGGCCGCCAGCAAAATCGACAATGATCCGGTAGGCGTCTTCAACATCACCACCTCCGGTGCGGTTACCGTCGCCCACAAACGTTTTAACCACCCGTCCGCTTTTCTGCCCTGTCAGATCACTATGGCCAAAGCTGAGTGTGTAGGCGAACGTGTGGTGCGTGCCCGCACCCGCGTCTTCCCCCGGTTTCCAGAACGCAACGATGTTGTCGTTGGTTTCAGAGTCCGTGGGAATCTCGACAAGGACAACCTCGCCGTCTGACCAACCATTACGGGGCTCCACCCAGGCGCTGGGGCGCAACTCATATCCGGCTTCGGCATCCTCGAACTCGTGAAACGCCGTGTCTCTCTGGAGCAACCCGAAACCGCCCAGGCTTTTTACCTGCATATAGCTCAGGCTCAGGCGGGAGGGATTGACCAATGGCCGCCAAAGCCACTCCTCGCTGGCCCGATCGTGAATCAGCAAGCCGTCCGAGTCGTGAACCTGCGGACGCCATTCACCCGCTGGGCGTTGCGTGTTCTCGCCGTAGTAGAACATGGAGGTGAGCGGCGCCAGGCCGGGCTGCTCCACAGACTCCCGGAAAAACAGCTCGGCAGTAACATCAATTCGGGTTGTCGCCCCGGGATGTATATCGAAACGGTAGGCGCCGGACACGCTGGGCCCATTCAGCAATCCGTACACCCGCATCTGGTTGCTGCCACCACCGGGCCGTTCTATCCAGAACTCCACAAATGACGGAAACTCTTCACCTGAAGGCAAGCCGGTATCCACCGCAATGCCTCGAGCCGACAGCCCGAAGCGGTTGCCTTCCGCAACGCCCCGGAAGTAACTTGCTCCGGCAAACACAAGAAACTGGTTCTGCTCCGTTCCCTCACCCAGAGGATAGGTCAGCTTGAAGCCGGCATGCCCGAGATTGGCGGGTATTCGCTTAGCCAGCTCGGCATCGGCGATGGTATAGGCAGATTTGTCGAAAGGTATGGGCACTACACCGTCAGCATTGATCTCATTAAGTTGCACGGTGTGGGTATAGAATTTTCCAGGCGGCACCATCATCACCTGAAAGCGAGAGCGACCCTCACGCCACAGACTGGCATCCGGATTGAACCGAATGGCCTGATAACTCTGATAGTCCAGATCCCGGAGAAAGTCCGGAACCTCTGGCGGGGGCTGATATTTTCCTTCAGCAAGCGCTTTGGCTTTGTTGACCACCTCACCGAATTCAAAAGCCAAGACGGGAGCTGTGTAGAAGAAACTCTGAAGCAAAAGCAGTGTGAGAAGTTTTGTCCCTGAGCGCATGGTTCTCCAACCCTATTCCTGTTCCTTAGGGTATTAATGTAGCACCGATGGTCAAAACATACTCAAGTGACAACTTTGTAAGTGTGCCGGTCAAATCCCCATGGTCAGAGACAATCGAACATCCGGATGGTCAGGCATGGTCATGGCTGTGGTAGACGCGCTGATCATGCGACCGACGCTGACGTGAGCGGTAAACGCCCGGCCCTGCATCTTCAATGAAACCTGGCCTGCACTGGCTGTGCCATGGCGATCTGCCTGAGCTCGGGAGTAAGGAACCCAACCTTGCAGCACCGCAAAATTGACACTGGACAGCACTCCCTGAACGAAAGGCAGGGGCCAGGACGGACTGGCGGTGTCCAGACGAAGCCACCCCCCACTGACGGCCGAAATCGACTGGCCATTGAACCCTGTCAGCATGGATGAGCCTGCAACTGTCAGGTATTCGGAAGACGGAAGATCTTCATCCGCAAACTGATACCGACCGTTCACCCGCCAGTTCCACTGAAACACTTCCTGTTCCAGGGAGGCAGTCAGTGCCACCTTATAGAATGCCCTTTCATCTTCCACGTTCTCATTTGATGGGTAATCCGTGGCGTGAAATTCCCGGCCACTCAACGCCTGAATCCGCGTATTGGCAATCAAACCATAGGCCATTTCCCGCCCACCGCGGGCCTCCATGCCCAGGGATGACAGTTGGTATCGGGATTCAGAGACCAGACTGTCTTCCTCAAAGGAGGCGCTGTCTTGGCCCCGATGTCGGGCGATGCCATCAAAAGCCATACCGAAGCGGGAAAACAAAGGGCGGCTTACTCCCAACCCCAGTACACGGGATTCGCCGCTGGCGTCATACCGACGGGCACCATTGTTGACGGCGTGATTGTAGTGGGATCTGCTCGCTTCAAACCGCAACTGGTTTGCGCCGGCCGGGAAACGATAACGGAACGATGCGCCGCTGGAACCGTTATCGTTCTTGTACGAGCGGGCATCACGGTAGTCGAATCCAATGGCATCACTGCGGCCAAGCAGCCGGTCCGCTGCCACACCAACGGCGCCATCAAGACCATCGCTGTTGAGTGCCGTCTTACCGGAGAATTTAAGCCGCGACCGTAACCAGTGCTCCCGCTCTTCCTTGTAGGCATCACCACTACCAACAAAGTTGTCCGAATAAGGTTGCCAGCCGTTGCGCAACCACGAACCGTTTTCTCCCGCGTAGAGGAGCTGACTGAGCGCGCACAGCAAAAGTGCAGTAAGGAGTGGCAATTTCAATGGTCAGAACCCTGCCAGATAACGCCGGCGTTAAGAAAAACGAAAAACCGATCATTCTTAAGAAATTTTCATGAGCAGGGAATGTATTGCACCGGGGACGA
>DATGQY010000191.1:0-26253 GCA_035303925.1 Marinobacter sp. | reverse complement strand
ATCAAGGTGTCTGGTTTCTGCCAGTATTGTGGCCAGTGATTGTAACGACTTCGGGCAGGGCGCTGTGTCGAGATCCTTGCTGTCTTTGATTCCGAGTCCTTTTGTCAACAGTCGTCCGGTGGTGTGGTCGATCTGATGCCGTTGAACCGGTTGATTGTAATTTTCTGGCTCCAAGGACTCGGAGTATTCCACGTACACACGTTGCTTGTGTTGTATGACCCGGAAATTTTTTCCTTGAACCAGGTCTTCCAGCAGTCCGAGATAGGAAATGCGCTTTTCGATTGCAACGAATGCTGTGGCCAGGGCCAGACTATCAGACTTTGAAAGTCGGGCTTGCCGGATCGCCTGCTTGGTGTCCTGCGCCCACCGTTCAAGATTAGGCATGGTTTGAAGCGCTTTGGGGCAAGTGTCTCTGACCAGTGAGCGTTCGGAGCCTAGCCTCAATGTCCTATGTCGTATGAATTGTCGTGTATGGGGACTGTGTTCCTCCAGCCATTGGACCAATACTTCCATCCGAACAGCCGCCTGAGGGTGCGGCATCCCGTTTTCGCGGGTGATCATTCTTTTTGCCAAACGATCAATATGGCTTTGATTGAGTTCGTGCTCATCGCTGATTGGAGTGGCATCTAGCGCCAAGTCCAGCTCCTTCCGGGCTGCAGCGCTTGCTAGGTCACGAGCTCTGAGCCGTTCCTTGTGTCGCCGTGCCTGGCCAAAACAATCAGGCTCCCGGTAAGTATCAACGGTTTGTTTGGGTTCAAATGCAGTGATGCCGTAGCTGGCTTTGGGTAGCGGCACCATAAAACCTAGCCGGTCAAAGCAGTCGTCCAGGGCGTCCTTAAACCGTTCACGGTCCTCTCGCCAACACCTCGCCGAGTGATCACTGTAGGAGGTTGTTCCCCGTTCCCCATGGCCCATCCAGCCGTCTATGACTTCGGGGTGAACGTCCATTCGAGCCAGTTGCTGGGCAAACCTGTGGCGAAACAAGTTCTTTGGAAGAGGCCACGAGAAGAGTTCCGTCCCTGGGACAGCTAAATCGTTTAATGGATGCCAGGCACCATGGCTATCGAGCAGGAAGAACAGGGGCAGGGTGTTGGAGTTTCCTTCCAGAACCTGTTGGATGCGATGTGCAAGGTCTTTGTGTTGATCTGGAAGGCTCGCCCTGAACCGACGAAGGTGCTCAAGATAGTCCGCCAATAGTCTGTTTGCGCCACCTGCAAGCGGAACCATTCGTCCGCAATGAAGGCCGTCGTCGGATTTATCGTTGATAAAGACGGCCGGAGGGTGATCACAGAAGTGGGCGATCGACTCGAAAGGCTCTGATAGGTTACGGCAACCGGTTGCGGCATTCAGTGCCGTGACAGTGTATTGGACCAGATAGTTGTGGAAAATGATGGGGTCGCCTTGCGAGCTATCCAGCAGTGTTTGGGTGGCTTCCCGAATGCCCTCGACCAAAATGGACTCGAGTGGCGTAAGGAGACTCCCGAGGAGATTGATCCGCTCATCGCCTAATGCGGGGTTTTGCAGCGGAAGCCCAAATCCGTTTTGGACCTGAGCGATGCTCCAGTTGGCGTATCCACAAGCTGCTGGTAACGCAGCTCGAGGGTGGGCCGAAAGTAAGCGAGCCAATGAATGATCGCATGTCTCTTCGAAAATACTTTGGGACTGTGCGTTAGCGAGTTTCGCGCTGGTGAGTCTCGGGAAATGCCGTTTTGCGTGTTGCCTGAACCAGGTCGTTAGGGCGTGTGGGCTGGCCCGTGCCCATAGTTGCCGCAGAGTGGCGATGTCCGGGAATACATGAGTAGTCTCTCGGAGAACGCTCTGTATTTGCTCTGGCAGCGCGACGCGGAGATTGTCTTGGAACGGTTCGATCAGAGGTTGAGCTTTGGCATCCGGATGCCAAGAGCTGTGTCGCCTCGGTCGTTCCCGGTGGGCAGTCACTAGGTCTTGGGAAATGCTCCATTCATCGCGTAAGTCATCCGTTATTTCAATTTCCTGTATGAACTCCAGGGAGCGCTCAAGATGAACGGCCAGCCAGACTAACGCAGCACCCAGTTTTTCTTCAGGGCGGTCATCAGCCAGAGTGCAATTAATCCACTGATCGAGTTGATGGGCCTCTGGGGGAAGTGGTTTCTCCCAAGACCAGGGAAGATAGTTTGACAGTTCTGCCGTCTGCATCAGTATGCTTCGGCCCGAGAGTTTCTGCTGTTCAGGTGTTTCTTCCGGGTTGACGCCGAACAGTAGCAGCTGATGCAGGGCCTCTTCATCAGCAGAGTCTGTTTCGCTGTCCGAATAGGCAAGAAGTTGAGGCCCGCCTGCCGAGCTACTCAGATCCAATGCACTCTCTGTTGTTTTGAGAAGATTTGTAAAGGAGGCCTGAAAATCGGCCTCTATTTTTTGAGCTCTGGTGGGGTTGAGTTGGCCCTCTGCAACGCGCTGGATGGCTTTAAGAAGCAGAAGCTCCCTGCGCGCCTCTGGCCTTGAGTATCTGGCCATTAACTGAGATGCAGCGTATCGGATTGCTAGGTTGAATTGGGAGTACGAGTAGTGGTCTGACGGGCAGGCTTTCGATGATCTTTCAAGGATGGTGTCTATGAGTGCCCACTTTTCGTCCTCTCCGGGTAGGCAGAGTCCGCTGGCTACCTGCTGAATCTGGTTATCGTGTGGGCAGTCGTGCTCTGCGGTTCTTTCCAGTGCCTGTACGATCAGCCATATTTTTAGCGCTCTTCGTAATCGGTCGAGTAGGTTATTGTCGGACGGGGGCTGAGGTTGGATAATCAGTTCGAGCAGAAAGTGCTCGTTTTTCAGATCTGCTCCTGCCGCTCGTAGAATATTTTTCGTGTTGTGTCTTGAGATACCCTGGTGAAGACCGGAATAGCTATTGGCAAAGTCTTTATCTTGGCTGAACGAGAAAAGAAGCCTGTTTAGGTGGCTGATGTAGGGATTGTCAGCCCACTGATGCAGAATGGCCTTTGAGTCCGGGTTAGAGAGTTCGCGGTGAAGGTTGCTGACGATCGTGAAGTTTTCAGTGAAGCCAAAGGTGAGCGCTATGGCGTCGAAGATGTCGGAGACATTGTTTCGTTCAGCCCAGGAACGGATGGCTTGAAAGTGAGGGCCTGGATGCCTTAAGGTCAAGTGATCGTTGTCTGATTGATCAGCCTCGTGCCATTTCTGCTTGTCGTTACTTGGCATTATTGTACTTAGTCTCCACTCCTCCTTTTACCAAAAATTCTAGATCACACATCAATTTAAAGCAAATATTATCATTTCTGCCCAAAAAAAGTGGGTCTTAATTATCAGCCTCATAACCGTCGTAGGTTCGAATCCTGCCCCCGCTACCATATAAAAGAAAGGCAGATCAGTAGGTTACTGGTCTGCCTTTTTTGCTTTCCGGGTGGCAGATATTCTTGTGTCACACCTGTGCCCAGATTGTGCCCGTTCTTGCCTATCAAACAGGAGCCTTCTCATGTCCGCTCGCCTACAAAGTATCTTTCGCCCGCTATTCCAGCTGGGCCTGATAGCCCAGATCGCTATTGGCATTGTCGCCGGGGTTTTGCTGGCCGTTTTTCTCCCGGAATACGCTCGGTCCGCCGCACTCCTTGGTCAGTTGTTCATTTCTGCGTTGACTGCAGTGGCGCCCATTCTGGTGTTTGTCCTGGTCGCTGCGGCTATTTCCGGTCATCAGAAGGGACAGCCCACCCACATTCGAGGAGTCATCGTACTCTACGTCATCGGTACGTTGGTGGCGGCGTTCGTGGCGGTGGGGGCAAGTTTTGTGTTTCCTACCGAGTTGATACTGGACAGGCCAGAGGTCAGCGGCAATCCCCCCGGCGGTATTGGCGAGATCCTTCAGAACCTGGCTTTGAGTGTTGTTACCAATCCGGTCACGGCACTGATGGAGGCCAACTTCATTGCCATTCTTGCCTGGGCGATCGGCCTGGGGCTGATGCTGCGCCAATCCAGTGATGCCACTCGCACTATGCTCAACGATGTGTCGGATGCCGTCTCCGGGATCGTGCACCTGGTGATTCGCTTTGCGCCCTTGGGTATATTTGGCCTGGTGGCCAATACATTGGCTGATACCGGGCTCAGTGCGCTGCTGGATTATGGTCGCCTGTTGGGTGTTATCGTTGGTTGCATGCTTTTTGTGGCCCTGGTGACCAACCCCCTGATCGTTTACCTGACCACCCGTCAGAACCCTTATCCGCTGGTTTTCGCCTGTCTGCGGGGAAGTGCCATCACCGCCTTTTTTACCCGCAGTTCGGCAGCCAATATTCCGGTCAACCTGGAGCTGTGTGATCGCCTGAAACTCGATCCGGATACCTACGCGATTTCGATTCCGTTGGGTGCCACCATCAACATGGCCGGCGCGGCGATTACCATTTCCGTAATCACTCTGGCGGCGGCCCATACCCTGAGCATTCCTGTAGACTTTCCGACGGCGTTGTTGCTCTGTGTGGTATCGGCGCTCGCGGCCTGCGGCGTGTCCGGCGTGGCCGGTGGCTCACTGCTGTTGATTCCGCTGGCCACCAGTTTATTCGGTATCTCCACGGAGGTGGCCATGCAGGTGGTGGCGATTGGTTTTGTGATCAGTGTGGTGCAGGACTCCACGGAAACCGCGCTTAACTCATCCACCGATGTGCTGTTTACGGCTGCGGCCTGTCGTGCTGCGGAGGCACGGGAGGATTCATGAACGGGCATCGCCAGAACCTTGTCTTTATCGGTATGCCCGGCAGCGGTAAAAGCACCGTGGGAGTGCTCGTAGCCAAGCGGCTCGGGTTGGGTTTTGTTGATACCGATTTACTGATCCAGCAGGAAGCCGGCCGTACCCTCCAGGAAATCGTGGATGAGGATGGCTATCAGGCCCTGCGCCATATCGAGGAGCAGGTGTTGCTGGCTCTCGATGTTCAGGGGCAGGTCATTAGTACCGGCGGCAGTGCTGTCTACAGCGAAGCGGCCATGAGGCACCTCAAGGCAAGCGGAACGGTGGTGTTTCTTGATATTTCCCTGAAGCGTGTCATCGAACGGATTGGCGATCACAGCTCGCGAGGGATATCCCGTAGGCCTGAGCAGTCTCTGGCGGAGCTTTTTGATGAGCGTTTTGCTCTGTACACTCGTTACGCAGATGTCACCGTTAATGGTGAAGAACTGAATCAGGATCAGGTTTGCGAGGCGGTGATCAAAGGGCTTGCCTGGGGAGAGTGAGATGCCAACGTTTTTACACACCGCCGATTGGCAAATGGGGCGTTCATACAGCCGCTTTGATACTGAAGATGGCGCTGCCTTGGTCGAGGCTCGGTTTGAGGCTATTGAGAAGCTGGCGCAGCTGGCCAACGAACAGCAATGCGATGCCGTGCTGGTGGCGGGTGATGTGTTCGATGCGCAGACGGTTTCTGACCGCACGATTCGCCGGGTGTTTAATGCCACTAAAGGCTTCACTGGCCCCTGGGTAATGCTTCCCGGTAACCACGATGCGGCCCTGGCTGAAAGTGTGTGGACACGAGCACGTCGGTTGGGGGCGGTGCCAGACAATGTTCACCTTGCGCTCGAGACCGATGTCATCACTTTGCAGCCTGAAGGCCTCGCCATACTCTGTGCCCCGCTAACCCAGCGCCATACCTACGGCGATCTGACCGAAGCCTTTTCCCACTATGTCACCCCGGACGGACTGGTCAGGGTCGGGCTTGCTCATGGCAGCGTTCAGGGTCTGTTATCTGAAGACATTGATGCCACGAACCCCATAGCCCCAGACCGCGCGGATGCGAGTCGGCTGGACTATCTCGCTTTGGGAGACTGGCATGGCACCCGACAGATTAACGAACGCACCTGGTACAGCGGAACACCGGAGCCGGAACGGTTCCGGAACAACGAGGCAGGCTACGCATTGCTGGTGAAGATTTCCGCTCCGGGAGAGAGGCCGGAAGTTACCCCAATATCAACAGGTCGCTACCAGTGGCATCAGTGGCGGGAAACGTTGTCCGTAGAGTCCGATCTTGATCAAATTTTGCAGCGGCTGGAAACATTGCCTGACCCCTCCGTGGTGGACCTTCGCCTTGAGGGCTCCATTACGCTGGCCGGTGAAGACCGGCTGCTGAAAGCCCTTTCCATAGCAGAAGCCAGATTCCGCAGCATCCAGTGCGATCGAAGTGGGCTTCAACTTGAACCCACGGATGATGATATTGCGGGTCTTAGAGCCGATGGCTACGTCGGTGAGGTCATCGAGAATCTGCGCGGTCAGCAACAGGGAGACCACGGAGAGGCGGCCCGGGATGCTTTGGCTATCCTGGCCGGGCTGTTGAAAGATCGCGACCCGGAGGCTCTGCAATGAAGCTGCAACGCATACGCATCGAGCAGCTGCGCCAGTTCCGGAAGCCTTTCGTGCTGGATCACCTTCAGCCCGGCCTGAATTTGATTCACGGCCCCAACGAGTCTGGCAAAAGTACGCTTGTGCGGGCCATTCGTGCGGCGTTCTTCGAGCGTTATCGATCAACTGCGGTGGATGACTTGCGGCCTTGGGGAGATTCGGCCGCAGCGCCCACCGTCGAGCTGGATTTTGAGCATCAGGGTCGTCTCTGGCGTCTGACCAAGAGTTTTCTGCAGCGAAAGCGATGTGATCTGATCGTGGGATCCGATAGCTATAGCGAGGATGATGCTGAAGAAAAATTGGCGGAGCTGCTCGGCTACCAATACCCGAAACGCGGTGTCAGCAAAGCGGAACATTGGGGTATCCCCGGGCTGCTGTGGGTTGAGCAGGGTACCGGTCAGGATCTGGAGCTATCCGTCGAGCATGCGGGAGATCACCTCAAGTCTGCCCTGAACTCGCTGGTTGGTGAAGTGGCCAGTTCCGGAGGTGATGAGGTCATCGATGCGGTTCGCACTCAGCGTGATGTCCTGTTAACCGGAACCGGAAAGCCCCGGGGTGATTACCTGCAGCTTGAGAAAGATCGTGCCCAGTATCAGCAGGACATCGAGCTGCTGGGCGAGCGTATTCTGAAGTATCAGGAGCAGGTCGATCGGTTGGGGAAGTTGGCTCAGGAATATGAGCGTGTGGAAGCTGAGCGCCCTTGGGAGGATGCGCAGCGCCAGCTGGAACAGGCCAGCGAGCGTTATCGGCAGGTGGAGCGCCTGGAGCAGGCGCAGGCTCAGGAGAAGGCCACGCTCACTCAGCTTGAGCACAATCACAGGTTGGTGCAGCAGAACAAGGCGCACCAGGAAAATTTGAGCCGCCAACTGGTGGTTCGAAAGACTGAGCTGGACAAGGCCGAGCGTGCCTTCGGTCTGGCCGAGCAGCAAACACCGGTTGTTGCCAGTCGCCTGAATGAGGCAAAAACGGCGTATGAGACTGCCGAAAGGCAGGTAAAACTTGCCCGCTTGCTGGAGGTTCGGGGCCGGCTTGAACAGGATGTCCGTCGTCTTGAACAGCAAAAACAGGTGCTGAACCAAAGCGTGGCGAAAGCTCGCGAGTATCAGCAGCAGGTCGATCAGGCCCGGCAACAGGCAGCGGACAATCGAATTGATGTTAACGAAGTTCAGCGGTTGAAAGCGACAGAACATCAGCTGAAGGAAGAGCGCATCCGGTCACGCACGATTGCCACGCGATTACACTGGCAACTGGACCCCGGCGCTTCGCTGATGCTCAATGATGAGCCACTTGCAGCCCAAGGGGAGCGGCAGTTGCTGGAGGAGTCCAGCCTGGTGATACCGGGTGTCGGCATCCTGGCGATTACCCCCGGTGGTGAGGAGTTGGCCAGCACCCGACGCAAACTCAGTACACTGGAACAGAGGTTTGAGGCGCAACGACGAGCGCTTGGCGTGGAATCGGTTGAGCAGGCAGAAGCCCGCGTACTGACTTTTGATGGGGCGGTGAGGACGTTGAAGCATGCCGAAGAGCTGCTCAGGTCGGTAGCACCGGCCGGGATTGATCAGCTGGAGGCGGCACAGCGTGACGCAGAGCGTGAACTTCGGGCCAGCATCGATCAATTGCAGGCCGAAGCCCTGCCGGATCAGAGCGAGGCGGTGCCGACGATGGCTGAGGCTGAAGCCGCATTTGCAAGGGCTGGCCAATCGCTGGACGCGGCAGAGTCGGATGAGCGTCAGCATCAGGGTGAGCTGCTGACCCGAAAGCAGGCCATGGAAAATGCCAAAGCGGAGTGGCAGCGTCTGGCCGATGAAGAGCAAAACCCGGAGCGCCAGCGCCAACTCAGACAGTTAGACGATGACCTGGCCGACATTGAACGGCAGACAAAACAGCTTCAAGCCAGACTGGAAAGCCGTGAGCGCGAAATCCTTGAGGCTCGTCCGGAGCTTCTCCGGCAGGATATCGAGCGCTATCAGAATACCATCAACAACCTTCGCCAAACCCAGGAGGCCCGAGGTCGGGAACTCAGGGATATCAGGATACGGCTGGAAGCCTGGGGTGCCGAAGGCCTGGAAGAGCAGCTGAACGAAAAAGAGGCGGAACTCGAGCATTGCAATCGTCGCTATCAGGAGTTGCATCGTCGTGCCCGGGCCCTGGAACTTCTGCTGGCGCTGCTGATGGAGAAAAGGCAGGCATTGACTCGGCGCCTGCAGGCCCCTCTGCAGAAGCATCTTGACCACTATCTGTCGGTGGTGTTCCCGCAGACCACGCTGGAAGTCGATGAACAGCTTCGGCCCGGAACCTTCAGCCGGGGAACCGAGCTGGGGCAAATGGCCGAATTGAGTTTTGGTGCAAGGGAACAGATGGGCCTGATCAGCCGCCTGGCCTACGCCGATCTGTTGCGTGAGGCAGGAAAGCCCACGCTGGTCATTCTGGATGACACTCTGGTTCACAGTGACCAGGAGCGCCTTGAAGATATGAAGCGCATTCTGTTTGATGCCGCCAGCCGGCATCAGATCCTGCTGTTCACCTGTCATCCGGAAAAGTGGCAGGACCTTGGTGTGCCGCCAGTGGATATTCAAGCGTTAAAGGAATAGCCGCTCTGCTACGCTTATCGTTCAGGCGGAAGTTCTTCGGCCATCGTTAAGCTTCGTTATCGAGCAAGGAGTTCCAGATGACTCTCCCGGTTTTAATCAATGGTGAATGGCTGCAAGGTAAGGGTAAGGCGTTTCAGTCGCTGAACCCGGCCACTGGCGACGTGTTCTGGCAGGGTTGTGCAGCCGACGAGCAGCAGATTGCCAAGGCTGTGGCAGCGGCAAGGGCGGCGACAACGAGCTGGGTCTTTGCGGGGCTGGAGCAGCGGGTGTACGTTGCTCGCCGGTTTGCGGAGATATTGGGAGAGCAGAAAGAGGCGTTTGCGGTCTGTGTTGCTACCGAAACCGGCAAGCCGCTGTGGGAGGCCCGCACCGAAGTGGCGGCCATGATCGGTAAAGTCGAGATCTCGGTGCAGGCTTATACCGAACGCACTGGTCAACGCAGCAGTGAGGTGGCCGGAGCTCAAGCTGTGCTTCGCCACAAGCCGCACGGTGTGGTGGCGGTGTTCGGGCCCTATAACTTCCCCGGCCACCTGCCAAATGGCCATATTGTTCCCGCGCTGATTGCGGGCAATACCGTGGTGTTCAAGCCGAGCGAGCTGACCCCTGCTGTGGCGGGCATGATGGTAGAGTTGTGGCTGGCTGCGGGCTTGCCGGCGGGTGTGTTGAATCTGGTACAGGGCGAAAAGGACACCGGTATCGCATTGGCCAGCCACCCGGGCATTGATGGCCTGTTTTTCACGGGCAGCTCTGGCACGGGGCATCTCCTGCACGCGCAGTTTGCCGGCAATCCGGGCAAGATTCTCGCGCTGGAAATGGGTGGCAATAACCCTCTGATCATTGATGAACCGGCGGATGTCCGGGCTGCTGTCCATGAAACTATCCAATCTGCCTACGTTACCTCTGGCCAGCGTTGCACCTGCGCCCGGCGCTTGCTCGTGCCGGAAGGCGAATGGGGGGATGGGTTCCTGGTGGCGCTTGCCGATGCGGTGAGATCCATTCAGGTCGGTGGTGCTTTTGATGATCCCCCTCCGTTCATGGGCAGCGTGATTTCCGAGGCCGCCGCCGATGGCATTCTGGCAGCTCAGGATGCGCTGCTGGAGCAGGGGGCCACGGCACTGGTGCGCAGCCAGAAACTCAAGGTTGGAACCGGGCTGCTGTCACCGGGTCTGCTGGATGTGACGCCGCTGGATACGTTGAAGGATGAAGAGATATTTGGCCCGTTGTTGCAAGTTATCCGTTATCAGGATTTTGATGAGGCCATTGAGCGCGCGAACGACACTCGCTTCGGGCTATCGGCGGGGCTGTTCAGCGACAGCGAGGAGCGGTTCGACTATTTCTACAAAAGGATTCGCGCCGGAATCGTTAACTGGAACAAGCAGTTGACTGGCGCCTCCAGCGCGGCGCCGTTTGGCGGAATTGGCGCGAGTGGCAATCATCGGGCCAGTGCTTATTACGCCGCCGATTATTGTGCCTATCCGGTTGCCGGGATGGAGAGCGCTCGCCTCTCTATGCCGGAAACACTGGCCCCTGGCCTCAAAATAGGTTGATCTTCGGGTTCGCTTGCTTCCTGAAGAGTCAAAAAAGTGACGTATTTTCGCGTCAAAAAATGATGCCATTCGCATCGGTTTGCCTCTCGATTTTATAGAATTTCACAAAATCGACGGAAAACCGGTGCGGATTGCATATGAAACGCGTCATCAAAGTGTCAAAGGCATGGACTGCCGCGTTAATTGTAGGGATGTTGCTTTCAGGCTGTGGCGGAGGGGGTTCCGGAGAGACGGGTACCTCTTCATCCAGCACCTCCTCCAGCAATGGCTCCGTGGCCGCGTCAGATGTTGCGAAGGCTACGCAGAGTGCCGCAGTGTTGAGCTGGTCCGCCCCGTCTACCCGGGTCAATGGTGATGGCATCGCCATGGGGGAGCTGGACAAGTACGTTATTCGGTATGGCCAGAGTGCTGACGACCTCAACCTTGAGGTGGTGTTAGATAACGCCGACTCCTATGCGGATATGTCGTACACCGTTGAGAATCTCGATGCGGGCACCTGGTTTTTTACCATCCAGGTTCAGGATAAGCAGGGGTTGGTCAGCGAGCCGTCAGAGCCGGTCAGCAAAACCATCCAGTCCTGAGACTCGACGGGACACTAGCTCATAGGGTCGGCCATTGGCAGCTTCAGGGTGAAGGTGGTGCCCTCGTCTGGAATGGAATCGACGGACAGGTCGCCACGGTGCTTTTCCACCACTGTTTTTACGAAGGAAAGCCCCAGTCCTGTACCGTGATTGCCGGTCAGCTCGCTGCGCTTTTGCCGGTGGTAGCGGTCGAACAGGTAGGGCAGCTCCTCCGGGTCGATGCCTGAGCCTTCGTCGGCGATGGCCAGGCAGGCCAGGTGCCCTGCACGGTAAACCTGAATGCTGATGGTGGTCTTAGCAGGGCTGTACTGCACTGCATTGGTGAGCAAGTTGATGACGGCCCGCTCCAGAAGCTCTGCATTGCCTTTCAGCCACAAGTCTTCAGTACCGTTGAGTTGCAGCTGAATCTGCTTTTCAAGCGCCTGTTCGCCTACGCTGTCCCGGGCGTTTTCGACGATCGCCAGTAGCTCGCACTCATAGAAGCGGGTTTCCGAAAGTTGCTCTGCACGTGCCAGTTGCACGAATTCCTCGGCCAGACTGTAACTGCGCCTTGCCAGTTTTCCCAATTGCTCAAGTTGATGTTCGTCGATGTGGGATGGGTCCCGCTTGAGTTGTTCGATCAAGGCCAGTTGTGACA
The DNA here is from genome assembly GCA_035303925.1 of Marinobacter sp. GTDB lineage: Bacteria > Pseudomonadota > Gammaproteobacteria > Pseudomonadales > Oleiphilaceae > Marinobacter. Next base: position 14,536 of record DATGQY010000191.1, on the reverse strand, counting down.
CCAGTGGTGAGCGCACGTCGTGAGAAATAAAGTCGATGGCCTCCCGGTGCTGGCGCTGCTGTTCCCTGAGCTCGGAAATGTCCGAAATGTTGGCGATGATGCCGGACTGGCCGCCGCCGGGCAGGGCAAAGGGTGCAAAGTGTATGAGGAAGTCTTTGCCATGCACCTTCAGGTCGACGGTGCGGCTTTCCCTGAGGGTCAGAGTTTCCGAAACGGTTTCATACCAGGGCGGGTTGTCTCTTGGGTCATGCCCTTCCAGCAAACTGGTTAGCGGCATCCCGCTCAGGCTGGGCATGGGTTCCCGGAACCAGTCTTCAATATGGCGGTTGGTGAACCGTATAACGGCCAGTTCGTCGGTGACAATGATGCCATCCGGCATGTGCTGGAAGCTGCGTTGGATGAACGCCTGCATCTGGGTCAGGCGTTCGGTTGCCAGGCGCACCTTCTCGATGCGCGCTGACACATTCTCCCGCGGGTGGTGCCCGGGCTGCAGTTGGGTGTCGGGTCTTAGCTCAAGCTGTTGCAGGTAACGCTGCGTGACCTCCCGGCTGAGGTCATTATTGAGGGCCAGGCCAAGTATGTAGCGGGAATTTCCACGTATTAGCCGTATCCAGCTGTGATTCAGCTGGTGGACCCAGCGGCCAGTCTCCGGCAGATGCGGGGCTTGTGCCAGGGTCATGCCTCTGGCGTCCAGAATCTCGCCGTCCTCGGTCAGAAACCAGCCTTCCGGCTGAAGAAAGGCCCGGAAGTGCGCCAGGAGTTGCGCGGGTTGCCGGTTCGCCGGTTGGGGTAACGACAATTTCGGGGTGCGCGCCATGTTATCCAGTTGGCGGTTGAGGAACTGGTTGGTCATGGCGAGCCGAAGGCCGCTGGCTACCGGCATGGCGGTCAACGGAAGCAGCAGTGTATTGGCGGCCGGCAGATGTATTCTGAATGCCATCAGCAGAAACAGGTAGCCCGCTGCGAGCACCGTAAACAGAAACAGGCAGGCGGCGACGGTGCCTGCCGGCCTTACTCGTGGTAACAGCAGTGCCAGAAACAGCAGAACAAGCAAGTTGAGCGCGGGTGCCGACCAGGACGGTGCTTCGGTAATCAGCAGTCCCTGTCGATGCGCAGAGTATACGTTTGCGTGAAACTCAACGCCCGGCATGGGCAGGCTGAGCCCGGAGAAAGGTGTTGCCAGTATGTCTCCGAAGCCGGCAGCGGTTGCGCCAACGAACACGGTTTTACCTGCGAACACCCGTTCCGGGTAAGCACCCTCGAGAACATTGGCGTAGGAGAGGGTGGGCAAGGTCCCAGCACCACCGGCCAGCGGCACCCGGCGGAAGTCTTCACGGATATTGACGTAGCCAGGCAGGCCCGTGGCAGGTTGGCGCTCCATCGCGTTTACCTGCGCCAGAGCCAAAGTTGGCCAAAGCTGACCGGTCAGACCGTTGTGCAGGTAGAGGCCGCGGGCAATGCCGTCGCTGTCCAGTTCAACGTGGGCATGGCCGAGTGCCCCGGCGGCCTCAGCCAACACCGGTGCGGGTAATTGCTCGCTGATCAGTCGTTCCTGTGTGCTGGCTGTCAGATGTACGGGTAGCACCACTTGTCCGTGACGGCGCATGGCCTCCGCAAGCATGACATCTTCTGGTGTGTGCTCGGGGAACAGGATGTCGAGGACAATCGTTTCGGCTCCCGCTTCCCGCAGCCGGTCAACGAGCTCACCGTGATGGCTTCTGGGCCAGGGCCAGCGGCCAAGTCGCCCCAGGCTGTATTCGTCAATGGCGACAATGGCCACCTGATTGCTGATCGGAGCTGGCCATGTGGTAATCGCTTTGTCGTACAGCCAATGATTGAGCCTGTCGGGCAGGCCGGAGAAATGAAACAGGGTGAGGATGCTGAAAAGCAGCAGGCCCAGGGACCACGGTGTTGTTTTTATGGCTAACCAGTCCCTAGTCATGGGCCTTGCGATCGTTGGTAGATTGGTGGCGCGCTACTCGAGATACAGTTCCCGTCCGGGACCCCAGCGGCTGGCCAGAGGACCTTCAGAGAGCGCTTTGACGCGCACAAAATACCTTCTTCCGGGAATCAGACGCAAGGCCGCCGTGGTATCGGCTACGTCTGCTTCCTTGATGATGTTACGGAACCCCGGCTCTTCGGAAAGCTGCAGGCGGTAATCTTTTACCGTATCAGCTTTCTCCCAGAACACTCGCACCTGGCTGTCCAGATAATTCACGTTGATGATTCGCACCGGGGGCAGGGTGCCGTTGACGACCAGTTCGCGAGCCTCGGACGTGGCAACCGAGTTACCCCCGGCTTCGGTCACAACCCGCCAGAAATACTTGCCAGGGCTCAGCGGTCGGGTGGGCAGGGCTTTGCTTTCCGGGGCCCATTCGCTGGTGGCGATCAGCCGCTGGAAGCTGGCGTCTTCTGCGATCTCCACCCGGGCGAGTTCGTTTGTGCCGTTAAGCTCCCAGCGAAATTCCGGCATGTCATCATTGACGCTTTCGCCGGCCGCGGGCACGGTGAGCGCCGGTGCGCTGGCCTGCAGGTCCACTTCGATAGACGCAATTTCGGGCATGCCGGCAATGCCGCGTGGGTCCAGAGCGGCCAGGTGAATCTCGTATTGGCCGTTATCCAGCTGACCAATACTGAACTGATTGCCTGTCACTTCCCGGCTTTGTACCCAGTGGCCGGATTCCTTTTCGAATATATCAACCCGATGCATGGGGGCAGGGCCGGCTTGCCAGCTGAGCGATGCCGGCAGTCGGTCAAGCACAGGGCCAATCGGGTCGATCGCCGGTGCGGGCGGCAGTTGGCGAATGCTCATGCTGCCTGTGCCCGTGGTTTCGACGCTGGCACCGTAACCGGCCGGAATTCTTCGGGTTTGGCCTGGGCGGCCAAAATCGACCGCGCCGTGCTTCACCTGAATGCTGCTGCCGGTGCCATTGGTCTGCATGGAAAAGACCGTGCCGCGCACGGCGGCCACGGCTGACGGTGTTTCAATTTCAAAGCGGGAGCCGCCTTCGATCATTGGCTTCACCCGGGTATGTACTTCCCCTTTCTGGAGTCTCAGACGGGTGTCCACCATGCCGGCTTTGCCGTATTGGGTCAGGCGATTGAACATCAGGCGGGAGTTGGGGGAAATTCTCAGCTCGGAGCCGTCTGCGAGCTCCAGAGTGGCAGTGCCGGCACCTGACAGTACCTCATCGCCAACGCGAACCAGCGACTGACCGGTAAGGGGAGTTTTACGTCCGTTAGAACCGGATATGTGCTGAACGCTGCCACTGACCGAGGTGACTCTGGCAGGCTCTGGCTGGCGTTTCAGCCAGAAAACGGGAATTCGGAGTGTGTCACCGCTGCGAAGCTCGGTATTCGCTGCCAGGCCATTGTGTGTCAACAGCCGTTGGCCGTTGACCGGATTTTGCAGCAGCTCTGCGGAGAGGCTCGCCAGGGTGTCTCCCTGGCGCAACGTATACACCCACTCCGGTGCGGTTTCGACCGGCTGACTGCCCGTGGTTGCCGAGCCGCTGGCAATGGAAAGTTCTGCGGCGGCCACACCGGGTAGCACGGCGCTCAACGCGACCAGTAATACAAGCATCCCAGTGCGGAGGGCGTGATGGATCAGCTCAGGCATTGGCGGCTCGGTCACTCACAATATCGCTCATCTCACCGGGTTTGACGGCCTCCAGGCGGTAACCGCGCTGGTAGATGGTCTTGATTCGAAAGCCGTTCTCGGGGTTAAGCCCAAGCCTGCGGCGCAGCCGGCTCATGTGCGTGTCGACCGTGCGCGTGTTGATGTCCCGGGTCAGGCCCCATACCCGTTCCAGCAAGACTTCCCGCGTGAGCAGGCGACCCTGGTTCTGGAACAGGAACAGCGTCAGGTCAAAATCTTTGTCGGTGAGGGTCAGGGCCTCTCCGTGCAAATGAATGCTGCGTTGGTTTGTATTGACCTCAAACGGGCCGTAAACCAGGAGTTCTTTCTCGCTTTCGGGATTGCTGCGCCGCGCCAGTGCATTGATGCGGGCAACCAGCTCTGCCGCACGAGCCGGTTTGGCGATGTAGTCGTCGGCACCGGCATCCAGTGCGCGCACGATGTCGCTCTCGCTGTCGCGCTGGGTCAGGAAAACCGCGGGAACTGGCCAGTCCAGGTGAGCCCGGACGCTTTCCAGCACTTCGATGCCGGTCATGTCGGGTATCTGCCAGTCGAGTATGATCAGGTCGTAGCTACGGTGCAGCACGGCCCCCAGAAAAGATTGGCCGGTAGCGAAACTGTCGCAGTCGTGTCCTTTCTCGGACAGAATGGAACGGATGTGCTGCGCTTGTTCGAGTTCATCTTCCAGCAGAGCAATGCGCATGTAGCTTGGCCCTCTATCGTGTTGCCTGGTTCAGATTGCCGGTGCGCAGAGCGAAGTGAAAACGAGGTGACTCTGCAGTATCCGGCGATTATCCCAGAAAATGAGCCTGCGTTCAGTATCCTTATGTAGAATTCCGTAAACGCAGCGCCGGCTTGCCATTGTCGTCATCCACCGTTTGTCGGCAGGCTGGGAAGTTACTGCAGCCCCAGAACCACCCCTTTTTACTCTGCCGCCGAACCAGTGGCGAAAAACAGTGGGGGCAAGGCACCGGTTTCTGGCCGGTGCCATCCTGGGGGTGGCTGTCTTCCAGAGGCCGCGTACCCGTGCAGTCCGGGTATCGGGTGCAGGCATGGAAGGTGCCGAACTTTCCGTCACGCCGCACCATGGGTGCCCGGCATTTCGGGCAGTGTATGTGCTGATCGTTTTGCTGCGGGGCGGCCGGGGTTTCCACCCGGTTCATGAACCCCCGGATTTCATCTTTCAGCGTCTCGAGGAACGCCCTCGGGTCGTCCTCGCCTCGGCGGATGGCTTCCAGGGTGGCTTCCCAAACGGCGGTCCGGTCCGGGGTGCGAATCGAGTCCGGCAGCGCGGCGATCAGAGCCTTGCCCTTGTCGGTGGCGCGAATGAAGCGTTTGTCACGGTAAAGGTAGTCGCGCCGGAACAGCGTATCGATAATGGCCGCCCGGGTTGCCTCGGTGCCCAGGCCGTCCGTTTCCCGAAGGGTTTTACGCAATTCCGGGTCGGCCACAAAACGGGCGATATTCGTCATGGCCGCCAGCAAAGTGGCATCGGTGAAGTATTGCGGTGGCTGCGTCTTTCGCTCTTTTACTTCGGCACTGGTGCAGATTGCCGGCTCGTTGCGCTCCAACCTTGGTAGTGGAGGTTTCTGTGCTTCGCTGCGGTTTTCCTTGAGCTTCAGTTCCAGGGCTTTCCAGCCCGGCGTGAGCAAGGCGGTTTCGGTGGCACGGAATTTGTGGTCCTGTACCTGAACGGTCAGCTTGCCTTCCCGGTGCACGGCGTCCTGGCAAAACTGCATAAGATAGTATCGGGCGACCAGACTATAGATTTTTTCTTCCGCCGCGGTGAGCTTGCCGTTGGCTGTAGGTCGCACGGTCGGAATGATGGCGTGGTGGGCATCGACCAGCTTGTCGTTCCAGGCTGCTGAACGACGGTTGGTGTCCAGTTGTCGGGTGGCGCTTTCCAGCTCTGGTGCTGCCCGGCCAATGGCCCGGATTACCTGTTCCCGCTGGCTGTAGTGGCCCTCCGGAAGGTGTCGGCTGTCGGAGCGCGGGTAGGTGATCAACTGGTGCCGTTCGTACAGGTTCTGTGCGGTGTCCAGCACGTCTTTGGCGCCCATGCGGAACAGCCGACCGGCTTCAATCTGCAGGGCCGAGAGCGACAGCGGAAGCGGTGGTGGTTCGGGTCGATCGCGGAAGCGGGATTCGATGATTTTCCCTGGTCTGCCGCTGACCGCGTTTGCGATCTCTTCCGCTATGTCACGATTGAGCAGCCGGTTTTCTTCGTCCAGGTGATCCTGAAATGACTCATCGGGTAGCCAGCGGGCGACGAACGGGCGCTGGTCCGATTGCTCCTCGGCGGCCTGAAACACCCCTTCAATACGGAACCAGGGCTTTGGCTGGAAATCTTCAATGGTGTTGTCACGCTCGACCACCAGGCCCAGCACCGGTGTTTGCACCCGGCCGACTGAATACACCCCCTGTTCGCCTTGTTGCTGGTAGGTGAGGGTGTAAAACCGGGTCAGATTGATGCCGTACAGCCAGTCGGCGCGTTGGCGAGCGAGGGCAGAGTGCGATAGCCGTCGAAATTCCCTGTTTTCACGTGGCGCGGCAATGGCGCGTGCCACGGCGTTTGGCGTCAGGTCGTTAATCAGAATTCGTTTTACCGGGGCCTGAGAGCCTACAAATCGGATGACTTCGTCCACCAGTAGTTGGCCTTCCCGGTCCGGGTCGCCGGCGTGGGTTATGAGATCAGCCTGGCGGATGAGGGATTCGAGCACTTTGAATTGCTGTTTTACGCTGTCTTTGGGCACCAGTTGCCACGGGTCGGGGAACATGGGCAGGTCTTCCTGGCGCCAGCGTTTCCAGGCCGGGTTATAGCGAGCGGGCTCGGCCGGCTCAAGCAGGTGCCCGATACACCAGCTCACCGTAACAACGTCTTGCCCCTGACCACAGCGAATCCAGCCCTGGCCTTTCTGGTGCGGTTCTGGGAGTGCCGCGGCAATGGCGCGCGCCAGACTGGGTTTTTCAGCTATGTACAGATGCATGGTGCCTGGGATTCCGGAATCGGCTAGGGAATGTGGCGTTTTACCTCTTTACTGTCAAGGCTCGGGGCCAGCGGGTTTGTGTAGTAGACTGGGGAACAAACGGATCAGAGAGTTTAGTGCTATGAACGTGCAGAATGCGATTGAAACCAAGCTGAGCGATGCTTTTGATGCTGCGGTGCTGGCGGTAGCAAACGAGAGCCATATGCACTCGGTACCACCGAATTCCGAGACGCACTTCAAAGTAACCCTGGTTTCGGGTGCTTTTGTCGGAGTCATGAAGGTGAAGCGGCATCAAATGGTCTACAAGGTTCTGGCCGATGAAATGGCCGGAGCTGTGCATGCCTTGGCATTGCACTTGTATACGCCGGAGGAGTGGGCTGAATCCGGGCAGGCGACGCCCGATTCGCCGAACTGCATGGGTGGTTCAAAGGGCGATGCCTCGATGGCCGATAAATTGAAACAGGGAGTCCGTTCATGAGCCAGTTTTTCCAGATTCACCCGGAAACACCACAAAAGCGGTTGATCAAGCAGGCGGTCGAGATCATTCGCAAGGGTGGGGTAGTCGTCTATCCCACCGATTCCGGCTACGCCCTGGGGTGCCACCTCGGCGACAAACAGGCCGCGGACAAGATCAAACGCATCCGCAGGCTGGATGACAAACACAATTTCACTCTGGTGTGCCGCGATCTATCGGATATCGGGGTCTATGCCAAAGTGGACAATACCCAGTACCGGTTATTGAAAACCTTCACGCCAGGCCCCTACACCTTCATTCTGGATGCGACCAGTGAAGTGCCGCGCCGATTACTGCACCCCAAGCGCCGGACCATCGGTGTTCGGGTACCGGACAACGAGATAGTGCGGGAACTGCTGGGTGAGTTGGGTGAGCCGATCATGAGCAGCACTCTGATATTACCGGGCGAGAGCGAGCCAATGACGGACCCTTACGAGATTCGGGATACCCTGGAGCACGAACTGGATCTGATTATCGACGGTGGGTTCTGCGGTATGGAAGCGACCACGGTGGTGAATTTTACCGGTGATGTGCCGGAAGTGACTCGTGTGGGCAAGGGTGATCCGGCGCCGTTCCAGTCCTGACTCCCAAAAGCTGGCGATGACCTCCGGGCCCGATCAGGCCCGGGTGTTCAGGTTGAACGCATAGCGTTGCTGATTGAATCCGGGCGTTTGCCCGGCACTGGTGTTGCGGCGAAGGCTGTCGTACCGGTGAAGCACGTCCTGCAGACCGTTGAACTGTTGGTTTTCACTGACCAGCGAATTCAGCAGAGAGTTGCTGACGCCGTAGGCCTGGTTCAGCTTCAGCGCATTATCCATGAAGTGCAGTGTGGGTTCGCTGACACTCAGGCGATTGAAGGCTTCGGAAAAACTGCGGTTGTTGTTGAGATCCTGTTCGATTTTGCCCCGCATCTCATCAGTCAGTTTGCCTTCAACGGCGATTTTGCCGTTTTCGCCTTTGCTGACATTCAAGGCGGTGGCCGGGTGCAGGTTATATTCGGCAAGTTTGTGCCGCAGGGTATCCCGGATGAACGACAAATCCTGAGCCACGGTTTGTTTGTACTGGCCGAGCGGTAGTTTACGTGTTTTCAGGTCAGCCGGGTTTTGATCCAGCTGCTCCGAAGGCGTGAAACGGTCATCCCCGGGGCTGCCAGCGGCTTCCGGTTTGCGGGCCTCGCTGATCGGTCCGCTTTCGGGCTTTTCAGCCGGAGCCTGGCGATTGTCCATGGCTTGCTGAAAGCGTGTGCTGGCCTGAATAAGTGATGTCAGCAAAGACATGGAATCTACCCTCCTGGGCGGTCAAAATCTGCCGGAATTCTGTTGTTCGATGCACTCTGGTTGGTATAAGCAGTTTTCGGGCCAGATCACATTACGGGCCTCCCGACGGCCAAATGTAAAACGTTGTAAGGCGGTTCCGAAGTTGGAATCGGGGTGATCTGGGTCATTAAATAATTGAGCAATATCTATAAAGTTATCCGTCCAACCGCCGTCATATCCTTAAGCGTGTCCGTTGATCGTCCTCTGCCGGGGTACCATGAAAAAACAATATTCAATCCGCTTTCTTTTGCTGGCCGCACTTGCCGCCGCCTTCTCCGTGATCCTGGTTTTCACTGTGGTCTACAGCGCCCAATCCCAGCGGGCTCACCTGGAGGAGTACAGCCACAAGTACGTTGATGGCCTGGCAAAATCTTTTTTCGACGGTCTAAACACCATGATGGTGACCGGCACCATCGGCAATCGGAACATGCTCCGTGAGAAAGTCATGGCCCCTGACGACGTGCTGGATGTTCGGGTTATCCGCAGCGATCAGCTGAACGCCATGTTCGGCGCGGGCAGTGCCGAGGAGCAGCGCCGTGAAACCCTGGATGTGCAAGCGCTGGCCGGAGAACGGATTGAACACTATTCCAGTAACGACCAGGGCCGTATCTATACGTTGATCGAACCCATCGTAGCCCGGGCGGATTATCAGGGCGTAAATTGCCACGGCTGCCACCAAAGCCAGGAAGGCGATGTACTGGGCGCAATCCGTGTCGATTACTCGCTGGCCAAAAGTGACGCCAGGCTGCAGGAACAGCTGATAGTCAGTGGCGGCATCCAGATTCTCATTTTTGTGGTGATCTTCATTCTGACTGCTGTGGTACTGGGCCGTCTGGTTTTCTCTCGCCTGCGACGTTTGCACGACAGCATGGATGAAATCTCCCGCAATTCGGATCTTTCCATTGAGCTGGACGTGGCCAGAAACGACGAAATCGGATCGGTTTCCCGGGCGTTTAACCGCATGATGTCGAAGATCCGGGACAGTATGCACACCGTGATGGAGAACGCCGCGCAGGTGGAAACCGCGGCCAGAACCATTTCAGGCAAGGCGGAAACCACCGAGCGGGAAGTGCTGGCTCAGAAAGACAACACCGACCAGGTGGCGAGCGCCACCACGGAGATGGCGGCCTCTGCTGTTCAGGTGCGCGAAAATGCCGTGACCACGGCTCGGAAATCGGCGGATACCACTCGAGCGGCGGAAACCGGTGAGCAGCTGGCGCGCAACGCTGTGCAGGGTATTGAATCGCTCAATACCGAGGTTCAAAACGGCGCGCACCGTATCGAGCAGCTGGACCAGCGCACCACGGAAATGGCAACCCGGTTGGAGCTGATCTCCGAAATAGCGGATCAGACCAACCTGCTGGCCCTGAACGCGGCCATCGAGGCAGCGCGCGCGGGTGAGCAGGGCCGAGGGTTCTCGGTGGTTGCCGATGAAGTGCGGGCGCTGGCTTCGCGCACGCAGGATTCTACGGAAGAAATCCGTAAGACCATTGATGGTCTGAAAAAAGAAGTGGTCGAATGCGTGGGCACCATGCGCCATGCGTCTGAAATGGCCCAACATCAGGTCGACGCCATTCTGAAAGTGGAGAGCGAACTGCAGACCATTGCCGCTGCGGTCCGCGAAATTACCGGGCTGAATGAAGAAATGGAAAACGCCGCCAACGAGCAGAGCGACGTGTCTGAGTCCATCAACCAGAACGTGATCGAAATCAGCCGCTCAGCGGAGCAAACCTCCGGCGACGCTCAGGAAACCGCCCGCATCGCCGGCGATTTGCTGGCCATGGCGGAAACCCTCCGCAAAACCGTAGAGCAGTTCCGTCTGTCTCAGAAATGATCGGGCCGGGGTGCCTTAACCCCGGTGATCAGACACAAACGGGTTGGTGGCCTTCTCCTGCCCAAAGGTGGACATGGGCCCGTGCCCCGAGATAAAAGCGATGTTATCGCCGAGCGGGAACAGTTTCTCACGGATGGAGCGGATCAAGGTGGCGTGATCGCCTTTCGGGAAGTCGGTGCGGCCGATGGAGCCGTTAAACAGGACATCACCCACCAGCGCCAGACCGGACTCCCGGTGGAAAAACACCACATGCCCCGGTGTGTGGCCGGGGCAATGCAGTACCTCGAGGGTCTGGTTGCCCACCGTGACGGTGTCGCCATCCTCCAGCCAGCGATCGGGCGTGAACACTTCCGGCACGGGAAACCCGAACATCTGGGCCTGCATCGGTAACCCCTGAATCCAGAAGTTATCCTCTTTATGTGGCCCCTCAATGGGAATGCCTGCCGATCTGGCCAGTTCGGCGGTTCCGCCGGCATGGTCAATGTGGGCGTGGGTCAGCAGGATCTTCTCAACGGTGACGCCCTCCGCCTCAATGGCGGCGCGAATACGGCTGAGGTCTCCGCCCGGGTCGACCACCGCCGCTTTGCGAGTCTCTTCGCACCAGATCAGCGAGCAGTTTTGTTCGAAAGGCGTTACCGGCACAATTCGGTATTTCAGGGACATAATCAGCCTCGGGTAGTATTTTGGCGCTATGGTAATGGTATTTGGCTTCGGGCTCGAGTTTTCAAGCTGACTGGAACGGGTGATGGATTGAACGATTATCTGGAAAAAATACGCAAAGGTGAGCCGGTGAATTACACGGCTTTTCTGAAGTCGTTGCCTGAGCCGTATCGCCGTTCCCATCGAGAGATGTTCAGCACACAGAAGGTGTCTGCCAATCGCTGGCGGGTGACGGTTGAGGATGAAGCAGCCTTCGTCGAGCTGGCCGCGATGGCCACCATACCGGCCAGCCGGGTGGAAGCGGCCCGGCAGGGCGACTCCCACCGGCACACCACCGGCGTGAGTTTTATCCTGGCCTATCACGAGGCGTCGCCGGGGCCGCGGCCCGATACTCTGGTGATTGCCGGTGACGACGTGACTATCGGTTTTCAGCCTGCTGCCGATGCACTGGTGATCGAGAATGAACAGAACTTCTATCACTACCGGCAAATGCTGGATTTTGCCAGCGACACGGCCGGCAGCCCGCTGGACCTGACCCGTTGTGATGTGCTGCTGGGTGGCGGCAACCGGATTGCCCAGGCCGCGACGCTGAAATGGCTGGCGGGTTATCGCCGGGTGTTCTGCGCTTTCGATTACGATGCCGGAGGCCTGCAGATGTTTGCTACCATGGCCCGTTATCTGGGCGACAGAGCCTGCTTTGTTCAGCCTGCGGACTGGCAGCCCTGGCTGAACCGGTTCCGGATGGCGCCGAAATCCACAGAACGGTTTACAAAAGCGGTTTCGCTGGCGGAAGATCTCGGGTTTATTGATCTGGCCCGGGCGTTTCGCGCCACCGGCAAATTCATGGAACAGGAGATGATTCTGGATGACTGATTCACAGGCGAGCCCAAGCGCTTTTACTTTTGGCATTCGCCGCCTGGTGTTGGTGGACTCTGCCGGCTTCTGTTACGTGGAAATTCCGGTCACCCATCATGGGTTGATTCTGGGGCCGGGCAACCTGGGCAAATCCAGTTTGCTGAACTCCCTGCGCTTGTTCCTGCTGCCGGAAAACAACTTTAAAAACAGCCGGAAGAAGTTTGCCTTCCGCAACGCCAGCGCCGGCAGCTTCTACAGCAACGAAGAAAGCTATCAGCATTATTTTCCCAGCCAGTTCAGTTTCCTGATTGTGGAGGCGGAAAACCCAGCCGGCACTCATTGCCAGATTCTGTACCGGGACAACAGCAGTCAGCTGAGTTATGGCCGCGCGTTTGTGCCGGTGCCGTATGACCAGCTGCGCCCGCTGTTCTGGAACGGCGACGACCCGGAGGGCATTGGCCAGGCGGTGCCGGAGCTGTCCTTCAGCCGGCTCTCGGAAGCCCTGAAAAAGTTGTCGAAAGACACCCGGTTTGTGAACGATCCAGCCAAACTGAAAACCATGCTCTACAGCAGCGAACTGATGAATGCAGACGCAGTGCGCTACTCGGTGTTGCCTTTGGGGGAATCTGATGAGCGCAAGGTTCAGTCTCTTCGCACCCTGATACTGCTGTTGTTTGAAATGAAGGCGGATGACCAGGCTATGGCCAACGCGGTGGCGAGCATTATTGAAGCCGACAAGAAGTTTTCTGACGATGCCTTCGATTTCAATATTGATGAATTCCTGAACCATCATGAGCACCTCAAACAGCAGCAAACCCAGCTCAACCGCATTGAAAAAGAACGCCCCCGGTTTGAAAGGCTGAACAACGACTACCAGAAATATCAGACCCTGCTACGGAGTCAGCACGATTTCGCCGCCTTCCGGGATGGCCTGGCTGCGGCACTGCAACAGGTGGGCGTTCAGCGGCGGGCCGCGGTTGAGGCCTATAACGATCAGAACGACATCCTCAAACACGTGGTGCAGACCCTGAAAAGGCTGGAGCAGGAAGCCAGCAGCCTGAAAGGGGAGGTGCGAGCAGCCGAGCGCAACCTGAACCGGGCCGAACAGGACCAGAAAAACGGTGAGTTGCTGGCCGCCCAGTACGGCACCATGACACTGCAGGAAATTGACGAGGTACTGCGGGAAGACCGTGAGCGAAAGCAGGGCCATCTCAACGCCCTGAAAAGTGCCGCCCAGGCGGAAGTTCGGCTCGAGCAACTTGCGGCCCAGAAGCGCAGCATGGAAAGCCGGCTGGCCGCACTGGCAGAGCGCGAAAGCAAACAGCAGTGGCAATTGCAGAACCAGTTGGACGAGGCGGTGGCTGCGCCCCTGCGCGCGGTGGACCCAAAATTGATGATGGCCAGCCCGGGGCAGACGCTGGATGCCGGCAGCAAAGCCACCATTGAGGCATTTGCCCGATTGTTTGCCCCCAACGATCAAGGGTTTGACTGGTTTGATATCGAGTACCCGGCCCAGACCGCCCGGCGTGAAGACTATGCCGAACAGCGCCGTCGGCTGGAGGGCGAACTCAATGGGTTGGAGAAAGAGCGCTCGGAACTTGCCGACACCGCCGACAAAGAGCTGGATCGTCCCCGTCTGATTGAGCGAACCGAAAAGGAAATTCGGGCCATCGATAAAGATCTGGAGACCCTGGCCCGCTACCCGGCCGCGGCAACCATCCTGCGCGATGCCACCGAAGAACGCAAAGCTGCCGAAGAAACCCTGGCCCGGTTGGATGAGCAAGCCCGGCTGGAACAGGAAAAGCTGGAGGCGGTTCAGCAAAAGGCCGCCAAAGCCCGGGCTGAGAAAGAGCGCATTGAAGAGCGTGAGCGGGAACTGGCCCAACTGAGCCGCAGCGTCGGCACCGCTGAGCATCGCTTCCAGCATCTGAAGGCCCTTCAAGCCGAGCAACCGTTAGCCTTTGAACAGGTCTCGGCTGCGGCTTTTGAGGAGTTGCAAAGCCGGCTGGATGAGCTGGAAGACCTGCGCCGGAAAATTCTCGATCACCTGCGTCAGTTTGTATACGTGGGCGTGTTTGACGATGCTGACGGTGAACTGCAAAAAGACAGCCCGGCTTCGGCGGTGATTCGAGACACCTTCAAGGCACTGGCGGATCTGTTTGCCGCCCTGACCGAACGCTGGCGAGTGCTGGACGAGCAGATTTCCATTCACAACGAAACCGTGGCCAGCTATCGCCAGGCGCTGACCTCCAACCACGAATTCATCAGCCGTTTTGAGGCCCAGCTCAATCGGGAACTGGAAGGGGTGCAGATCAACGATCTGGTGGAAATCCGGGTGGACATCCACACCGACCCGAAATTCCGCAACCTGGTGGAAGAAGCCAACAACATCGACCCTTACGGCAACCACCTGCAGTCGGATGCCTTCTATGACCGATTGCGGGTCTTCGTGGCGGACTTCTTTGGAGAGCAGGGCAGCAAGCGCCTGACCATGGACAAAGTCATCACTGGTATTTCCTATCGTACCCGCAAGGAACACGCCACCAGTCTGGACAAAAAGGGCCAGTCCACCTCCACCACCGCCCTGATCAATCTGGAGCTGGTTTACCGCTTGCTGAAGCGGGTGCTGTACCCGGGCGTCAAACTGTCGTTCCCGATGGTGCTGGATGAACTCGCCAGCGTGGATGTCAGCCAGATGCCCGGGTTGCTGCAGCGCCTGAGCCAGCAGGGCTT
>DATGQY010000190.1:0-6408 GCA_035303925.1 Marinobacter sp. | reverse complement strand
GATTGCCGGGCCGACCTGTGACAGTGCCGATATCATGTATGAGCACCATAAGTATCCGTTGCCGTTGAATCTGGCGATTGGTGACCGGATGTATTGGTTGTCTACCGGGGCCTATACCACCACTTACAGTGCGGTGGAGTTCAACGGCTTTCCTCCGTTGAAGGACTATTACATCTAAGTTTGGAGTTTCTGCCGGTTGGCGTCTGGCCGCGGCGCGGGAGAGGTTTTTCTTCTGGGAAAAACAACTCGCTTCGCTCAGACATCTTTTTCCCGGCAGAAAAACCTCTCCCACCCCACGGCCTGCTGGCTTTGGAGGGGGAGTCTCGTCATTATTTTAGGCTGCTTTGGCAGCCTTTTTTATTTTTGGGCCGGTGTGTTTGTGCCGGGCTTGTCTTCCTCTGGCTTTGGGTGGGCTCGGCTTTTGAGTTCTTCGGCGTTGGGGCCTTCTTCCGGTTCGGGTAACGGATCTTTGGGTGGGTAGATCAGGGCCATCGGGTTTTCGGCAATGACCTGGAACCAGGCTTTGATCAGTTTCGGAAAGCTGGATACCCGGGTGTTTCGGGCTCTGAGTGCGACGTTGAGGGCCAGGGTGAAGCTGACGATGAGGTTGACGCCGCCGATCAGCAGGGCGAAGAGGGTGAACAGGGCAAATTCCTTGGCACCGGGGATGAATACCGACATAGCGTAGCCGACGTCGGCGGAGGAGAAGGCGACGTGGCGGATGTCGATGGGCAGGCCCAGTTGGTAGCCGAGGTAGCCGGTGAGGCCGAGTAGCAGGCCGAAGACGAAGTTGCTGGCCAGGGCGCCATAGTGTTCTTCTATGTAGGCGCCGAAGCGGGCCCGGGTGTTGGTACTCAGGAATTTTCTCAGGAACGGGTGTTGTTCCAGGCGGGCGGCCAGGTTGAGATAGGCTGCGCGGTTGTCGAAGTAGCCGGCTACAAGGCCGGAGATGAACAGCCATACGCCGGCGATGGCGGCGTACATCAGGGCCAGGCTTTGCCAGGGGTGGATGCCGGCAAGCATGTAGTCGTAGCGTTCGATGCTGATCAGGGGAACGCCCTGTGACTGTGTGTAGAACCAGCCAATGGCGAAAGCGACAGACAGGGCGACGGCGACGTTGCCCAGGATGGCGACGAATTGGGTTCGCCCTACTCTGACCAGCAATTCGGCCAGTTTGCGCGCGTTGGCTCGGCCCTGTTCGCCCTGCTCTACTTTTTCGGCAATGTTGGCGGCGGTCATGGCAGGCTGTTTGGTGGCCACGGTGCAGTGCAACATATGGATGATCATGAAGCCGATGCCGTAATTCAAGCTGACCCAGAGGGTTTCCCAGCCCCTTGTCAGTTCCAGTTGCAGGATCTGGATCTTGATCAGGGCCATGAAGGCGATGATAAAACCCCCTCCCGCACCAGAGGCCAGCATGGCCAGGTACTCTTTCCGGCTGCCGGCAATGTAGTGTTCGCCGTGTTCGCTGGCGTTTTCTGTGACACTTCGGGACATCAGCCTCAGGTTGGCGCGCCACAGTGATCGTATGCCGTGGCGCTCGGCGCTGGCCTGAACCAGGGTGCGGAACAGGTCAACGGATCGGCTGGTGCGCTTGGCGGCATCGGTCGGATCGAGCATGTCCAGCAGGTGCTCGATGCGTTCGAGGGTCTGGGTCAGGCGCTCAAGCAGGTGGGTCAGTGCCATGCTGGAACCCGCTGTGACGGAGCGGCGCTGAAGCCGGCCGATTTCTTCCCGGCATTGTTCGATCAGCACCCGGGCGTGGGCGTCATCCAGTTCCGGGGCCTGCTTGATCTGCAAGGCCTGACGCCAGGATTCCGCTAGTGCATTGACTTCCCTCTGTAAGGCAACAAATGCAGACTCCCGGTCGACGATTTTCGGGTTCAGCCGAAGAATGTTGGGTTCCAGTTCTTCCGCGGCCACCCAGATGGACAGCATTTCCAGGGCGTTCAGTATCTGAGTGCAGATCCGGTCGCGGGCCTGGCCCAGTGATGAGGGTGAAAAGTGCCACAGGGTGCCGAGCAGGCTCAGCAGCGCGGCATCCGGGATTTTGTGTATCCACTCAGCATCGTTTTTGTTGCGAAACACCACAAACAGCACGTCTTTGACGTTGTTGCGGTCTGCCGGCGCGGGATTGATGCGTTCGTACAGCCGCTCTCCGATTTCCTTCAGGAAACCCCGCCGGGAATACAGGCCCAGGCCTGACAGCAGCTGGAAGAATTGCGCCTGGCCCAGCCATTCCTGCAACCGGGCGGAGACCGCAAGGTGGACGTCCAGGCTGTCGGTCAGGGCCGCTTCCAGCTGTTTCATGCGGTCTATGGCGTGGTGGATGGTTTCGCCACGGCGCGGTCGTATCCAGTCCACGACCAGTGTCATGGTCTTGAGGGCGCTGGTCTCTTCGTCTGCCAGTTGGTTAATCAGGGGCGCCAGCTTCAACGCTACATCCTTGTGAGTAAGTTGATAACAGGGGTCAGGTTCGGTTGAGCTTCAACCGGAACGCGATGGGTAATACCAGCAGACTGTAACCGAGCATGACGAGAACCGCATGGCGGATATCGCCGGTCCAGTCAGCCAGCAGTCCACCCAGCATGGGTACGGAAAACGCCAGGGTATAGCCCACCAGGAAGGTGCCTGCCGAGAGCCGGCCGGTTTCCTCGGGGCGTACCAGTAGCGGTGGCAAAGCAACCAGCAGAATAAGCAGGATACCGGCAAAGAAGCTCATGATGGTGGCGCTGATGATCGCCGCCCAGCCTGCAAAGACGACGGTGCCGGCGGTACCGAGAATACTCAGAATGGCGGTGATGACAATAACGCTGCGACGACCGACCCAGCGCCGGGCCATTTTCAGCATGACCAGTGACGCAAATACCTGGGCAATGTTGTACCAGAACAGAGCCTCGGACAGCTTTTCAAAGTGCCCTTGCTGTTGCAACAGGTTGCCCATGTAGGCGTTGAGGCCGAAGAACATGGAACCGGACAGGCCGAGCAGCAGGCCGATGCGCAGGGTGAGCGGGTTTTTCCAGTCCGGCAGCCAGGCGGCCCGGCGTACCGGGCGGGCCAGGTCTCGTTTGGGCAGAAACAAGGCGGCGGCCACCAGTAATGCGGGCAGTGACCAGGCCAGCAGGGTGGCGCGCCAGCTGTCGTCGAGCAACGGCATCAGAATCGGGAGTGTGATGCCCGCGCCGATGAACTCCCCCATCAGCATGCCGTTCATGTAAATGGCGGAGCCGAGGGCCAGGTGGTGGGGTTTCAGCCATCGGGACAGCAAGGCCGGCAGCGCCGGCTGCATCATGGCCACCCCGAAGCCCATCACCGCACTGGCAATCATCAGAGTCAGGGTGTCTGGTACCAGGCCGCGGCCTGCGGAGCCGATCACCATGATCAGCATGGCCAGGGCCAATGTGTTGCGGGGTCCGATGCGGGAAATGGCAAGAGACCCGGGCATGGCGCCAATGGCCAGCATCAGGATAGGCAGGGTGGTCAGTGCGCCGGTGAGCGCCTGGGTCAGGCCCAGTTCGTCACTGATAAAAGGCGCAAGAGGTGGCGCGACTAGAACCGGGATTCTGAGATAGACACCGGCGAGCCATAGCAACACCGCCACCGGCAGCAGCTTTGCTGGCGGTGGCGGTGTGTTCGCGGCGAGAGGATCTGCCACGGCCTGACGAATCAGTCTTCGCTGGTATCTGGCAGGTAGGCGCCGTCTTCGTCGTGCACTTCCTGGCCGGTCACCGGCGGGTTGAAGGCGCAGATCAGGCGCATGTCTTCGGTGCCGCCGTACAGGGTGTGACGGTCGTGCTTGTCGAGGGCGTACAGGGTGCCGTCGGTAATTTCGTGCACTTCACCGGTGGCAAGATCCTTGATGCGGCCGTTACCGGCAACACAGTAAACCGCTTCCAGATGGTGCTTGTACCAGAAGGTGTGCTCGGTGCCAGCGGGGATGATGGTTTCGTGGAAAGAGAAACCCATGCCGTCTTTTTTCAGAAGCAGGCGGCGGCTGGTCCATTGCTGAGCGCTGACTTCGCGCTCGGTACCGATGATGTCTTGCACTCGTACGATTTTCATTCGCATTCCTCATTTGGTGATGGAATAGCCATACAGTATAAACATGCCCGTCAGTCGCGATTCAACCGCCAGTCGTCATAAACCAACATGGCCTGCTCGATGGCAATCGCAAAACTCTGCCGCTGGGAATGGCTCGGAACCCGCTGTTTCCGGCACCGGTCGAAGGCCCGCTGCAGTTCCCTCCGGCTGGTTTTATCGAGTTGCTCCAGCCAGTGATGATCGGCGGGCTCCAGTTCCAGCAAATCCCGGCCGGCGTGGTTGCGGTGGCTGATGTGCCACCAGTGATCAACAGCCCGTCCCAATACAACATAGCCGAACTGACTGTCCTGTACAGGGCCGAAACTGGCGGATTTCAGTCCGTCTTTCAGGGGGCCGATGTTGAGGGCAGGCAGCAGCAAACGGTCGCCGTAAAAATAGCTGCCGGCAGCGCCGAGCAATCCGCCGACCAAAGCACCGGCGCCGAGCGATGAGCCCAGGGTAAGTGCGTCAACCCCGGCGCCGCCCACAGCGCCAGCGCCGAAGCCGGCAGTGGCCAGGTATTTTTTGCTCACCGCCCAGTGCTTGCGGGTGTCTTCGGAAAACAGATCATGCTGGTTCGCCCATTGCAGTTCTGCTTCCTGGCGTTTTATTCGCTGGTGCTGGTACAGGTGTTCGATGTCTACCCGAAGGGTCTGCTCCCGCTGGCGCTGACGTTTGTACCAGCGGTCTCTCAGGTTTTCCGCCAGGGTGGCTTCGCTGGTACTGGCGACCTGATCCAGGGTCAGGGTGCGTTTTTCCTGGTAGCCCATCAAATCCTCAAGTGCCCGGGCAATCACGCTGGCGGCCTGATGGCGCCGCTGACGGCGTTGTTCGGACAGCAGCTGAGTCGCCTGCTCCAGCGGGTGCTCCCAGTCCGGTTCCAGCTGGCCAAAGGCCCGCAGCAAGCCAAGATGTTGGTCGAACGGGGCGCGAACAGCGTCGAACTTGCGGACAACCTGAAAGAACTGGCCCAGTGCAGATTGCCAGGTCGTGCTGTAGTCGTCGGCGCCGATGCTGTTGATCAGTGCCAGGCTCGGCCGGCCACACCAGCGCAAGATGGTCATTTCGGCCTCATGCTCGGCACTGTAGGGTACTGAACCGTCCACCACGTAGATGATGCCGGCGCCATCGATAATCGGCGCCAGCAGCTCGCATTCGTCCACATAGCGGTCGTCGCCCTGATGCTGAAGTACGAACGCGCGCACCGTTTCCGCATGGTCTGAAGCCGACAGGCTGTGGGCTTCCAGCCATTGCAGCACTCGCCTTGGTCGTTGAAAGCCCGGGGTATCCACCAGGGTATACAGCTTGCGGCCGTCCACCGTCAGTGGATAGGCCTGGTGCGCGCGGGTGGTACCGGGCTCCAGGGCGATGGCAATGGCGTCGTTCTGGGACAGCGTGGCCACCACACTGGACTTGCCCTTGTTAGGATGGCCGACAACGGCGAAAACGGGTGGCTGGGTCATGAGGGTGCTGTTCCGGCTAGATAAGGGTTGTCCGGTTGGGTTGGCAGTAACGCAACCGACGCGAACCCGGTGGGCAGCCGCTCAGCGAAGCGCAACCAGGGCTGAACCAGATGGTCTGATGGCGCCTGGTTGGCATCGGCTGCCAGCGGCAGAATCATCACTCGAGTATTCGCGGGCCAGAGCTCCCGGGCCTGATCCAGAAAGTCGTGCAGTTCGCCGGTGGGGGGTTCCCAGCTGCGGGTAATCAGCACGACCGAAGGCGAGGATTCGTTCACCAGCTCGTTCGCCAGCATCGTCAGGACCTTGTCATCCTCGGCCAGGGATGCCCGGCCGCCCGCTTTGAACATCCGGCTGTCGCGTGCCTGAAGCTGTTGTGGCAGTTCCGGCTCGCCAGCACCGGCCCAGCAGATCAGGTGGCGGGCTTCGGCCAGCTCCCCGGGCTGGGTTCGGGTGCGGGTGTCTGGCAGATCATCGGCATCGTTGTGCTGATTGCCGGTGTCCAGGGTAGGCGTTTCCATTCGATACAACAGGGCCTGCATCCCGGGGTGGCGTTGTAGCAGGTTTTGCGCCTTGCGATGGATCAGCCACTGACTGAGTGCTAACAGTAACAGTCGCGGAATCAACACCCAGGTCAGCCATACCATCACCACAAAGGGCCACCATTGTCCCCACTGGTCTGGCGGGGTTCCGGCACTGTCGGGCGACGCCTTGAAGAAGCGGGTTGCGTCGACCAGCTCCGGGGATGGCACGGCTGCCGGCCACAGCCAGCTCCAGGGCGTGGCGACAGTCTGAATCAGACCGTGATAACTCTGTGCCGCGGTATTTAACGTGGTGCTCCAGCCAAAGGCCAGGTCCTGAATCACCA
>DATGQY010000189.1:0-3133 GCA_035303925.1 Marinobacter sp. | reverse complement strand
GGGTACTGACCGTCTGTGCGTTCACCGCACTCCGCGTCATATGTACGCCCAGGTTACAACTGCAGATGGCAGCAAAGTGCTGGCCACTGCCTCCACGTTGGATAAGGAACTGCGCCAGGGTGCAACCGGTAACGTGGACGCCGCCAAGAAGGTTGGTCAGCTGATCGCTGAGCGTGCCAAGGCGGCAGGCATTGAGAAGGTCGCATTTGACCGCTCAGGTTACCGTTATCACGGTCGCGTGCAGGCTCTGGCCGACGCTGCTCGTGAAGCTGGCTTGCAATTCTAAGAGGTGGAGAAGATGAGCGTTAACGAACAGAAGGCGCCTGAGCTCCAGGAAAGGCTGGTTCAGGTAAACCGCGTCGCCAAAGTTGTTAAAGGTGGCCGCATTTTTGCCTTCACCGCACTGACAGTCGTTGGTGATGGTAAAGGTCGTGTTGGTTTCGGTCGTGGTAAGGCCCGGGAAGTTCCTGTTGCCATCCAGAAGGCCATGGAAGCAGCTCGTAAAAACATGGTAGATGTTGCTCTTGACGGCAGCACACTGCAGTATCCGGTTCGTGCCCAGCACGGTGGATCTAAGGTGTTCATGATGCCGGCATCTGAAGGTACCGGTGTTATTGCTGGTGGTGCGATGCGTGCAGTGCTTGAGGTGGCAGGCGTTCACAACGTACTGTCCAAGTGCTACGGATCGACCAACCCGGTGAACGTGGTACGTTCTACCATCAAGGGTCTGCAGGCAATGAAAGCGCCTGAAGATATTGCAGCCAAGCGCGGTAAATCCGTCGAAGATATCCTGGGTTGAAGTCATGGCGAACGCAAAAACGATCAAAGTAACTCTGACCCGCAGCCCGATCGGCTGTCAGCCCAAGCACAAGTTGTGTGTGAAGGGTCTGGGTCTTCGTAAAATCGGTCATACCGTTGAAGTGGAAGATACTCCTTCCATTCGCGGCATGATCAACCGGGTTAATTACCTGGTACAGGTTGAGGAGAACTAAGATGCGTCTGAACGAACTTGCTCCGGAACCTGGTTCACGTCCTCCCGCGCGTCGCGTAGGTCGTGGTATCGGTAGCGGTCTCGGAAAAACCGGCGGTCGTGGTCATAAAGGTCTGAAAGCCCGTTCCGGTGGCTCCGTAGCTCCCGGTTTCGAAGGCGGTCAACAGCCTCTGGCCCGTCGTCTGCCGAAATTCGGTTTCACTTCCCGTCAGCAGCGTTATGTTGCTGAAATTCGTCTGAATGAACTGGCGAAGGTGGACGGTGATGTGGTCGATCTGGCTGCACTGAAAAAGGCTGACATCATTCGCGAAGAAATTCGTGTTGCCAAGGTTATGCTGTCCGGCGAACTGGATCGTGCAGTAACCGTGAAAGGGCTACGTGTCACCAAAGGCGCACGCGAGGCAATCATTGCCGCGGGTGGGAAAGTCGAAGACTAAGACTAAGACGAGTCGAGGACTAAATGGCCAAGACAGCATCATTGCCTGCGGGCGCCGGAAAAGGATTTGCAGAGCTGCGTTCGCGGCTCTGGTTTGTCTTTCTGGCGCTGTTGGTTTACCGCATCGGTGCTCATATTCCGGTGCCAGGTATCAACCCTGACCGTTTGGCGGCATTGTTTGATCAGAATCAGGGTACCATCCTGAGTCTGTTTAACATGTTTTCCGGTGGTGCGCTTGAGCGCATGAGTATTTTCGCACTCGGCATCATGCCGTACATTTCCGCCTCGATAATCATGCAGCTCATGACTGCGGTTAGTCCGCAGCTTGAGCAGCTGAAGAAAGAGGGTGAGTCTGGCCGTCGCAAGATCAGCCAGTACACGCGGTACGGTACGGTTATCCTGGCCCTGGTTCAGGGCTTTGGTATTTCGGTGGGGCTCGCCTCTCAAGGTGTAACGTTCAACGATAGTTTCAGTTTCCACTTCGTGGCGGTTGTCTCTTTCGTTTGTGGTGCCGTCTTCATGATGTGGCTGGGTGAGCAGATCACCGAGCGTGGCATTGGTAACGGTATCTCCCTGCTTATTTTTGCAGGTATCGTTGCGGGCTTGCCGGGGGCTATTGGCCAGACACTGGAACAGGCGCGTAACGGCGAGATGAGCTTGCTGGTTGTGCTCGGTATTGGTGTTCTGGCAATCGCTGTTGTCGGCTTTGTAGTGTTTATGGAGCGCGGCCAGCGCCGCTTGACCATTAACTACGCCAAACGCCAGCAGGGGCGCCAGGTGTTTGCTCAGCAGTCCAGCCATTTGCCACTTAAGGTCAACATGGCCGGTGTTATTCCGCCGATCTTCGCGTCGTCTATCCTGTTGTTCCCGGCATCGTTGGGGCAGTGGTTTGGTCAGGGCGAAGGCATGGAATGGCTGAGTGACATTTCACAGGCATTGGCGCCGAGCCAGCCGTTGTATATCATTCTGTTCGCAGCAGCAGTTGTCTTCTTCTGCTTCTTCTACACAGCTCTGATGTACAATCCCAAAGAAGTTGCGGATAACCTCAAGCGTTCCGGCGCGTTTATCCCGGGGATTCGTCCGGGTGAGCAGACTGCCAAGTACATCGATGGTGTACTGACCCGTCTGACGTTGTTCGGGGCTATGTATATTGCAGCGGTGTCCCTGTTCCCTCAGTTTCTGATGGTTGCAGGTAATGTGCCTTTCTATCTTGGTGGTACATCACTGCTGATTGTTGTAGTCGTGGTGATGGATTTCATGGCCCAGGTACAGTCGCACCTGATGTCGCATCAGTATGAATCGCTGATGAAGAAATCCAATCTCAAGGGCTATGGACGGAACGGCTGATAGCTGTTCCCCTTGAAAACTGGAGTCGACAATGAAAGTACGCGCTTCGGTAAAGAAAATTTGCCGTAACTGCAAAGTAATTCGACGCAATGGCTCAGTTCGAGTCATCTGCTCGGAGCCTCGCCACAAGCAGCGCCAGGGCTAATCCTTACGGATCAGATCTGACATTGTAAAAGGGGTTCGGAATATGGCGCTTGACTCGCCCGCGGGTCAAGCGTTATTATTTCGCGCCCTTTTTGTGGCGGAAAATTCACACAGCAAAGCTTTGAACGCGGAGTAATTTGGATGGCACGTATAGCCGGTGTCAATATACCCGATCACAAACATGCTGTTATCTCGCTGACCTACATCTTTGGTGT
>DATGQY010000188.1:0-4581 GCA_035303925.1 Marinobacter sp. | reverse complement strand
CCATGCACCAGATCTTCCAGCGGCAGCCGGGAACGCCAGCCTTTGGACTGTAATTCCGGTTGCTCCAGGAATTCACTGACATAGCCCAGGCAAAGATAGGCCAATGGGTATACATGATCCGGTAACTGCAGGATATTCGACAGTACGTCCTGATCCAGGATGCTCACCCAGCCCACGCCAATGCCCTCGGCCCGTGCCGCCAGCCAGAGATTCTGCACCGCCAGGCAGGTGCTGAACAGGTCCATTTCCATAATGGAGTTACGGCCCAATACATTAGGGCCGCCGCGGGATCGATCACAGGTGATGCAGAGGTTGATGGGGCTTTCCAGAATGCCCTGCAGTTTCAGGCTCCGATAGGTTTGCTGGCGCTCGCCGGTGTAGTTTTCCGAGGCCTTTGCGTTTTCCTCGTTAAAACTGTCCAGCACCTGCTCGCGCACCGCCAGGCTGTCGATCACGATGAAATCCCAGGGCTGCATGAAGCCGACCGACGGGGCGTGGTGGGCAGCTCTCAGGATGCGCGCCAGAACCGCCTCCGGAATGGCATCCGGCAGGAACTGGGAGCGCACATCCCGGCGCTCGAAGATGGCCCGGTACAGGCCTTCGCGCTGGGCATCGGTGAAGGGATCATTCGGGTTACTCACAACTGCAACAGCCTCCTTAACCGGTCTGTGTCCAGGCACTGCTCCACCTGATCGGCCAGGCGATCAAGTTGCTGCAGACGGTGACGCTGGTAGTCCACCGACTGCTCGCCCTGTGCTTTAAGGCCTGCCCAGGCCAGAATGGCATGGCAGGCGGCTGGCTCGTCGAAGACGCCGTGGATGTAGGTACCCGCCACCTGGCCATCCGCACTGACGGCGCCATCCGGCCGGCCTTCCAGCTCTGCAAATGAGCGCACCAGCGCGGCGCCTTCGGTGACACCGTTGTGCATTTCATAGCCTTTCAGAGCGCCTGTCACCGCCATGCTGGCAACATGAGAGGTCAGCCCGCCATTTACCATTCGGAGCTGCTTGCCCGGCACCATACGGGTAACCATTTCGAACAGGGCCAGGCCCTCGGTAGTGCCGGCTTCACCCTCCAGCCCTTCCGGGTCTTCCACTTTTAGCCCCAGCATCTGGAAGCCGCCACAGATACCCAGTAGCTTGCCGCCATACCGCAGGTGTTTCTGGATGGCTTCCGGCCAGCCTTGTTGCTTCAGCCACTGCAGGTC
The DNA here is from genome assembly GCA_035303925.1 of Marinobacter sp. Taxonomy (GTDB): domain Bacteria; phylum Pseudomonadota; class Gammaproteobacteria; order Pseudomonadales; family Oleiphilaceae; genus Marinobacter. The sequence goes on along the minus strand of DATGQY010000188.1, from coordinate 3,374 downwards.
GTGCCGGGTGCTTTTGCTGCCGGGCAAGATAATCAGATCCGCTGGCGGAATGGGTTCATCCGTCCCCACGAACACCAGGTCAACGCCCGGGTGGAGTCGCAACGGATCAAAATCGTTGTGGTTGCTGATCCGAGGCAATATCGGCACCACCACTTTCAGGGCTCCGGCCTCACTGATGCCGGCGGCACTGACGCTGTCTTCGGAGTCGATCACCAACCCATGCAGGTATGGCAAAACCCCGAACACCGGCTTGCCCGTGTGTTCCGTCAGCCAGTCCAGCCCGGGCTCCAACAGCGCAATATCGCCCCGGAACCGGTTGATGATAGAACCCGCCGTCCTGTCCCGCTCACTGTCGGAAATCAACGCCAGCGTACCCACCAGCTGGGCGAAAACCCCGCCCTTGTCGATATCCCCTACCAGCAACACCGGACAATCAGCAGCTTCGGCAAAACCCATGTTGGCAATGTCGTTGGCCCGCAGATTGATTTCCGCGGGGCTGCCGGCGCCTTCGGCGATGACCACATCGTAGCGGGCACTCAGTGCCTGCCAGCTCGCCATCACCGAATTCATCGCCTCAGCTTTGTAGGCGTGGTAATCCAGGGCATCCATATTGCCATGGACCTTGCCCCGCAAGATCACCTGGGCCCCGCAATCGCTCTGGGGCTTCAGCAACACCGGGTTCATGTCACTGTGGGGCTCCAGACCACAGGCCAGTGCCTGCAACGCCGTGGAGCGGCCAATTTCGCCACCATCCACGGTGACCGCACTGTTCAGGGCCATGTTCTGGGGTTTGAACGGTGCCACCGACACCCCCTGACGCGCCAGCCAGCGGCACAGGGCCGCCACCACCGTGGTCTTGCCAGCATCCGAGGTGGTGCCCTGCACCATCAGGGTGGGCATTTACAGCTCCACGCCCTTCTGGGCCTTGATGCCCTGATCCTTGAAGGCATGTTTGACCACACCCATCTCGGTGACCGTATCAGCCAGATCAATCAGTTCCTGCGGAGCCCCGCGCCCGGTGACCACCACATGCTGCATTTCGGGACGGGCCTGCAGGTCGTCCAGCACCCGGTCCAGATCGATGTAGTCGTACTTCAGCGCGATATTCAGTTCGTCCAGCAGAATCAGGTCATAGCTGTCGTCTTTGAGCATGTCAGCTGCGACTTCCCAGGCATCGGTTGCGCTCTTCACATCCTGTTCCCGGTTCTGGGTGTCCCAGGTATAGCCCTGGCCCATCACGTGGTAGGTCACGTTCGGCAGGCTCCGGAAGAAGGCTTCCTCGCCGGTGCTGAACGCACCCTTGATGAACTGGACGATGCCCACTTTCATACCGTGGCCCAGAGCCCGGGCCACCATGCCGAAGCCGGAACTGCTCTTGCCTTTGCCGGGGCCGGTGAGCACCAGCAACACGCCCTGTTCTTTCTGGGCACTGGCAATGCGCTCTTGCATGATTTTCTGTTTGGCGGCCATGCGCCTGGCATGGCGTTCGGGGTCTTTGGCGCGTTCACGCATGATGACTCTCCTTGGGTTAAGGCGTTCGAGTTGCTCAGGAAAACCGGACTTCCTCACCGCGAAAGATCGCGCTAATCAAAGCAGGCGCTGACGGGAAGTATCCGTGAAAATAGCTGGCCACCAGTTTCTGGTCGCGATACACGGCCTCACCTTCAGAGCCAGCCTGCTTCTTAGCCCTGGCGGCAGGTTGCCACGGGGTCTCAAGACTGGAATGGTGATAGGTGTGGCCCCGCAGCCCGCCGAGCTGGGTTTCCAGACTTTGCAGACCCAATGCGGTCAGTCGGTTAGCCATGGTCGCCCGCCCGGGCACCAGGCCCAGCAGACGATATACTTTGCCGTCTTTATCTGCCAGCTCTTCGGCACAGGCCATCAGACCACCGCACTCTGCCAGAATGGGCTTGCCGGCCTGGTGGAAGGCGCGAATCGACGACAACATGGCGCGATTCTCCGACAAAGTGCTGGCATGCAGTTCCGGGTAGCCGCCCGGAAGCCACAATGCGTCAGCCATCGGTACTTCCGAATCTGTCAGGGGCGAGAAATACACCAGCTCAGCGCCCATGGCGGTGAGCAGATCCAGATTGGCGCGGTAGATAAAACTGAAGGCCGCATCCCTGGCAACCGCGATCCTGTACCCCGCCAGCAGCTGTTCTGGCCGGGAAGGTGCCTCATAATGAAACGACACGGGCTCGGGCAGCACATCCAGACCCGCTGACATCAGGACTTCGGCAGCCTTATCCAGCCGATCACTGAGGTCGTCCATTTCAGCCGCCTGGACCAGACCAAGGTGCCGGTCCGGAATGTTCATGGCATCGTTTCGGGGTATTGCGCCCAGCAGGCTGATACCTTCCGGCAGGCTCTCCCGTAGCAGTTCGCCGTGGTAAGGACTGCCAATCTTGTTGGCAATTACCTGATGAACAGGGAGTTCGGAATCAAATCTCGCCAAGCCGAGGGCAACCGCGCCGAAGGTCTGAGCCATGCCTTTGGCATCAATCACCGGCAGGGCCGGAATACCCGCCAGCTTGGCCAGATCGCCGCTGCTGGGGCTGCCATCAAACAAGCCCATGGAGCCCTCCACCAGAATCAGGTCGGCGCTCTGGGCAGCCTCCGCCAGCCGCCACCCGCACTCGTCCTCGCCGGTCATCCAGGGGTGCAACTGGTAAACCGGGTTACCGGAGGCTACCTCCAGCACCATGGGATCAAGATAATCCGGCCCGTGTTTGAACACCCGGACGTTCCGGCCGGCGTTCCGGTGCAGTCGGGCCAGGGCGGCGGTGACCATGGACTTGCCCTGGCCGGAGCCCGGGGCTGTGATCATGGCGGCCGGGATTTTGTTGTCTGGCATGTGTTGCTATTCCCTGTCGTCTGAGTTTGGTGCAGACGGGCAGCGGGGCAGGGCTTTCCGGGACACGCTGTGAATACATCCCTGTACGCTTGACTGCAGCATCCCTGCTGCAGACAGTCCCGGAAAGCCCTGCCCCGCTACCCTCGCGATACTTCTGAGTTAGTCTCGTTTTGGCACGAAAAAAGGCGCGCCATCCACTTCTACCGTTGCCAGTTTCTGGTTGTACAAACGTTCCAGAGCGTTCGGCACCAGCATCCTTTCTGCCGGGCCCCAGCAGGCTTCGCCGTTGGGATACATCAGCAGAATATGATCGCACCAGCGGGCAGCCAGGTTCAGATCGTGCAGGCACATGAAAATGGCGTTCCCTGCTGCCGCACGGTCGGTGAGCAGTTTCATGACGGCCACCTGGTGATGCAGATCCAGGTGATTCGTCGGTTCATCCAGCAACCAGGTATGAGGCGACTGGGTCATCAGGGTGGCAATCGCCACACGCTGGCGTTCCCCGCCAGAGAGGGTGCTG
>DATGQY010000187.1:0-5096 GCA_035303925.1 Marinobacter sp. | reverse complement strand
AGCAGGATCGGAATCACCGCCGGCACCATGGCATCCAGGCTGCGGAAATCCTGGTTGTAGCGGTAGCGGTCTTCCAGGCTGACCAGGCTCAACGTGGGTACTTCGCCCCACGCCTGCCGGGCCTGTTCGCTCAGGTAGCTGATGTGCATGCCCTGTACGTAGCCGAGGATGGTTTCGCCCCGGAACGGCATGGCGCCATCCACCCACACCGCCAGCTCGGTGTCGCGGCCCCGTTTCATATCCCGGCCAAAGCCGGAAGGAATCTCGATAGCCAGGCTCAGCTCCCCGGAGCGCATGCGCCGCTCCAGCTCCTCCGCCGTCGACAGCGCCGGTTGCTCGACAAAATAGCGGGAGCCGGAGATCGCCGCGATGTAATCCCGGCTCTGGGGCGTCTGGTCCCGGTCCAGTACCGCAAAGGGCAGGTCTTCTACATCCATGGTGATGCCGTAGCCCAGAATCAGCATCAGCAGGGCCGAGCCGATAAAGGCAAAGGCCATGCGGATCGGGTCCCGCAGCAGTTCCCGGGCTTCGCGCCGGCCGTAGGCCAGCAGCCGTTGCGGGCTGAAGGCCCTGGGGCGTTCCGGCTGGCCGCCCTCTTTATTCAGCAGGGTGCCGCTGGTCTGGCTTTCCGGTTCCTTGTCCACCGCTTCCAGGGTGGTCATGAAGGCGCCTTCCAGGCTGTCGCTGCCGGTTTGTTCGATCAGTGCTTGGGGCGTGTCACAGGCCAGTACTTCACCGGCGTGCATCAACGAAATGCGGTCGCAGCGCTCGCCTTCGTTCATGAAGTGGGTGGAGATAAAGATGGTCACCCCGTCTTCCCGGGACAGCCGCATCAGCAGCTGCCAGAACCGGTTACGGGCGCCGGGGTCTACACCGGAGGTGGGTTCATCCAGAATCAGCAGTTCCGGCTCGTGCACCACCGCCACCGCTAAAGACAATCGCTGGCGTACCCCCAGCGGCAGTGCGCCGGCCTGGTGGTCCAGCACCTCTTCCAGGCCGAATTCCCCGGCCAGGCTGCTGATGCGCCCGGCAATTTTTGCCTCCGGCAGGTGGAACAGCCGGGCGTGCAGGTCCAGGTTCTGGCGCACGGTCAGCTCGCCGTACAGGGAGAACGACTGAGACATGTAGCCCACCTTGCGGCGGGTGGCCAGGTCTTTGGCATTCAGCGGCTCACCGAACAACGCCACCTTACCCTCGGTGGGGGTCAGCAGGCCGGTGAGCATTTTCATGGTGGTGGTTTTGCCGCAGCCGTTGGAGCCCAGAAAACCGAAGATCTCGCCTTTCGGGATGGTAAAGCTGACGTCTTTGACCGCGGTGAAGCTGCCGAATTTCAGGGTCAGGTTCTCCGCCACGATGGCCGGAGTGCTGTTCTCGGGAGTGGGTGAAGCTGTCGCTTGTGCCGATACCGGCACGCCCAGCTCCTGCTCCCGGCGGCTGTCCGGCAGCAGGGCGATAAAGGCATCGTCCAGGTTATCGGTGCCGGTTTGCTGGCGCAGCTCGGCGGGGGAGCCGGTGGCCAGCACCTTGCCGGCGTCCATGGCCACCAACCAGTCGTAGCGTTCGGCTTCTTCCATGTAGGCGGTGGCGACCAGCACACTCATGCCACTACTTTGCCCACGGATGGTGTCGATCAGGTCCCAGAAGCGTTTGCGGGAAAGCGGGTCTACGCCGGTGGTGGGCTCGTCCAGAATCAGCAGGTCCGGGTTGTGGATAAGTGCGCAGCACAGGCCCAGTTTCTGCTTCATGCCGCCAGAGAGTTTGCCCGCGGGGCGGTCCCGGAAGGCCAGCAGGCCGGTGGCATCCAGCAAACGGTCGATCTGCAGCCGGCGCGAGGCGCCGGTGAGGCCGAACAGGTCGGCAAAGAAGGCAATGTTCTCGTCCACCGTCAGGGTGTGGTACAGGTTGCCACCCAGGCCCTGGGGCATATAGGCAATGCGCGGGGCCGCCTGGTTGCGAAACCGGTGGCTGGCCATGTCGCCGCCCAGCACCTGCAGGCGACCCTGCTGTAATTCACGAGCCCCGGCAATCAGCCCCAGCAGGGTGGATTTACCCACCCCGTCCGGGCCGATCAGGCCAACCATGCAGCCAGCGGGGAAATCCAGCGTAATGTCGCACAGCGCAGCGGTTTCCCCGTAGCGGTGGCTGATTCCTTCCAGCCGGGCTACGGTGTCAGTCATTGGGCAGGCTCGCCTTCAGGCTATCGGGCCAGGGCAGGCTTTCATCCAGCCGCACATAGGCTTCGCCCGGCACACCGGTTTTTACCCGGTCCCGGTAAGCTTTGAGCAGGTCCGGATTGATGCGGATGCGTACCCGGAACATCAGCTTCTCCCGCTCGCTGCGGGTTTCCACCGATTTGGGGGTGAACTGGGCTTCTGCCGCCACAAAGCTGACCTCCGCCGGCACCACGTAATCCGGCAGGGCATCCAGGATGATGCGTGCTTCCGAGCCTACCCGCACTTTGCCGGCCTGGGCCGTGGGCAGGAAGATGGTCATGTAGACGTCGGTCACATCCAGCACTGTGGCCACCTTGCCGCCGCCAGCCAGTACCTCACCGGGTTCCGCCAGCCGGTATAGCACACGGCCACCCACCGGAGTGGAAAGCTGGCTGTCGTCGATGTTGGTCTGGATTTGCCGGATGGCAGCCCGGGCCGATTCAATGCCGGCATCGGCCGAAGCCACCTGTACCCGGGCCGCCTGCAGGGCAGCCCCGGCGGTTTCTGCCGCCGTGCGGGTGCGGTCCAGCTGCTCCCGGGAGGCATGGCCCCGGTCGACCAGGGTTTCAATACGGGCGAGTTCGGCACGGGCATAGCGCTGCTCGCTTTCCCGCTGCACGACGATGGCTTCAGCCAGCAGCCGGGCCTGTTCGGCCTGGTGCAGGTTGGCTTCGGCAGCCGCCGCACGGGCCTTGAGCTCGTCGGTGTCCATCACCGCCAGCAGCTGGCCGGCTTCTACCATATCACCTTCACGTACCTCGAAGGATTCAAGGCGCCCGGGTATGCGGGTGGCGATATCCACTTCGGTGGCTTCAATACGGCCGTTGCCGGAAGCAATGTGCTCGGGGAGTTCGTCGCCGTTCGGCATCAGGTACCAGACAGCAGCCGCTATCACAGCCACAACCAGCAGTGCCAGCAGGAGTTTGGAGGAAATTTTGGCGCTTTTACCGGCCATATGACGTCCTTGATCAGATGAGTACTACGGAAGGGAAGTATAGAAAAAAAGTGTGACGATAGGGCTGACAGGAATCAAGATAGCTTACGATCTATCCCGTCTGTCAGCCTGCGACACCCCTAATAAGCGCCGCGGATCAGATCAATTCCCGGCTTCAACACTTCCCGCCAGGCTTCGCGCAGTGCCGGCGTGTATTCAGGATCGTGCGTGCGCACGGTTTTCAGCAGTGAGTCTTCCCACAAGTCATACCACTCTGGCTGGATGTTGTGGTTGTGCCGGTTGTGGCTTTCGCCCAAGTCCTTGAGTTTGCGATCAGACATTCCGCGGGCGACCAGGATGATCTGCATAACACCATTACGCAGCAGGTGGCGCTGGGCGGCCATGTCGGTATTCTCAAAGCGGTTGCGAATGGCATCGGAGCTGGACATGAAGAAGTTGTAGAAATCCACGAAGAACTCATCGTTTCGGCAACAGCGCCCGTAGCTCTGGAAAACAAGATCCGTGTTGTTCATTTGCAGTGGTTGTCCTTGTAAAGACGGAGGGAATTCTGATTAGGGCAGTGATTGTAAGCAAGCGACCGAAATTAGATATAGCGGCATGCCGCTACTACCAGTGCTGCGACAAAATGTCGCCGACCGCGGAAAAGCGTTATTCCGAACCGACCTGAACGGCAACTCCATTCGTTAAATTCTGCATGGCAAAATAATGTAAAACGAGCTTTCAAATTCACTTCGCTAAGCAGGGTTTGCGATAGACTTGCCGGCAAATACCCAGGAACCACGTTAAGGAACTAACGAATGGCGTTTGAATACGGTACCCAGAAACTCAACATCCGGAACCCGTTCCGGTTCGAAGGGCTTGTCCGGTCTGTTCGAGGTCTTGTGCTGACGGCGATCGGCGTTTTTCTCCTGTTGCAGATCCAGCCATTGCTCTCAACGGACAAAACCCAGGCCTGGGTGAATCTGGTGATTGGTGGTTTATTTGTGATTGGTGGTTTTAAAGCTCTGGGTGTCGGGCTGTTTCAGGTTATGCGTTTTTTCGTGGGCCGGGCAGCCCCCGCCTCGCTGACCGGCAACGTCGCCCGAGAAGCGGTTCAGGAGAAAGAGCCAACGCTCTACACAGCACGCAGCATACACAACATGCTGATGAGCAAAAGTAACCCGACCTTCACTGAACCCCAGGGGTGGTTTGCCCGCGCCGTGCATTCGGTATTTCCTGGGCTGATCGTAACGCCCTGGCCTATCCGGAACATCGCCAAAACGCTGGTGATGAAGATCACGCGTAGCCTTATCGCGCTATGCGCCTTCCTGATCGCCTCCCTGGTGGTGATGATGGTGTTCTCCGGCACTGCCGGCGGCGAAGCGGGCAGCGTTGTGGTGTCGTTGGTTTTTCAGCTTGTGTTGCTGGTTTATCTCGGCTTGATTTGGGTAAAACTGGGCAATCCACTCACTCGCCAAAACATGACCAAACTGCACACATACTCCAGTGGCGGGCTTGCCCTGGTGGTCATTGGTGCGATCGTTGTTCCGGTATTGGTTGCGCAAGGCTGGATTGCGCTCTGGTCCGAGCTAAGCCCCGGAAGCCGCGCCGAATTTGTTGAATTGTTGCCCATTCTCGAGCCGGTCTTTTACACCGGAACTCTGATCACGCTGACGCTGGTTTGCGCAGCCATTCTTGCGGCCATTGCCGTGATGATGATTCGCGCGCGTATTCGGATGGTTGAGATCAAAACCAGTAGCTCGGAGAAAAACAACAGCTGGCGCTACGACCTGCACCCAAGACAAATCTTCACCACGCTGAGAGATCTGGTTTTGATGGGAAAACGGGAGCAGGAACTTCCGAATCGCATGTACCTGGATGAAAACGACACCGGCCAGGCTAACCGGGATAACGAGCAATTTAATGGCGACTTGATTACCGAAATTCAG
>DATGQY010000186.1:0-10160 GCA_035303925.1 Marinobacter sp. | reverse complement strand
TCAAACACCGTTGCAGCCCCGATACCGATGCAGCCGCTGCCGGTGCACAAATCCAGAATACGGTGTACCTGGGCGCCCCCCAGCCACGGCTGCAGACCGTTTTCGAGCAACTCCCCCAACGGGGATCTGGGAACCAGAACGCGCTCGTCTATGTGGAACGGCATTCCCATGAACCAACCCTCACCCAACAGGTAAGCAATCGGTACACGTTCGCTGATACGGCGATCAATACGCTCGAGGATCAGTTCCCGCTCGCTCCGGGTCAGCCTGGCGTCCAGAAACAGGTTGTTGTTTTCCAGAGGCAAATGAACGCTGCGCAGCACCAATTGAACCGCCTCGTCCCACACGTTGTCGGTGCCGTGTCCAAAGTAAAGCGGCGACGCGGCGAAACGGGAGGCGGCATACCGCAATAAATCGCGGATGGTGTGCAGATCGTCAACGGGGCTGGTCACAAATAAGCTTTCCTGATCAGAGCATTTGAGGGCGGCATTATACGCTTATTAAACGCTCGCCTGCAGCATAGAACCGTGTTAAAGCGCCAGCGGGCCGGAACTGCTCCGGCTGGCTTCGAAGCGATCCAGCGCCGCGATCATGCGCTCGCGGCCCAGGCGAATCAGCTCTGGCGCCTTGTGGTAATCGTAACTGCGGCAGGCGTTCTTCGGAATGTTGACCAGAAGATCGGGTGGGTAACCCGCGATCTTGTATTGGACCAGAGCACTCTGCATGGTTTCAATGGTCAGGTTCATAACATCGAACTTGCCGATACCGAGCTTGTCCCAGTCTATCGTTTCATGCTCTTCCCGATGTTTGGCCCGATTGAGATGCCGTTCGTCGGACCTGGCTTTGTGCTGGGCTTCCTTATCCTCGGCATGGGCTTTTCTGGCCATTTCCCGGCTGATTTTTTCTTCCGGTGATTCGCCACTGTCGCCCTTTCGCATGGTCAGGGATTTCAGGGTGTCCCAGTCAAACCAGCGGGAGGCCTTGTCCCGCATAGCATCGACCCACTCCTCAATATCACCGGAGGAATCGTCAATCGAGGTAAAGGCGGCATCCGGAATCCGACGGGGCTGTTCGTCTTCACCACTCAGGTTAACCGCCATCACGAGATCCGCGTGAGCGGAAATGGTCGGAATAATCGGCAGCGGATTCAGCAATGCCCCATCAACCAGTACCCGACCATTGAGCACCAGGGGGGTAACAACACTCGGAATTGCGATGGAGGCGCGAATCGCCTGATCCAGCCGGCCTTCCTGAAACCAGATTTCTTTGTGGGCGAGGAGGTCGGTGGCGACAGCGGTGAACGCGATGGGAAGATCTTCAATACGGGTGTCGCCGAGAATATCGCGCACCACCGAAAAGACTTTATCGCCACGGATAGCGCCCACAGAAGTAAACGTCACATCCAGCAGTTTCAGTACATCAAACTGCCCGAGGCCGGTCACCCAGTCCTTGTACTCCTGCAGTTTACCCGCAGCATACATGCCGCCCACCAGGGCACCCATGGAACAACCAGAGACCGCAATGATCCGGTAGCCTCGCTCTTTCAGAACCTCGATCGCGCCAATGTGGGCGTAGCCTCGCGCACCACCACTGCCAAGGGTGAGCGCAACAGTCTTTCCGTTTCCGGTCTTTTTATCCGCCCGCCCCGCCGGCGACACATCCGAACTTGCAACGACCGCGCTCACACCATCCTGCGCTGGCGCGTGCGCCTTGGGTGCATCCCCTGCTTGTGGTTTGTCCTGTTCTGACATGCGCCTTACCTCCTGATAACCACAACCTCGACGCGGTTGCCCTGGCGATCGGGCGACGCAAACTGAACAACCGGGCCGATCGCCATGATGCGAATGCGATTGCGGGAAATGCCGGTTTTACCCAGCACATCAGCCAGGGACTCGGCCGCCTGTTCTGATCTTTCCAGCGCACTCTCCAGAGTCTCGTTGTCCTTGAGCTCGGTATAGGCTACGAGCACAACCTCGGCACGCTCTTCTTCTACCCATTCAAGGAGCCGGCGGCGATCATCAGCCGAGAAATCAAACCGGAAGGTCACGCCCCCCTGCCAGGGCACCACCACGGGGCCACGTATCCGACCGTTCAATGTCTGAAAGCCCGGTATAAGGGCACCCGGCTCGACACGAAGGTGCTCCACCCAGACATACTCGCGCAAGTTACCACGGGTAACCGTGTACACCAGGGTCAACCATTGTTCACCCTGCTCACCCGCCATGGCCGCCACGGTGTAGTCCTGGGCGGTATCGCGACCGAGAATGCGGGGTTGGTCAAAAATCTGATTAGCCCACACATTACTGCGGCCACAGTTGACGCCGGAACACTCAAACAGTACCTGGGCGCCGCGTGCCTGCAGCTCACGAACATAATGATCCCGGGCAGCCTCTCTGCTCGCGTCCCGATTGATCTCAAAAAGCTGCCCTGTACCCATGACCGGTAGCCGGGCCATCACCTCTGAGCGGATCTCGTTGCGAACTTCCCTGATCGGGCTGAACAGAACCAGGTGCCCGGAAGACGAAATGTCCTTGGATGACTGAAGGCTGGACTGGGGAAAGGGTTCAGGGGCATCACTCAGCCCAGCGGCAACGGCAGAGAAAGACAGTGCGGTCAGTACGGCAGACAGCAGCACTTTTGAAAAGTAGTAACGTGTGAGATCAAACATCAAAAAGAAACCTTTTAATGGCGGAAACAACCGGAGCGGTGTCTCCATCCAGATGGCAATGGTGACCGCCCGGCACGTCCGTGATGGTCAAGTCGGGAATCAGGTCAGCCCGGCTGTCCAGCCCATTCCGGCTGGCCAAAAGCCCGTCCTGGGCGCGGACAAACAGCGTAGGCGTTTGTATGGCCGCCAGGGAGGCCTGAACCTGCTCCTCTGTCATCATCAGCGCCGTGGGGTGTCTTAACCGGGCATCCGTTTGCCATACGAAGCCAGAGCCCTGCTGGCGCATATTTCTCGGCACCAGGGTTGCCGCCGCGTCCGGACTTAGGGGGCTCAGGCCGCCTTCCCGGATGCGTGCCGCCGTTGCGATATCAGGGTAGACCGCCGGTGTCGCAGATCCGTTCCTTTTTTTTTGCAGCGCCCGGCGAATCTGGGGAACAGTTTCTTTGGCCGGGCGGCTCAGGGCACCCAGGCTGTCTATCATCACCAGCTTCCGCACCCGTTCCGGGAACGCCGCAGCATAGAGTGCGCACACAATGCCGCCCAGGGAGTGACCCACCAGATCCAGAGGATGTTGCTCACTTTCGGAAAAATGGCGGTCAATCAGCTCGCAGAGATCTGCCACATAATCGGTGAGCCAGTAACTGTATCCTGGCGGCCGGTGTCCGGAATGACCGTGGCCGGCCATGTCGATGGCGTGAACCGTTGCGAACTCGGTCAACTCCGGCGCAAGCCTGGCAAAGGTCATGGCATTGTCTAGCCAGCCATGCACCATCAACAGCGGGGGGTGGGTACTATCGTCTTTCTGGCCGGGCCAGGTCAGACCTGCCAGGGAGATGTTTTCAAGCGGCCAGTGAGCCTCCCGGCAGGCGGCCGGAATTGCGTGCCCACTGCCGGGTACCACTGTGTCGTTCATTCAGGGAGGGTCCTACATGGTATGCGTTGGGCGGTCCGAGCTCAGCGATCCGGCCAGATACGATTCGATTTTTGTGCGGGCGGTTTCGTCATCACCGTTAAACTGAACACCGATGCCAGCTGCGCGGTTGCCCTGGGCCCCTTTTGGGGTGATCCAAACGACCTTACCGGCTACCGGGATTTTCTCCGGCTCATCCATCAGGTTAAGCAACAGAAATACTTCATCGCCAAGCTGATATTGCTTCTGGGTGGGAATAAACAGCCCACCCTGTCGGATATACGGCATATAAGCGGCATAGAGCACCGCTTTGTCCTTGATGGTCAGGGTTAGAATACCGCTGCGTGCTCCGAATCCGGGCCCCATATCAAACACCTTTGAATGCTAAAAGTTCCGTGACGTCATTTCTTACTGTGATTCGCCAGGAATTTCCCGACATTTCACAATCATAGCAGCTGATCTTTCACAAAGCTCAGCTTGCCTTTCGCTTAACGGGCATCAGTTCACGCCAGGCGATCAAAAGCTGACTGGCTTCAAGTTCCGGGCTGGCATTGTATACCGCTGCGCTGCGGCTTTCTTTTACTTTATCCAGCAACTCGTGGGCTCGCCAGGGCGGATTGCTGCGGGCAAGATAACCCAGCATATCGGCGGCCTCCGGGTCCGACACCTCGCCGCCGACACTGCACCGGGCAAGATCCGCCGCCCAGCTTTCAAACAGCCAGAGGGTATCGTCCAATCCCAGAGCTTTGAATTTTTTTGCCGCCTCCCCAACACCCACCTGCCCCTTCATAAACTGACGAAAGGCGTCGAAGGCTTCATCTCTGAGGCCCAGAAAATCTCCGGTGGCGTATTCCAGCGCCAACCTCGGCGCGTTGCCGGCCAGCAACAGGCTTTTCGCCAATACATGGCTATCCGGGCGAGCGCCATCCTCCAGGCCGGCTGCCCGGGACGCCAGCCACTGGCTGGCCTGCTCGGTAGTCGGCAGCGGAATGGTCAGCGCCTGACAGCGGGACCGGATCGTAGGCAGTATCGGTCGACCGCTCTCCTGTAAAAGCAGCAAGGTAACGTCGGGCTGGGGCTCTTCAAGGGTTTTCAGCAAGGCGTTGGCGGCGTTGATGTTGAGCTGATCCGCCCGGTCAACAATGGCTATCTTATGATGGGCCACCTGAGGAGATGCCACCGCAAAAGACGACAGCGCCCGAATCTGATCCACTTTCACCATCCGGGATTTCTCCGGGGCGTATATTCGCAAATCCGGATGAGTGCCGGCGGCAATGAGCTCACACTGCTTGCAGTGCCCGCACGCCACCGGCGAATCCGGGGTCAGCTTAACCGGTGCTTCACACAGCAGCAGCCCGCCGACCGCCAGCGCCCACTCTCGCTTACCAACGCCACGCTCTCCCACAACCAGCAAGGCATGGGGCAAACGATCCTGCGCAAGCCGGTGCTGTACTGCAACCCAGGCTTTCGCAAGCCAGGGCATATCCTGTGCTATATCAGTCATTTCCGGGTGCCCGTGAAACCGGTTTACCATGACGCCGAAGCTGTCGCCGCATGGATTTCAGCAGCCGCTTTAGGCGTTGCGTGTCTTCGTTGGTCTGTCTGGCAGACTGGGAACTATAGTAATGGCTGTTCACCGCACGGGCAAAGGTCCTGGCGGATTCCGCCACCACCGGGCGGGCCTCGGCCATTCGCTCAGCCAGCACCATCGGCGTTTCACCGCTTCGAACCGGCACTCCCGCCTGCTCACACAGCCGGTGCCAGGCGAACAGGACCCGGCCAAACGCATCCTGCCGGGTGCCTCTCCGCAGAGACAGACCAGAGACTATCCCGGCAATCAGCAGCGCCAGGCCGACCACGCCTGCCGTTATATATCCCAGTTCCTTCATACCGATACCACCAGGCAGCCGGGACATCAAATCCATCTGGCTCTGGCCTTGATAACCCACTACCCAGCGTTGCCATTGATAGTTGATGCGGTCCAGTTGCAGCGATGCCCACTGTAACGCGGCAAAATCACCATAGCGTTGCGGTGAAGTCAGATCGTTCTCGAGGAAAGAGCCCTCCTCCGCCATGGCGTCACGAAGCCCGGATTCAATACGACTGGGCGCTATGGCAGCGGTGGGGTCGACACGCACCCAGCCGCGCCCTTCAAGCCACACTTCAACCCAGGCATGAGCATCGTACTGGCGCACAATCAGATACTCACCGCCCGCTCCGGCGTCACCACCCTGATATCCGACGACAACACGGGAGGGAATGCCAGCAGCGCGAAACAGGAAGGTTGCCGCGCCGGCGTAATGGGCACAAAATCCCCGCTTTTCATCAAACAACAAGGCATCTACACCATCCTCGGGCATCACCGGGGGCCGAAGTGTGTAGTAGTAGTCCTGCTCCCGGAACCTACGCATCAACTCATTGACCAGCTCTGCCGGAGACAGGTTCCTGGCCATGTCGGTGGCCAACTCGCGGGTTCTGGCATTGCCGCTTTGTGGTAGCTGCAGGTAACGGTACCGTTGCGCAGGTGGAAGGGCCTCACCCGCATAGGGTCTGTTCGGCGCCTGGGCCAACCGGTACCGTACCGGGCTGTCAGCGGGTCGGCTGAACCGGAACAGATCCTCCCCGGCGCTGAACACGTTGTCGGAGGCCGCCAACGAGTTTTCCAGGGCAAAAGCCCAGCGTTTATCGGTGGGCTCCATCAAGACATCGTATTCATTGTCGGCAAGCGTTCCGACACCACCGTCTGTCGCCACACGGCCCAATCGCTGAAACGGTTCCTCATCGCGCTGACGCCAGGTTTCACCGTCCAGGTAGTCCAATATCAGGCCCCGCCAGTACCGATCGCGATACTCCGGCGTCTCCCCGCCAAACGTTACCCGGAACGCCCGTTCGCTGCTCTGGGCAAGATTGGAGATATCCCCAGGGCGCATGGTGTCGGTGATGCCACTCCGGGCCTGGCCGGATACCAATGGCACGCTCCAGAGGGGCGCCATGCGCGGGAAAAACACAAACAACAGCACGACAACCGGAAGCGTCTTGACCAACAGCAGTCCCAGGCGTTTCCACCCTGCTCTGAGGCTACCGGGCAGATCGGGCGCATTGAGAATCTGAACACCTACCAGCAGACAACCGATGGCGACGAAAGTAAGCAAAGCCCAGAGAATGTCCTGCTGGAACAGGAAGTTCACCGCTGCCAGATACACCAGGATGAAAAACAGCACATAGAAATCCCGGGCTGAGCGGGTTTCCAGCCATTTGAGGCCCACGGCCAGAACAAAGAATGAGGCGGCTGTGTCAACGGTAAAACGGCCTTGTACCGTCGCCGTATACACCGCTATCAGTACGAGCATAATGCCGGTTTTCAGCCAGCGCCCCGGCAGCCTGACCCGGCCCTGCTGTGCCAACCATCGCCAGATTGCCAGCACCACGCACGCGGCGATCAACCACCAGGGCAAACGATCCCACTGGGGCAGTAACAACAAGGCAAAACTCCCGATCAGCCACAGCAAGGCCCCGGAAGGAATGGCGTGAACGATGCCGTCACCGGCTTCACGATTCTGACCAACGAAACGTGCGAGCAGGCTCATACCGGACCTCCCACGGTGTCGACATCCAGATCCTGACGAGTACCAAATGGCAACGCATCGTGGTCTCTTGGCGGCTTTTCGCCCCAAACCGCCAAGGCACGTAGGCAGCGCTCACCGTGTGCGGGCCCGGCGTCCGGCTCAATCACTTCACCCGGCAAGTTCAGGCCGAATTTCGTGCCTTTCTGGACCCGCTCAGCCACCAGCCAGGCCAGATAGCTCAACCGAAGCTCGCTATCGGCGCCCGGAAATGCGCTAAAATCCAGCCAATGGGGACTGCCCTGCTCGCCCTGCCAGTCAGCCACCACCATCTGGCCGGAACGGGCAAATCGCTTCCACATCACTCGCTGGCTCAGATCCCCTTCCCGCCAGGGACGCAGGTCGGCATTATCCTGCCCCACCACCGGTTTGGCAGAGCGCGTTTCGGCTCCGTCATCCACCAGGCTGCCCACGTCTGGAGCAACGAGCGGGCGAGGATAGGCAATCCCGGCCGATGAGGGGCGCAACCAGGACCAGGCTTTGAGCAGGCCAAACGGAAAACGGGTCTCGATGCGTATCCGACCAGGGCGCAGATAGCCCCTGTGTGCGGACGGCACGGCCAGCGCCACATCCCGGGACTCTCCCGCGGGTATATGCACACCATCAAGGCAGGAATCCTCGACCGACAGTGAAATGGCGGCCGCCTGATCTTTACCAGCGCTCAGCCTGAGGTAGAAAGGAATCTCATCACCGGCTGTGCCGTCACCGGCCTGAGTCAGGGACAGGGTCAGGCCCGACAGATTTCGGTGGGTCTGGTGCATTGCGCCGACAAACACCGCGCCTAACGCAAACGTCATCAGGTAAATGAGGCTGTTCTGGTAATTGATACCGGTGATCAGCATGATCAACAGCAAGACACCAAACACCAGTCCGGCGCCGGTCGGCAGGATAAAAATGTTCTTCTGGCTGAATACCTGGGTATCAGACCGTGGAATACGCCGATTGATCCAGCGGTGCCATCTGTTCGATAAATTCTTTCTCAGCATGCCCATCCGGCCGTTATTTCCGTGAAAAGTTCATCCGTTTCTGAAAGGCATCAAACCACAATTTGGCGCCCCTGATAAAACTTTACTGTCTAACTACGGATTCTGATCACACCCGGGGCACTTTCTGGTTGAAAAAGTGTCAGACAAACCGAATACTCCGATAAGGAAGCGTATTGACTGAATAATGTAGTCTCAGCCGCGCCTCTGAACTGAAACGGTAACGCAAGAGGCAATGCCATGACACGCCCATCACTGCTTGCAGCCACCATCGCGGCTACATTGGCCAGCCCCACCTGGGCCGGCGTTCAAACCATGAGCTCCGATGAAATGGTTGAAACCTACGTTGAAGATTCGGCGGTTATCGTTGTGCCGAGGGCTCAGCAAAAGTCGGATGCCGACCGTGACAAAATCATCCGGGCGCTGACCATTTCGCCTGGTGAGCCGGTGATCACCGAAGCGGAAGAACAAGCCTACCGGGAAGCGCTGCAGCGCTACCTGGAAGATGATCGTAAAGACGCCCTCACCGGCGCCGAAGAAGAATTCCTGCGCAAGGCCCTGTTGCTGCCCATCGACGAACTGGCACGGGTTCAGCCGCCGGCCGATTTTACGCCTCGCACCCTGCCTCTGATTTTCGGTCAACGGCCAGAAATTCCGGACGAGCCCTTCACCCAGACGTTCCTGAACGATCAGTTGGGTATTGGATTTGACGGGCAGAACCTGAATTTCAGCATCGGTAACCCCCCAGGCATCGACCGAATCCAGATTCCCGAAGCCATCAACGAAGGGCCCATCAGCCTGACCCCGAGGCCGGGCGGCGGATTTGATATGTCCATTCAGGTGCCGGACCGCTAGCCGGCAACCCACACCCTGAAATGAAAAACGGCAGCCAAAAGGCTGCCGTTTATTTGTGCCTGCCTTTCACACAGACAAAAAAACGCCCCGCAGAGCGGGGCGTTTCATCACCAGTTTAGCAATCAGGTCAGATTAGTGACCGTAAACCGCCAGCTTGGTGTTGGAGATGGTCAGGTTATCCAGAGCAACCGAACCGATAGAAGTTCCGCCGATCTCGATAGCACCGATGGACATATCCATGGTGATGTCGTTGATGTCGATGCGCAGAACGTCAGTCGCGGTAGAAGAACCAAGACCGTTGCCTTTGTAAACATCTACGTCAGCCACTGCGAACAGCGCAGGAATGCCGCCAGATGGGCCAGCTTCGAAGAATTGGCCACCGTAGATCGCCATATCACGAATACCAACACCCAGGAATTCAACATCGAAATCCATGTCTACTACGTTGAACGCTACGTCCAGCTGCAGTGCGTCAGTTGCGGTATCGACACGAATGTCCAGCTGCGCCAGGTTACCATGGCCGCTCAGGTTGGAAACCAGAGTAGTGCTTTCGCTACCGTCAGCAGCAACCAGCTCCATGGAGCCAGCAGTCATACCCCAGTCAATCGGGCCGCCAGAAATAGAGCCAACGTGAATGAAGGCATCGCCGTCTGCTTCAACGTCGATATCAATTTTCAGATCGTCCAACAGGTTGGTGCCAGTGCCGCCAGCAACGCCAGAACCACCGATAACGATGTTGTTAACATTGAAGGAACCTTCGTCCGTGTAGGTGAAGGTGCCGATGCTAACCTGGGTTTCCAGTTCGATGGTCACACCAGCCTGACCGGTGATGTTACCCATGGCGCTGTCGTCCATGGCTTTCAGGTCAGCGTGAGCTGCAAACGGAGCAGCAGCAATAGCAGTTACCAGAGCAATTTTTTTCAGGCCTTTCATTTTATTCTCCTTGTGAAACTCATTTTATTCTTGTGCGAGTTTTTTATTGGTGTGGAGCGTGTTACCCCACACCTCCATTTAAGATTGTTTTACAGTCCTAATCCGTGACCCCATTCACAATCTCTTACCTAAGCCTTACATTTGGAAACAAACATCGAAGAGTTCGCATTTTGCTCAGGAATCACCCT
>DATGQY010000185.1:0-2631 GCA_035303925.1 Marinobacter sp. | reverse complement strand
CGGCCCGCCTGCAATGTTGCTTTTTGTATGCGTCGGGTTACGCTCTCGATGTTGTCTGCTATGCTGCTCATAGTGTGAGTTTGCCGCTTCTGGACTAAAAGAAAAAGCCTTCCGAGGAATCCTATGGATATTACTGAACTGCTTGCCTTTTCGGCCAAACAGGGTGCGTCGGATTTGCACCTGTCTGCTGGCCTGCCGCCGATGATTCGTGTTGATGGTGACGTGCGTCGTATCAACCTTCCGCCCATGGAGCACAAAGAAGTGCACGGGCTGATTTACGACATCATGAACGACAAGCAGCGCAAGGATTACGAAGAATTCCTCGAAACCGACTTCTCGTTTGAAGTGCCCGGTGTCGCCCGCTTCAGGGTGAACGCCTTCAATCAGAATCGTGGCGCCGGCGCGGTGTTCCGGACAATCCCTTCGAAAGTACTGACCATGGAAGATCTGGGCATGGGCCAGGTTTTCAAGGATGTATCTTCGGTTCCCCGCGGGCTTGTGCTGGTGACCGGGCCAACAGGTTCCGGTAAGTCCACAACCCTGGCGGCGATGATCGACTACATCAACGATACCCGCTACGAGCACGTGCTGACCATCGAAGACCCGATCGAATTCGTGCATGAATCCAAAAAGTGTCTGGTCAACCAGCGGGAAGTTCACCGGGACACTCTTGGTTTTAACGAAGCCCTGCGTTCCGCATTGCGGGAAGACCCTGATATTATTCTGGTGGGCGAATTGCGGGACCTGGAAACCATTCGCCTGGCGCTGACCGCGGCGGAAACCGGCCACCTGGTATTTGGCACCCTGCACACCACCTCCGCCGCCAAAACCATTGACCGGGTTGTGGATGTGTTCCCGGCTGAAGAGAAATCCATGGTTCGGTCCATGCTCTCAGAATCTCTGCAGGCCGTTATTTCCCAGACGCTGATGAAGAAAATGGGCGGCGGCCGTATCGCGGCTCACGAGATCATGATTGGTACCTCGGCTATCCGTAACCTGATTCGGGAAGACAAAATCGCCCAGATGTACTCGTCTATCCAGACCGGTGGTTCGCTGGGTATGCAGACCCTGGACCAGTGCCTGGAGCGGTTGTTGCAGAAAGGCCTTATTTCTCGCGAACAGGCGCGGGCTAAAGCGAAAATGCCGGACAACTTCTGATCAGTTCGGCCCGGCATCATAGATTGAATAATAGGTAACACCATGGAATTCGAAAAACTGTTGCGGCTGATGGTAGAAAAGGGTGGTTCGGATCTGTTTATAACGGCCGGCGTGCCCCCGAGCATGAAAGTGAACGGCAAGGTGCTGCCTGTCACCAAAAATGCCCTGACACCGGAGCAGACGCGGGAATTCGTATACGGCGCGATGAATGAACGGCAGCGCGCCGAGTTTGATGAAACCCACGAGTGTAACTTCGCCATCAGCGCGCGGGGCATTGGCCGTTTCCGGGTCAGCGCCTTCTTCCAGCGCAACCTTTGCGGCATGGTACTGCGTCGCATTGAAGTGAAAATTCCCCAGATTGATGAACTCTCCTTGCCGGAGATCATCAAGGATCTGGCCATGACCAAGCGTGGCCTGATCATGTTCGTGGGTGCTACAGGCACCGGTAAGTCCACTTCTCTGGCTGCCATGCTTGGCCACCGTAACCGGAACAGTCGCGGGCATATTATCTCCATTGAAGATCCCATCGAATTTGTACACCAGCACCAGGGTTGTATCGTCACCCAACGTGAGGTGGGCATTGATACTGAGAACTTTGAGGTCGCCCTGAAGAACACGCTCCGGCAGGCTCCGGACGTCATCCTGATCGGCGAGGTGCGTACCCGTCAGACCATGGAATACTCCGTGCAGTTTGCGGAAACCGGGCACCTGTGCCTGGCAACCTTGCACGCCAACAACGCCAACCAGGCACTGGACCGGATTATTCAGTTTTTCCCGCCGGAACAGCACAACCAGATCTGGATGGACTTGTCTCTGAACCTGAAAGCCATCGTCGCTCAGCAATTGGTGCCGACGCCGGATGGCAAGGGCAGAAAAGCCGTTATTGAAGTGCTGATCAACACGCCGTTGGTGGCGGACCTGATTCGCAAGGCAGAAGTGCACAAGCTCAAGGAGCTGATGGCCAAGTCCAATGAGGCCGGTATGCAGACCTTTGATCAGGCGCTATACCGGCTCTATGCCGAAGGCTCCATTACCTATGAGGATGCGCTGGCTCATGCAGACTCTGCTAACGATTTGCGCCTGATGATCAAGTTGGGTGCTGACGCCCAGGGTGCAGACAAGCTGTCGTCATCCGTCGACAAGCTCACTATTCAGGATGACTGAGTGGTGTTTGAAAGAAGCCCCCGACATGGGGCTTTTTGTTTTAGACAAAGGTCGTAAATGGTTAGCCTCTCAAACCAGTAGCTTTGGCATTTGAGGCCGTTGCCAAGTGCTGCGTATACTCCGCGCCAAACTAAAAGGAGACACCATGCACAAAAACACCAATGCACTCGTAAAGGCGATCCGCTTTGCAACCCTGGCCGCCGTTGCGGCACCAGCCAGTGTCATGGCCGGTGGTTTTTCCCTGAACGAACAAAGCGCCAGCCAGATGGGCGTCGCCAACGCCGGCGCTGCCGCCAACCCCGAAAACGC
>DATGQY010000184.1:0-6481 GCA_035303925.1 Marinobacter sp. | reverse complement strand
CCGGAGGCTGGATCACCAGTTCATAGTGGGTGCGGCGGTGGCCGGTGTTGCCTCGGGCAAACTCGTTCACGACACCGGTAAAACGGCGTTGGGGCTGACCGTCCTGCCACACCACCAGGTCCACCGGTTGCTCCAGAATGTCAGCTGCCTGCACGTCCGGATCGGTGCTGGCCAGTTTCAGACGGCCGTGGGACAGCGAAGACAGCCCTTCGGTGAGCACAAAACTGACAACGACAAAGTGATCGGTGGGGAATTCGCCTACACGGGCGGTGAACTGCAATCCGCTTGCCTGGGGCATGTCTTCGATCCCTGAAGTTTATATGATTTGAAGCTAACTCATCCTGAGCGCACGGGATTATAACCAGTGTGGATATCAAGGCCAACCTTGCACGCCCACACGTTTACGACTTTTGTTGAACACTGTGAACCGTTACCCTTGGGGCAATCCGCAAGAACAAGAGTGACACCATGGCTTCCTATACTATCGAAATCAATGAAACGTTTGATGTTCCCCGCACCAGGGTCTTTGCCCTGTTTGCCGATCACCACCGCTTCGGCAAGATGATTGGCGCCCCTGTGAAACGCATCAAAGACAGTGATCAGGCAGACCCGAATGGCGTCGGCTCGGTCCGTAAAATCGGCATTGGCCCGCTGAGTCTGGAAGAAACAGTATTGGGTTTTGAGCCGGATTCCCTCATCGAATATGCCATCACCAGTCTCAGCCCTATCAAAAACCACTTGGGCCGCATTCGTTTCAGTGACACGCAAGAAGGCCAAACGCGGGTGCAATACACCATCACTTTCGACGATATTGTTCCGTTTTCAGGCAAAGTGGTCAGTTCTGCGCTAGAGCACGGACTGCGCCGCGGAATTCGGCAAGTGCCAAAACTGGCATAACAAAGCTGTCGTAATTCTCTCAGGTTCAGTAAAATCCCGCTCTTTACAGAAAACGAGAGGCACCAAAGATGGGCAGAGCCTACCAGAACCGCAAAGAATCCATGGCCAAAACGGCTGCGGCGAAAACCAAGGTCTACAGCAAATACGGCCGGGAAATCTATATGTCAGCCAAGTCCGGCGGCATCGATCCCCAGGCCAACCTGTCCCTGCGCGGGCTTATTGAACGCGCCAAGAAAGACCAGGTGCCCAGCCATGTTATTGAAAAGGCCATCGAGAAAGCCAAGGGCGGCGCAGGCGAGGATTACTCCACTGCACGCTATGAAGGTTATGGCCCCGGCAATTGCATGGTCATTGTTGATTGCCTGACCGACAACCCGAACCGTACCTTTGGCGACGTTCGCCTGGCGTTCACCAAAACCAAGTGCAAGATTGGCACCCCTGGTGTAGTGGCTCACATGTTCGACCACTGCGCTATTTTTGTCTTCTCCGGCCAGGACGAAGAAGCCGTTCTTGAAGCGCTGATGGAAGCGGATGTCGATGTCACCGACATCGAAAATGAAGAAGGCAAAATCACCGTCTTCACCCCCAACACCGAATACGCCAAAGCCAGGCAAGCGCTGGAAGATGCCTTCTCAGGTATTGAATTCGAGGTGGACGAGATCCAGTTCCTGCCAAAAACCACGACCACCGTGGAAGGCGACGACATTCCCCTGTTTGAAAAGTTCATGGACATGCTGAACGAGCTGGACGATGTTCAGAACGTGTTCCACAACGCAGAGTTGCCGCAGGAATAATCTGCGCCGACGGTCCGGAATCGAACGGAGTACAGCATGGCTGGTTCAGATGGGGAAACAAATCCTCGCGTGGTTATTCTGAAAACCGGAACAACCTACCCACAGATCAAGGATCACTTCGGCGACTTTGATGCGTGGTTTGTGAGGGGCCTGTCCAGCCAGCTGAACCTGACCATCGCCGATGTAACCCAGGCACCTCCTCCGGGCGAGCCGGGGGACTGGCAAGGCATTGTCATTACCGGTTCACCCGCGATGGTGAGCGACCTCGCCCCCTGGAGTGAACAAGCGGCGACGTGGCTGAAGCAGGCAGTTGAAGCCGGCGTTCCCGTTCTCGGCGTCTGCTATGGCCACCAGCTTCTGGCTCACGCTCTGGGCGGCAAAGTGGGTTACCACCCCAGAGGCCGTGAAACCGGCACCCACAGCATCAAACTGTTCGAAACGGCAAAATCAGATCCGCTGTTCAGCCTTTTCCCCCGGGAATTTCCTGCTCAACTGACCCACAAGCAATCGGTACTGGAACTTCCTCCAGGCGCCGTGCTACTGGGCGAGTCGGCGTTCGAGCCCCATCAAGCGTTTCGCATTGGGGAAAATGCCTGGGGCGTTCAGTTTCATCCCGAATTCACCGATCAGATCATGAAAGCCTACCTGGAGGTGCAGTATCCGGATCTGGTGCAGGAAGGTCTGGATGCCAGCGGCCTGATGAACTCGGTTCGGCCGGCACCGGAAGCGTCCAGGCTTCTGGAACGATTCTCTGACTGGATTTTTCAAAAGCAGCGCCGTTAAGCCGGCAGCAACCCGAACACTTCGATGGAACGAAACGCCCATGACAATGAAGTTAGTAGCCTCTGCCCTGCTCCTGACCCTCATCGCCCTGGGGTTGTGGCACTCATACAAGCCTTTGCCTGCTGGCATTCGTTACCAAGGTGCTTCAGCCCCACTAATCGCACCGAAGCTGCTTACCGACACCACCACCCACTTCCCGAATGGCAGCTCATCACTTGACCACGAGATCTTTGATGAGGTGCTGCGTCTGATCGATCAGGCCCAGCAATTCATCCTGATCGATATGTTTCTTTACAACAGCACCGGCCCCGAGAATGCTGACCTCCGCCCCCTGGCATCCCAACTCACCCAGGCGCTCATTGCGAAAAAGAAAGCCGCCCCCAACATCGATATCGTGGTCATTTCAGACCCGCTCAATACCTTCTATGGTGGCACCCGGTCGCGCACGTTCGAAGCACTGGAAGGTGCCGGCATTGAACTGATCATCACCAATCTGGAGCCGCTTCGTGATAGTAATCCAGCCTGGTCTGCGTTGTGGCGACTCTGCTGTCAATGGTTGGGCAACAACCCGGACGGAGGCTGGCTACCCAATGCTCTCGGAAACGAGCAAACTACCCTTCGAAGCTACCTGGCCCTGCCCAACTTCAAGGCCAACCACCGTAAGCTGCTGGTTGCCGACGAGGGCACGCAGTTTCGCGCTCTGATCACCTCCGCCAACCCCCACGATGGCAGCAGTCGGCACAGCAACATCGGCCTGAGCTTCAGCGGCCCCGCGGTCGCAGACGTGATCCGAAGCGAGCAGGCCGTGGCAGACCTGTCCGGTGCAGATACAGAAATCTTCACACGATGGATCGACAGGGTAGAAGCCAGCACCGCCCCGTCAACGGGCCCCACCGGGAAGGTAAGGGTACTGACAGAGTCAGCAATCCGGGATCAGGCTCTGGACATGATCGGGCGAAGCGAAGCTGGCGAAGCACTGGACATCGCCATGTTCTATTTATCGCATCGCCCTGTCATCAAGGCACTGATCGCGGCGCAGCAGCGGGGCGTGACCATCCGCATGCTGCTGGACGCGAACAAAGACGCCTTCGGCCACGAAAAGAACGGCATCCCCAACCGGCCGGTTGCCAACGAACTTAACCGAGCAGGCGTTGCCATTCGTTGGTGCAACACCCATGGAGAGCAATGCCACAGCAAGCTGATCAGCTACACACGGGCTGACGGACAACAAGAGCTACTGCTCGGCTCGGCAAATTTCACCCGCCGTAATCTGGACGACCTGAATCTTGAATCCAACGTTTGGGTGGCAGTGCCTTCAGAGCACCCGACAGCACAAAAAGCCACTGATTACTTCAACCGGCATTGGGAGAGCGGCCCTGAAACCAGCCCTGCCCTCAGCCTGCCCTATTCTGAATGGGCGGACAGCTCGCAGCTCAGGTATTGGCAGTATCGGTTTATGGAGGCCACGGGGCTTTCAACTTTCTGAGGAACCCTTTCGTAACCGTGAACGTTTGGTATGTTGTATCACGACACAACGCCATTTAATGTTTCCGTAAACAAACGAAAAGGAGTCTGTCATGAACAGCATCAGGCGTCACACCAAACCATTTTCTCTGGTACTGGCCATCATGATCGCTTTTGCCACGACGTTTTCGGTATCGGCCCAGGCCGGAATGGTTGGGACCGGTGAGCTGATCCAGCAACAACAGGTCGATGTTGACAGACAACACTTACTTAACATGCTCGAAGAGCAGGAAGTAAAAGACAAGCTGGCACAACTGGGAGTCAGTGAAGATCAGGTAGCGGAACGTATCCAGAATTTGACACCCTCTGAACTGGCTGAGTTCGAGCAGCAGCTGGCGGAAGCACCAACCGGAGAAGGCGTTGTCGGTGTGATTGTCCTTTTCCTGCTGGTCTTTATTATCACTGACATGCTCTGCGCCACTGACCTGTTTTCCTTCGTCAAGTGCATACGCTGACCCGGAACCAGGATCCGACCGGCACTCAGAACCTCCTCAGGTTTGCAGCCCTTTTCGGGCTGCTTCTGCTGGCGGGGTGTGCCTCCACCCCGCCCTGGCCGTCGCAACCTTCAGCACAACAGCGCTCCCATGAATCGCCCCTGATACTTGATAACGTACCCTTTTATCCTCAAGAGAAGTTCCAGTGCGGACCGGCCTCACTGGCCACCATGCTCAACACTCAGGGGCTAACCACCAATCCGGACACACTAAAAGACCTGGTTTACCTGCCAGGCCGGGAGGGTTCCCTGCAAGTTGAAATGGTGGCGGGGGCAAGATCCCACAGCCTGGTGGTTTACCCACTTCGTGCGCAGATAGAGGCCGTTATCGCCGAAGTAACGGCCGGCAACCCCGTGCTGGTGATGCAAAATCTGCGCTTCGACTGGTGGCCTCAATGGCACTTTGCGGTGGTGGTCGGCTACGACAGCCAGCAACAAACGGTGATACTGAACACCGACACCCGGCAACATTACCCCATGCCCTACAAAGCGTTTTACGCCACATGGAACAGAGCTGAGCGATGGGCTGTCGTGATTTTGCCGCCGGATCAGTTACCAGCCACTGCAGAGGCGCTACCCTACCTGCGCGCGGCCCACGATCTGGAAACCACCGGCCGCGCCCTGGCAGCGCAGCAGGCTTACCAAAGCGCAGAGCGACAATGGCCAGAGCAGCCAGCCACGATTATGGCCCAGGGGAACCTGGCATTCGATCAAAACCGGCCGTCGGCCGCTGCCTCGCATTTCCTGCGGGCAGTGGAGCGCTTCCCGTCGTTTGCAGACGGCTGGAACAACCTGTCGTATTCTTTGAAAGCAAAGAATTGCCCGGAGCAGGCCAGACAGGCCAGAGCCTGCGCAATCCGCCTGGCACCAGGGCGCTTTACGGGGTCTGCAGTCTCAAACGCCGGAAGAACACCCACAGCCAGTGGCGAGTGCCCGGCTCTACCGCCCTGCCCACCTGCAGAACACTGATCATCCGTCGGCCAGGAAACCTTTGCGAAAAATCACCACGTCTTTACGCGGAATCTGGAGCTGCCAGCCGAAACGCTCCGCCAGCCAGGTAAACGTCTGCTCCCGGTAGAACACCACATGAGTGGGATCTCTACGGTAATGCCAACTCGCAAATCGGGCATCGTCCGTCTGAAAACAGGTCATAATCGCCAGCCAGCCACCAGGTTTAAGCAAGCCATTTAAACGCCTGAACACCTCCCCGGGCCGGTGCAAGTGCTCCACAACTTCGGTACACGTAATAAAGTCGTACCTGCGTTCCAGCGCCGACGTATCCGGGGCAAAAAAAGGATCATAGACCGTCATCGGAAACCCCGCCTGCCCGAGCATTTCAGCGAGGGCTGGCCCAGGGCCGCAACCGAAATCAAGCCCTGTTGCGCCATCCGGTAATTGCTCGACAAGTGGAGCGACCAGCTTCGACAGGAATCGTCGATAACCCTCATCTTCCGGCTGATTGTCATGAAGCTGATACACAGCCAGCTCTTCCGCTTTCGACAAATAGCACTCCGGAGCCATCACGGTTGCGCAGCACAACGCGCAACGGAGATAGGTTTTGTCATCCACCAACTGGAATCGCGACAGCGAATCGGTTTCGCACACCGGGCACCGCACCGCGTGCGTGTCAGCGCAGTTATCTGTTGTGTGCGACTGCATTCAGGCTCCTTCCTGTCCAAAGTTTCATTGTCATATCCGGCCATGCGGCCAGTTTGTGACCGGCTGCCACAACGGCCCTGATGGCAAATGCCTATACTTATTGCCAACAAAGCCAAGCCAGGCTGAGATAATAACAACTACCACCTCAATGACGAATACCGGGACTGCTACCGGCTTTAGAGACACGTACATGGAAATGTTGACGCCCCTAGCATTGGAAGTGCCCATCATCTCGGCACGTTACGCTCGCCGGTTTGTCCGGTTCATGGAACACCGTGGCGTGAAGCGCCACACCATTCTGACCGAAACGGGCATCACCGACGAGATGCTC
>DATGQY010000183.1:0-7750 GCA_035303925.1 Marinobacter sp. | reverse complement strand
CGCCGTCTTCCCGGAACAGATGGCACTTGTTGGCATTCAGTCCCAGTGTCATCGGGGCACCTTCCTGAACGGGATTGCCGCCATCGGTGCGCATGGTCAGTACACCCTCCACGTTGTTCGCGTCCAGATGGACCAGGGTCTGGTAACCCAGACGTTCAACAACGTGCACTTCGCCTTGCAGGTACATGTCGGCTTCCTGGCTTTCAGTCAGGTGCTCGGGGCGAATACCCAGTGTCACGTTCTCGCCCTCCAGCAGACCGTGACCGTTCACAGGCAATTCCAACTGATGATTACCGGGCAGGGTGACAGTCACTGACTGGCTGCTGGCAGAAGCCACCTGGCAGTCGATGAAGTTCATCTTTGGTGAGCCAATAAAGCCTGCCACAAAGCGGGTGGCCGGATAGTGGTAGAGTTCCATGGGCTTGCCCACCTGGGCAATGCAGCCGTGATCCAGCGCCACGATTTTGTCGGCCATGGTCATGGCTTCCACCTGATCGTGGGTGACATAAATCATGGTGGCGCCCAGGCGTTTGTGCAGGCGGGATATTTCGATCCGCATCTGAACGCGCAGCGAGGCATCCAGGTTGGACAGTGGCTCGTCAAACAGGAACACCGCCGGCTCCCGAACGATGGTACGGCCGATGGCGACCCGCTGGCGCTGGCCGCCGGAGAGGTCTTTGGGCTTGCGTTCCAGGAGCTTGTCCAGTTGCAGCAGGGTGGCGGCGTCCTGAACCCTCCGGTTGATTTCGTCCTTGTGGGTTTTCGCGAGCTTGAGGCCAAAGGCCATGTTCTCCGCCACGTTCATGTGCGGGTACAGGGCGTAGGACTGGAACACCATGCCCACTTCGCGGGCTTTGGGTGGCAGGTCGTTGACCCGGTCGTTGCCGATATACATATCACCCGAGGTGATGTCTTCCAGGCCCGCAATCATGCGTAGCAACGTCGATTTGCCGCAGCCGGAGGGGCCGACGAAAACCACAAATTCACCGTCCTGGATATCCAGGTTTACATTGCGGGTAACCTGGGTTTCGTCGTAGCTTTTACAGATGTTTCTCAGAGTTACACTGGCCATAACGTCAATCTTTTTGTTGGTAGAGACATCAGTCAGAGCCGGGCAATGTCGCTGCCCCAGGGCTCCAGCTTAAGTTCGTTACCTTGCCATTGGCCGCCGATGAACTCCGGTGTGCTTTCTACCGGTGCGGCCGCGGACGACAAGGATATGGTGGCCGGCCGGTTGCTCAGGTTGAGGGCAACCAGCAGGGTCTGTTCACCGTGGCTTCGAGTGAACACCAGAGTGTCCCTCGGGCTGTCGAGAAATTCGATATCACCTTTCAGAAGCACCGGTTGCGTGCGCCGCCAGCCGAGGAAGGCCCGGTAGGCTGTGAGCACCGAACTCTCCTCGGCATGCTGCAGCGCAACGGCAGCACTGTAGTGTTCATCATAAACCGGCAGCCAGGGGCGGGCATCAGAAAAACCACCATGGCTTTCCTTATGATGCCAAACCATTGGCGTACGACATCCGTCCCGGCCTTTGAACTCCGGCCAGAAGGTGATGCCGTATGGATCGACCAGATCCTCGTATTGCAGTTCCGCTTCGGTCAGGCCCAGTTCTTCGCCCTGATAGATGCAGACGCTGCCACGCAGGGTCAGCAACATGACCATGTAGGCTTTCAGCTGCTCCTCGGATTCTGCCTTCCAGCGGGTTGCAACCCGGGCAACGTCATGGTTGCCGATTGCCCAGCAGGGCCAGCCGTCGGTGAGTTTCTTTTCGATACCATCAACGGTCTTGCGGAAGAAGTCGGCGCCATGCTGTTCAGTCAGCAGATCGAACGAATAGGCCATGTGCAGTTTGTCACCGCCGCTGGTGTAGTCGGCCATGGTCTGCAGGGAATCGTCGTCGCCGATCTCTCCTACGGTTGTGGTTTCCGGGTACTGGTTCAGCAGCGCCCGAAGTTTTTTCAGGAACTGCAGGTTTTCCGGTCGGGTCTTGTCGAACTTGTGGTGCTGGTAGGCGTAGGGATTTTCTTTGCGCACGCCAATGGAGCCTTCCTTGATAGCCTTGCTGGGCGGGTTGTCCCGCAGTTGCTGGTCATGGAAACAGAAGTTGATGGCATCCAGGCGGAAGCCATCCACACCACGGTCGAGCCAGAACTTTACGTCTGACAGCACCTGTTCCTGGACTTCCGGGTTATGGAAATTCAGGTCTGGCTGGCTGGTCAGGAAATTGTGCAGGTAATACTGCTTGCGACGGCTGTCCCAGGCCCAGGCCGAGCCGCCGAATACCGACAGCCAGTTATTGGGCGGGGAGCCATCCGGTTTGGGGTCTGCCCAGACATACCAGTCGGCCCGGGCGTTGGTGCGGGACTGACGGCTTTCCGCAAACCAGGGGTGCTGGTCTGAGGAGTGGCTGAGGACCTGGTCGATCATGATTTTCAGGCCGCGTTTGTGGGCCTCCGCAATCAGCTTGTCCAGATCGGACAGGGTGCCGAAGATGGGGTCGACATTTCGATAGTCGGATACATCGTAGCCAAAATCCTTCATGGGAGAGGTAAAGAACGGAGACAGCCAGATGGCGTCTACATTCAGGCTGGCGATGTAGTCGAGTTTGGCGGTTACGCCCGGCAGATCGCCAATACCGTCGCCATTGGAATCGTAAAAACTGCGTGGGTAAACCTGATAGATTACGGCGCCACGCCACCAGTCTGGATTTCTGATCATCTTGCCTCGCTTACACCCTGGTGGTGATGGATTGTTTTTATCGGGGTGGAGATGGGTTCCCACCAGATAACACCCGATCAATGGTGCGACGGAGGCGTCGCCCCTTCATCCTCCTGCCTGAATATTTGTTGGCGTAGGTGGGGGGAGGAGAGGGGCGTAGGGAGGGGGAGCGAGGCGGAGGGCTACTCCCCCTGGATTTTGCTCAGCAGATCCCGGGCCAGTTCAATGGCTTCTGAACGGTGGCTGATGTTCTGCTTCTGATAGAGGCTGCGAATGTGGGTTTTGACGGTGGTGGAGGCCACTTTCAGGTGCTCGGCAATCTGGTCGTTGGAGAGGCCGGCGTGAATCAGGCTGAGAATCTGCCACTCGCGCCGGGTCAAAGGTGAGGTACGGATGAGCTCCGGGACATCCGGCCGGTCGATAATGTCCTGGATAATGGCCTCATCAAGGGAAATCCGGATCGCCCGGCTGAAATCCCGCTGTTGTTGTGCCAGTTGGATCAGTCGTTCAGCCCGCTGCATTTCCATGCCATCAATCAGGCCATCGTTGATCAGCGCCTTGAGCATGACAATCAGAACCTTGCCAAGGCGCAGGAAGCTGCCTACAGCCCCGGTGGTGCTGGCCAACTCAAGGGCCAGCTTCATGTGTTCCAACGCCTGTGTACGGTCTCCCAGTTGCCAGTACAGCAGCGCCATCGAGATGTGGTTGCGGTTCAGGTCGGTTTTGAGCCCGGTTCTTTCGGCGACTTCCCGCAGCGACTGAAGGATGGGTTCAGCCTGCGCCAGCTGGCCCAGGCTCATCAGCGCCCGGGCGCGATTGCGGCCATTACACTGATGGAAATGGTTGGTGGCGGTGGCCGCCTCAAAGGCCGGGGCAATGGTCAGCCAGCGTTGGATGGCATCCTGGTCACGCACGGCGTCCCAATAGCTGAGCATGGTGGCGTGGGCATTGGCGACCCAGTCCAGGTGATAATCGCCGGCAGCCAGCATTTTCTGGATCTTGGTAATGTAGTCGGCGCACAGGCTCTGGCGGCCCCGGGCCTGGGCAATCTTGGCCAGGGTGGTGTAACTCTGGACAAACCAACGCTCGCCCTGGGCTTCCAGAATCTCGATACCCTGCAGGGCGCAGCGTTCGGCGCTTTCCAGGTGGTGCCATTCCCACATGATCTGACTGCGAATGCGGAACAGGAATTCCAGGATGGGCAGGTGAGTCATCCGGTTTTCTTCCGCATACTGGAAGGCCTTTTCCTGAATGTTGTAGGCCTTCTGCAGCAGGCCCATGGCGACACTGATCTCACTTTGCTGGCACAACGCCCAGATCACGTTCTGGTGGGCATACTGGCTGCGGGCCATGTGTTCGGTGTCTTCCATGCGCTCCAGTGCGTCCTGTAATTCGCCCTGAACGAACAGGGCTTCGCCCATCACCGAGGCTGCGGCCACCCGGGAGGTGGGCAGATAGCGTGCATCCTGTTCCACTGCCTCCGATGCCAGTGCCAGGGCCCGGTTGCCATTGCCGTAATTCATGGCAACCTGGGCCCGGATGGCACTGAATTCGCCATGGATGGCCTTCTGCTGTTCTTCACTCATGGTGGCTTTCAGATGGTTTTCAGCGGCGGACAGCCAATCCTCTACCTCATCAAATTTGTACTGACCCTGGGCCACCCAGGCGCGGAGCAGGGTGAAGGTCGGGTTTTCAGAGATAAACGACTGGGGCAGGGCATCCAGGCACTTCTGTAGCAGGCTGAACTGGCCTTCGGTAAAGAACTTTCGGCCATGTTCGTCCAGCACTTGCCGTATACGCTCCGGATCGGCGGCCGCTACGGCGTGCCTGGCGGCTTCCTCGGCGTGATTCAGCTCAAGCCAGGCATCGGTTGCGCGTTGGTGCAGTGAGCGTTGGTTCTCCTGGGTTGTGCAGGAGAGCAGGTGGCGCAGATACACTGCAAACAGCTGGTGGTAGCGGAACCACAGCCCGCCGTTATCCGCTGGCATGATGAAAAGGCCCATGGCCAGCAGGCTGTTGAGCAGGGACTGGCCATCGTTATCGTCCATCACCCGCATCACCATGGCGGCATTGAACCGGTCGAGAATACAGGTTCTGAGCAGAAAGCGGCGCTGCTGCTCGGTCAGGCTCTGGCCAACCAGTTCATCGAAGTACTCGAAGATGTGATGGTTTCCCAGTTCCAGTTGATCAACGAACTCGCTGAACTCAACACTGGTATGGGACGATGCGGAAAGCAGTTGCAGTGCCGAGATCCAGCCTTCAACCCGTCGTACGGCCCGTTCGATGTGCTCACGGGACACCTCAAAGGGTAAACGCTGTTCCAGATAACGCTGAGCTTCATCGGCATCCAGAGCCAGGTGTTTGCTGGTGATCTCCGTCATCTGGCCCTTCATTCGCAATTGTGCGATGCCAAGTGGCGGCAGCGTCCGGGAAATGATCACCAGAGTCAGATGCGAGGGTAAATGCCGAAGCAGGAACCGCAGGGCCTGATGGATATCCGGATTACTGATCAGGTGGTAGTCGTCCAGTACCAGGTATAGTGGCTCCTCTTCCTGGGGCAGTTCGCCCAGCAGGTCGCTCAGGACGCTTTCAAGGGAATCGTAGCCGGCATTTCGCAACCGGCCGGGAACAGATAGCTCGGGGGCAACGGATTGGTTCAGCGTTCGCGCCAGGTAGGCGGCAAAGCGGCCCGGGTCGTTGTCGCTTTCTTCCAGCCGGTACCAGGCCGTTCTTGCCTCAAGGGCGTCAAGCCGTTCGGCAATACTGGTGGTTTTGCCGTAGCCCGCCGGTGCAGTAACCAGTAACAGGCTCACCGGCTCGGGGATGTGTAGCAAATCGTTGAACTTTTCTCTGGCCATCAGCCCCACCGGGGCAATGGGCGCTGTGGTTTTGGCGTCAACGAAGGTCAGTTCGGGGTTCAGTTTTGTTGTTGTCATTAACCTTGCCGCATGTATTGGCTGAGGGCCTGCTGTTGTTCATCGTTGATATACAGGCCCTGTTTGGTCCGCCGCCAGAGCAGATCCTCCGGTGTGATGGCCCACTCGTGGGTCATCAGATAATCCACCTCCCGACGCGACAGAGTGTCGGTAAACCAGTGGCCGAGGTCGTCTCTGTTCTGGCAGCCTTCCAGAATGTGGTAGCTGCTGGTGCCATAGCTTCGCACAAAGCGATGGATCACTGCATCTTCCAGCCAGGGGAAATCGGCCGCGAGTTCGATGGCCAGTTGTTCCTGCGTATCGAAGTCGCCGCCCGGCAGAACGGCCGTTCGCGTCCAGGAGCGGCCGGCACCGGGGAAATAGTGACTGACCTGATCGGTGACGGCTTCGGCCAGTTTCCGGTAGGTGGTGATTTTACCCCCGAATACCGAGATCAAAGGGGGCTGTCCGTCCTGATTATCAACCTCGAATGAGTAATCGCGAGAGGCGGACTGGGCGGTGCCGCCCTCGTCGTCCATCAATGGCC
The DNA here is from genome assembly GCA_035303925.1 of Marinobacter sp. Lineage (GTDB taxonomy): Bacteria > Pseudomonadota > Gammaproteobacteria > Pseudomonadales > Oleiphilaceae > Marinobacter. The sequence goes on along the minus strand of DATGQY010000183.1, from coordinate 1,570 downwards.
GGACACCGGAGTAACTCCAGACCACATCGGTGGCGGACAGTTGCCGGCGGAAATACTGGTTGACGATGGACAGCAGATAGTCGGTTTCCTCTGGGGAAATCCGTGCCTGCGACGGATCGCCCACGTAATCGACATCGGTGGTGCCGATCAGGGAGAAGCGATCTTCGTAGGGGATCACGAAGACAATGCGCTCGTCCTGATTCTGAAGGATATAGGCTTCGGTATCCTGGTTGAGCCTAGGTACGACGATGTGGCTGCCCTTGACCATGCGAATCTGCTTGGGCGCTGGCATAGACAGGCTTTCACCGAACAGGCTGCTGACCCAGGGGCCGGTGGCGTTAACGACCACCTTGGCGCGGATATTGTACTGCTTGTCCCGGTGGTGATCGTCCAGGGTGGCGTGCCATTGCCCGTTACGGCGCTCGGCGCGGCTACAACGGGTGCGGGTCAATACGGTTGCGCCTTTTTCAACGGCCTTGCGAGCAGACAGTACCACCAGCCGGGCATCATCAACCCAGCCATCCGAATACTCGAATCCGCGGCTGATGTCTGGTTTCAAGGGCGAGTCCGGGCCAAAGGTAATAGACCGGGAGCCGGGGAGCACTTCGCGCTTGGCCAGGTGATCGTAGAGGAAGAGGCCGGTACGGATCATCCACGCCGGTCGCAGATGGGGCTGATGGGGCAGGCGAAAACGCATGGGCCACATGATGTGGGGTGCATTTCGTAGCAGGGCCTCCCGCTCACCGAGTGCTTCCCTGACCAGCCGGAATTCGTAATGCTCCAGGTAGCGCAGGCCGCCGTGGATGAGTTTGCTGCTGCTGGACGAGGTGGCGGAGGCAAGGTCGTTCATCTCGCACAGAACGACCTGAAGCCCCCGGCCTGCGGCGTCCATGGCAATCCCGGTGCCGTTTACGCCTCCCCCGACCACCAGTACATCGCATTGAGTGGGGGGAGTGTGAGGGTTGCCTGAAACCAGTCCTTTGCTATTTGCCACTGCCCGAGTGCTCCTGATAATCGCCCATAACGCCTGTGATGGAACGATTATCAGGAAACTGCCTGGCCTGGTAAAGCGACCCGGTCACAGGCGGGTGGGCTTACCTGCCTCTTTGCGGCGCTGCTCCCACTCTTCGCGGGTTTGTGCGGCTTCATCACCGGGCAGGAAGTCGATAATCTCGAAGTAATCAGAGCTGAACTGGTCTGCCACCACGGTTTCACGGGGTTTGATCCGGACGACGTAGACGGTCTGGACATTCTGGTGGTCGAACTCGCGCCAGTACTGTTCATCTTTCAGGAAGCTGTAGCGGTGCCCCTCAAGGGCCCGGATAACGGCGTCTGTGTTGGTACTGCCGGCCCGTTCAACAGCCTCCTTGTACTGGTAAACGATACTGTAGGCTGAGGCTGCGGACGATGAAGGGCGCATTTCATAGCGGTCTGAGAAGGCCTCAACAAAGTCTTTACCGCGCTGGTAGTTGTTCTCATAGGGCAGATTCCAGACCCAGGGAGCACCACCAACAACGCCTTCCATAATGGTCGGGCCAACCTGTCTGACCATCCCCAGTGTCAGGTTGGG
>DATGQY010000182.1:0-4308 GCA_035303925.1 Marinobacter sp. | reverse complement strand
TGCGGCTGCCGCTCCAATGAGCAGCGAACCGTCTTCATCGAGGCTGACTGCAGAAGGGGTCATTAGCTGGCCAAGGCTGTTTGGAATCAGCTTTGACTTACCATCCTGCCAAACCGCTATCAGGCTATTCGTGGTACCAAGATCGATACCTATGGCAAGTGATTTCATTGCACTGTCCTTATGCTTTACGGTTTCCGACCGGCTTCGCCGTAGCCCGACATGGCCGACAACAAGCCATTGGCTTCGTCCGCCTGTTCGGAACGACCGTGAACCGAGGGTTTGAACATCAATACAGTGGCTATCACCAGGCCGATGACCGGCATGGCGATGCTCACAACTGTGGCTAAGACCATCCTTACCTTACCCAGACCGGCATCTCTCATCCGGCGCACAAGACTGCTCAACACCGCTGCCGTCATGACCACAACAAAGAGTAAAAACACAGCGAATGGCGGCGTGGCCGGATAGTACAGCCAGGCCAAAGCCGCGGCAAAGTAGCAAAGCATATGCAGAGCAAAACCGCGCCGGCTCAGAAGACCACCGAACCAGAATGGATACAGGGTAGTGTCTTTGGGTGGTTTAGCTTGCTCACGCGTATCAGTGAGCCGCTTTCGTAGACTGCCCAGAATCAGTCCGCACAGCAGCCTGCCGGCGATCTCCTGATGCTCACTGTCCCCGGCATAGGTCTCATACACCCGTCGAACCAGGTCTTGTGAAGGCTGCTCATGGGGTTGGTGCCGATTCAGGACTGCCAGTATGTCGACCGCCCCTTCAACATAATCCGGGAATCCATCGTCCCAGTGATTGACCTTGATACGGTCACCCGGTGCCATGGAGATGGCCTCGGCAAACCTGACACCGGCTGGTATTTTGAGACGTTGTAATGCGGGTGCCTTTCGCGCTGCCAGCCGGTCATTGAAGGTTTCCCCGAGATCCCGGTCAACGATAAGGAGCGCGTAAAACAACATGTTATCGACATAGCTGGCCTGACACGCACCCAACACCGCAGCCAGAACCGGCACCCAGCTGGCATCAGGAAACAGCTCTCTTTCAAACCCATTCTGCAGAAGGATGCTACTCATCCGGGGGGAGCACAGCAGCCGTGCGAACGTGGGGCTAAAACCGGAGCAATCCATAAGATTCACGTTGGCCCGGCAGAACTCTTTAATGTCCTCGATACCCTTCGAGCCATCGCTCAAGCCTAACAGCAGGCCTGACAAGCGCCGGAACAGCGTGTTCTCCTGCTGATGAGAAACACGCTCCAGCAGATCCCTCCATGAAGCCTCCCAAAGGGAGCCCGGATGACAATCCAGGAGAAATCCAAAACGGATACAGTCGCTGATGTCATCATCGCTTAGCGGAAAATCAGCACAATCGACCCAATGCTCTCCTGCAAGGTTCAGGCGCAGCTCCGCCCACTCAACAGCTGTCCTTGGTATCAAGGTCTGGTTCGCGCTATCCACGTCCATGCCTGCAGCATCGGCAAGCCTCTGCAGGGCCTCGATGGACATGTCTGGCTGGCGACTGATTGCACTCAACAAGGTAAACCGTGATGCGGCGGGCAAGGTGCGTTTCTCCGCGGCTTCGATCAGCTCATCAAACTCGTAACTCAAGATCTTTTGACGAGAGCTGTGTGCTTCCACGAGGTCTAACGCAATCTGGAATGACACTTCAAAATTCGCCGGGCCACAATGCTGTTTGCAGCGGTGCGCGAACTCATTCTGCAAGAACGACGGCGCGCCTTGTAATTGCCTCACCCATCCATAGAGTGACGCGAGCGCATCGCCATCGTCATCGCCAACGGGAACCATGTCAGCAATGACGGCGGAAGCCGAAGGTAAAAGTCTGGCTTCAATAAACCGCCGCACCTGATTGCTCAAGGGGCTGTCGACACCGGCCAAGGCGTGCTTCGACATAACCAGGATCATACAATCCGCGGCATTCGGCATGTCCCGCAAATCCGGATTCAGCAATACCGTCCACAGAGGGACCCACTCCTGACCACAACGGCGATGCAGTTCAATCACAAAACTCTTTACCGCAGGAGCCGCATCTACCGAAATCATCGGCCGAATAGCGGTCATGGCGGCTGCATGATCCTGCCTGTGGAAATGCAGGTGTGCAAAAAGCCAGGCCGCGTCATCCGGCCGCTGGCTGGCAAGCGCCGGCAGTATCCGCTCAGCGCAGCTCAACCAGACATCAGGAACAGGTTTTTCTATCGCGACATGGCAACGCAGCACCAGTAACGCCAATTCCCGGCATGCAGGAATCACGGTGGTCCCATGCTCGTTCAGCAACCGGTCGATCTCACGCAGATTGCCGCGCCCAAATGCTGATACCAAGGCAGAAAAATAACTCAGTGCAGCACTCTGGGCATGGGTCGGAAATGATGCGAGCGTGGACAGGTCGAATACATCCGGTGCATCCAGCCCGTCGATAAACCCCTCAAGCTGGACAACCTGCTCCGACGAATACCGGAGCAACAGGCTTCGCCAATCCAGGCAATCCCTTAACCTGGCTAACACCTGATTTGGCAGCCAGCCGTTATCGAGAGCCCAGTTGAAGGTTGGCTGGGCCAGTAAATAACGGACCTGCAGTGAACAGCCCGTCAGCTCATGGAGAATCGTTTCATACGATGCTTCCAGAAAGCGTTGTTCTGGATCATTCGTTATAGCGATCAGCTGATCCATCCATCGCTGCGCGTCGATCAGCTCTGGATCTTCAATCGTTGCCTGCGGCTCAACATCCCCATCCAAAAGATCGTTCTGCCGGGCACTTTCGAGAGCGAACTCAAAGGCCTCCCGCAGTGCCCTGAAACCCTCCGGGTCTTCCTCCGGATGCACTCCGGGCAGGAGCGCTAGGTAGGCCTTTCGGATCACCCGTTCATCCGCTGTCGGTGTCAGCCCCAGAACGTCCCAACACGCCTCGTTCATAACCCCTCCTCACCGAGAGAGTCCGGACGTTCAATCTGGTCAAGAGCCATTGCCCAGGGCAAATAAGTGGCCGGGTTTTCGGGATCGGTCAAAACGTCATTAAAAATGCGGCTCAACCAGGACGGGGCTTCATCGAACAAAAACGCCTGTAATTCATCCGGGGACTCGATTTCCAGTGCCATCCAGAGCATCCGACCACTGAAGTAACCGCACAGGTATTGATCCCAGGATCGATACCAGTAAAGCGCGCGATATCCCAGTTGCAGATGAAGATACTGGCATTCCTGCTCACTGATGTACCCGAGGTACAATCCGTTGCGCAGAAGATAGCTCATGCGCCCCAGATCCCAGGCACGAATGCCCCCGGTGCCTGTAAGCATGGCCGTTCTATCCAGAAAGAGATCCCGCAGGCGATTCAATTCAGGCATCTCTGCGCGGGCACTGTCCCGGTCGCTGGGCAAAACCTGATGCCAGGCCCAGTAGTTTGCCCCGATCGAAACCGCGTGGCCGCGGTCCGCCATACGCGAGACGGTCTCGAGCAGGCTTTCACGATCTTCAATGCCCCAGGCGGAGCTGAGCATGTCGCCTTGTTCAGTGCCTGCATCTGCAGCCCAGAACGAAGGGACATCATATCTAGCCCCCGCTTTGCGGTTCAGGGCGACCAGGGGGCCGCTCAACGCCAAAAGCCAAAGCTGTTGATCACCAGGTGGCATGTCTTTCATCCTTGAAGCTTTCATTCCTGCTCAGTTCCAGGTCAGACGCCAGATGTTCTCCGCCAGCCTGCCTGTAAACCATCAAAATTTACCGACTACTGGGTCAGCAAGCGCTCCTGCAACTCCCGAATCACCCTCAGCACCCGGCTCATCTCACTCTGGGTTTTCAAGTCCAGATCCAGCTTGCCATCCATGGTTTTCACCAGCGGTACGATGGACTCTTCAAAGATCCGCGCAAACGCCATCAACGCCTCGCCTACCTGTGGCGGGCTGTCGAGGTTCACGGTCACCGCGGGGTTTAACTGCACAGACTGCAGGCCTTCGGTCAGGCCGATTTCCAGAGAGCGGGACAATTGCCCCAGGGCTTTATTGAGATCGGGCTCTGAACCTTTCCGGTTGGCCATGCCCGCGACCAGTTGCTGCCCCAACTGCTGCATCTGCTCGGCGATCACGCCAAGCTGACGTACCACTTTCACGCCGGTTTCTTCATCGCCCCCGGCTTGTTGACGCCGGCGGTATTCTTCGCAGATCGCCTGCCAGCGGGCCGCTTCGGCTTCCGTCAGGGTGCCTCGCATCTGCTTAAGCTTGAGCAGGTTTTCTTCCGCACCCTGGGTCAGGAGTTGGGATTCGCCCTGGTAGTGGTCATCGATCAGGGCTTCCAG
>DATGQY010000181.1:0-28950 GCA_035303925.1 Marinobacter sp. | reverse complement strand
ATGCGATCTATGCGACTGTAATCCCGTGCCATCAGGCCCCCGTAGATTCGAGCTGACGTTCAACGCGAACGCGATCGAACACCTCGATCTGATCGCCCACTTTCACGTCATAACCCTTAACGCCGATACCACATTCCATGCCGTTACGAACTTCCGGAACGTCATCCTTGAAGCGACGCAGAGATTCCAGTTCGCCTTCAAAGATCACCACGTTGTCACGCAGTACACGGATGGGCTTGTTGCGATACACAGTACCCTCGGTAACCATGCAGCCAGCAACCTGACCAAACTTCGGCGAGCGGAATACGTCGCGCACGTCAGCGATACCAATAATATCTTCCCGGAACTCGGGCTTCAGCATGCCAGTCAGAGCCGCTTTCACATCATCAATCAGGTTGTAGATGATGCTGTAGTAGCGCAGATCCAGGCCTTCCTGCTCAACCAGACGCTTGGCGGCGTTGTCTGCCCGTACGTTGAAACCAAAGATCACGGCGTTGGTTGCCATGGCAAGACTGATATCGGTTTCAGCGATACCGCCAACACCGGTCGAGACCAGCTTGACCTGAACTTCGTCGTTACCCAGATCCTGCAGAGCCTTGATGATGGCTTCCAGAGAACCGCGAACGTCGGTTTTAAGGACAACGTTGAGGGTTTTGACTTCATCCTTGCCCATGTTCTCGAACAGGTTTTCAAGCTTGGAGGCTTGCTGGCGCTGCAGGCGGTTTTCGCGCTCGCGAGTCTGGCGGTATTCGGCCAGCTCTTTGGCCTTCTTCTCGTCAGCCACAGCGTAGAACTCGTCACCTGCATCCGGCGTACCGTTCAGGCCAAGAATCTCGACCGGAATGGATGGACCGGCGTCTTTCACCGGCTTGCCGGCTTCGTCAGTCATGGCGCGCACTTTACCGAAGAACGAGCCCGCAACAACCATATCACCCTGGCGCAGGGTTCCGTTCTGGACCAGAACAGTGGCAACAGAGCCACGGCCGCGCTCCAGGCTGGATTCAACCACAACACCTTTTGCGGACGCATCCGGGGAGGCTTCCAGCTCCAGCACTTCGGCTTGCAGCAGAATGGCTTCCAGCAGGTTATCAATACCGGCGCCAGTGTGGGCAGAAACCGGTACGAACTGGACGTCACCGCCCCAATCTTCCGGAATCACATCCAGTGCCGCCAGTTCGTTCTTGATACGGTCTGGATCAGCGGATTCCTTGTCCATCTTGTTGATGGCAACGACCAGTGGCACGCCAGCCGATTTAGCATGCTGTACCGCTTCTTTGGTTTGCGGCATAACGCCGTCGTCAGCAGCCACGACCAGGATAACGATATCGGTGCACTGAGCACCGCGGGCACGCATCGCGGTAAACGCAGCGTGGCCCGGGGTATCCAGGAAGGACACCATGCCGTGATCCGTTTCAACGTGGTACGCACCGATATGCTGGGTAATACCACCGGACTCGCCTGCGGCAACCTTGGTGCGACGGATATAATCCAGCAGAGAGGTCTTACCATGGTCAACGTGACCCATGACACTGACCACCGGAGCACGCTTGATCTTCTCTTTACCTTCGTGCTGCACGGAGATATGGCTCAGCACTTCTTCTTCCAGAGCATCGTCACTGACTGCGCGGGGTTTGTGGCCCAGCTCTTCGGTAACGAGAATGGCGGTTTCCTGATCCAGCACCTGGTTGATGGTGGCCATTACGCCCATTCCCATCAGGGTCTTGATAACATCAGCGGCTTTGACAGCCATGCGCTGGGCGAGATCACCAACAGTGATCGTTTCGGGAATCTGTACTTCTCTAACCATGGGCTTGGTTGGCCTCTCGAAAGCATGACGCTTTTCTTTCGGTTTCTTTTTGGCCCGCAGCTGTTTACGTGGAAGAGACTCTTCCTCATCCTCGGAAATTACCAAAGGTTCGTCTACTGGTCGGCTGCGAGGCCCGCGATGGCCAGCCTGTTTCTTCTTGGGCTTGCCTTCTTCAGTTTCATCGCCGCGCTCGCGCACCTTTTCTTTCTTTTTCTTGGGCTTGCGGTCCCGACCTTCGTCCTCTGGCGGAGGCATAGGCATGTCCTCCGGGGAGGGCTCAAGCGAAGGCTCGGGCTCTTTAGCTTTCTTCGGCTCCGTGCTGGCTTCCGCCTGCGCCTGTGGCGCCGCTGCTTCTACTTCAGGCTGCGCCTGTTGCTGCTCAGCAGTGACTTGCGCCGCTTCCTGCTGTGGCTGCTGTTCAGCCACTGGCTGCTCTACCAGTTCGTCCTGCTTTGGCGCTTCGGCTTCCGCCTCAGGCTGCAGCTCCGCACGCTTGATATAGGTGCGACGCTTGCGCACTTCCACATTCACGGTCTTGGCCTTACCGGCCTTCAGCGTGGTTGTGGTCTTGCGCTTGAGCGTAATCTTCTGCGGCTCAGCCCCGGCTTCGCCGTGGTTCTTTCTCAGATAAGCCAGCAACTGCTGCTTCTCGTCACTGGTGACAGCGTCGTTTTCGCTGCGGGCTTTCAGCCCTGCTTCAACGAACTGCTTCAGCAAACGATCCACGGGAGCGCCTACGTCTGCGGCCAGTTGTTTTACCGTTACTTCAGCCATACTGGTCCTCCTCTCCCGAATCAGGCCTGGTCTTCAAACCAGGGTGCGCGTGCCGTCATGATCAGCTGACCTGCACGCTCTTCATCCATACCTTCGATATCGAGCAGGTCATCCACCGACTGCTCTGCCAAATCTTCCATGGTGCGCACGCCCATGCCGGCGAGCTTGAACGCCAGAGAACGGTCCATGCCTTCCATTTCCAGAAGATCTTCTGCGGGCTCTGCGCCCTCAAGTGCCTCTTCGCTTGCCAGCGCCTGGTTCAACAGGACATCCTTGGCGCGGCTCCGCAACTCCGTGACGGTGTCTTCATCAAAGCCATCAATCGCCAACATTTCTTCCATCGGCACGTAAGCGACTTCTTCAATAGAGGTAAAGCCTTCCTCGATCAGCACACCGGCAAGCTCCTCATCCACATCCAGGTGCTTGGTGAAGTGCTCGATCAAACGGGTATACTCCTGCTCCTGACGCTCTCCGGCTTCCTCTTCCGTCATGACGTTCAGGGTCCAGCCTGTCAGCTCAGTGGCCAGGCGAACGTTCTGACCGTTGCGGCCGATGGCCTGGGCCAGGTTGTCTTCCGCTACGGCAACATCCATGGTGTGGCGATCTTCGTCCATCACAATAGAAGCCACTTCAGCCGGTGCCATCGCGTTAATGACCAGCTGTGCAGGATTATCATCCCACAGCACGATATCAACACGCTCGCCACCCAGCTCATTGGACACCGCCTGCACCCGTGAGCCCCGCATACCGACGCAGGCACCCACCGGATCAATACGACGGTCGTTGGTTTTCACCGCAATCTTGGCACGTGAGCCCGGGTCACGGGCAGCACCGCGAATTTCGATCAGCTCTTCCGCGATTTCCGGTACTTCGATGCGGAACAGCTCGACCAGCATCTGGGCATCGGACCGGCTAAGAATCAGCTGAGGGCCACGATGATCGGTGCGAATTTCCAGCAACAAAGCGCGTACACGATCACCCATGCGGAACGTTTCGCGGGCAATCAGGTGTTCACGGGGCAGCAGTGCTTCAGCGTTACCGCCGAGGTCTACAATGACGTTGTCCCGTGTCACTTTCTTGACCGTACCGGAAACCAGCTCGCCCACACGATCGCGGTAGCTGTCCACAATCTTGGAACGCTCGGCCTCACGCACTTTCTGGAAGATGATCTGCTTGGCAGCCTGGGCACCAATGCGGCCAAACGCTACAGACTCGACCTTCTCTTCATGCATGTCACCGGGCTGAAGCTTGGTATCAATCTCCTCCGCTTCCTGCATGGTCAGCTCAGTGCCCAAAGCCGGAACGGCATCATTGCTTACCACCAACCAGCGGCGGAAGGTTTCATATTCACCAGTACGGCGGTCGATGGAAACGCGAATATCCGCATCCTCATCTTCATAACGCTTTTTGGCAGCAGTGGCGAGCGCAAGCTCGATAGCCTCGAAAATCACGTCCTTATCGACGCCTTTCTCGTTCGAGACGGATTCCACTACCAGCAAGATCTCTTTACTCATGGGATTGCCCTGCCTTCAAAAGAATCAATACATCTAAAAAATTTCTTGAATACATTATTCAAAAACCGGAACGATACTGGCCTTTTCAATGCTGTCGAACGGCAACAGGTATTCGTGGTCATCCACCACTACCACCACCTCATCGCCTTCAACCCCCTTGATCAAACCCTGAAACTTGCGCCGGCCTTCAAAGGCCATACGCAGCTTGATCTGTACCTGGTGACCGACAAAGGCCTCGAACTGTTCGAGACGGAACAACGGACGGTCCATACCCGGGGAGGAAACTTCCAGGGTGTATTCGCTCTGGATGGGATCTTCTACATCCATCACCCCACTAACCTGCCGACTGACTTTTTCGCAGTCTTCTATGCTGATCCCGTTCTCGGCATCATCGATAAAAACCCGGAGCATGGACTGATACCCCCGGGAACGGAATTCGATACCCCAGAACTCATAACCTAGCCCTTCCACTACCGGGCGCAGAATGTCTTCCAGTTGTTTAAGCTTGGCTGACAAGTGTCGCCGCCTCCGTCTTCAGATTTTCAAAGTACAAAAACAAAAAAAGGGCTGTTGATCAGCCCTTTTTATGCACCAGGGCCCTTGCGCCAGGCCCCTTAATCAAAAAGCCCCTTAAAATGGGGCCTTTTGTTGCAAGAATTCGCAGAGAGCCAACCCAAAACGGCTAACTGCCGACAGACACCTGGCCTGCCTGGAAGCCAGGACGATTCACTGACTCCAATATCCGCCGGAGTATAAAGACGCGAAGCGGAGTGGTCAAGGACTGACCAAAAAAAACGGCCTGGGTTTGCCAAGCCGTACTTCTCTAAATTGGTGCCCGGGGCCGGACTCGAACCGGCACGACTTTCGTCACCACCCCCTCAAGATGGCGTGTCTACCAATTTCACCACCCGGGCAACACTCTTTACTCGAGATCGGGGAGATCAGACTCCCCGTTCCCGGATTCGCTGTCAGCAGCGCCATCAATACCAGGCACTTGCTCGGCCTGAGCCGGCGCGGAAGAGGATTCCTGAACCATTGGAATCCCGGCCTCGCCAGCCACTTCGGCACGCTGCTTGGCAAAAATCGCCAGCGAAAAACTTGTCACAAAGAAGACAACCGCCATCAGGGTGGTCATCCGGGTCAGGAAGCTACCGCTACCCTGACTACCAAATACTGTCTGAGATGCACCGCCACCAAAGGCTGCGCCAGCATCAGCACCCTTGCCCTGCTGAATCAGGACAACACCTACCAGTGCCACGGCGATCACGACGTGAACAACGACTACCAGTGTTTCCATCCAATCCATACAGACTCTCGTATACGTTTCGGCTTACGCACCCACCGGGAATGCCCGGCAGATACTGATAAACTCATCAGCCTTAAGGGAAGCTCCACCTATAAGACCACCATCGATATCGGGCTCTGAAAACAGCGCGGCAGCATTATCCGCTTTTACACTGCCGCCGTAAAGTACCGAAATCTCTTCTGCAGGCGCATTCATACTCGCCAGCATCTTTCGAATCTCTGCGTGCATCGCCTGGGCGTCCTCGGCGGTGGCTGTTTTGCCTGTACCGATCGCCCAAACAGGCTCATAGGCAACAACCACTCTCGACCACTGATCCGCACTGACAGCTGACAACCCCTGACGGACCTGGCCAGCAACCACACCCACGGCCTCTCCGGCTTCACGCTGCTCCAGCGTCTCTCCGACACAAAGCACCGCCGTCAAACCACTTTCAAGCACCCGCCCGACCTTCCGGGCAACCACTTCATCTGTCTCGCCAAACAATTGCCGGCGCTCAGAATGACCCACAAGCACATACCAGCAACCGAGGTCTTTCGCCATGTCAGCGGATATTTCACCGGTATAGGCACCGGACTGCCATTCACTGACGTTCTGCACACCCAGGGCAAGCTTGCCATCCGCTTGCTGCTGCACTAGAGGAATATAGGGTGCCGGCGGAATAATCACCACCTCCGCCCCGGTGTCGAGGCTACCAGCATGATCGCAGATGACGCCAACCAGTTGCTGCACAAGGTCTTTCGACCCGTTCATTTTCCAGTTTCCGGCTACAATTTTACGACGCATACCGACTCTCAAACTTCCCGAGCGTGAGGGAGGGCGAACTATACAGCAGACATTTCCGCTGCACAACCGCCCCGTTTTGAATCAGGGAGTTGACCGCTCAACCACCCTGGCGAGCTCTTCGGCAATGCGCGCAATATCAACCGCATTCTTGCCCTCCGCCATTACCCTGATGAGCGGCTCGGTACCTGACGCCCGCAGCAGAATACGGCCTGCATCGCCCAATGTCTCTTCGGCTTGGCGCATGGCGTCCACGATGTCTTTGCGAGCAAGGGGATCAAAGCGCTGAGCAACCCGCACGTTCACCATGGTTTGTGGCAGCTTTTTCATGCCCTTTCGCAGCTCCTGCAATGTCCTGCCCGAGCTACGCACAGCCAACAACACCTGCAGCGCCGAGACAATCCCGTCTCCCGTGCTGGTGCAATCCCTTATCACCATATGGCCGGAGCCTTCGCCACCAATAACCCAGTTATTGGCCAACAACCGTTCCATCACGTACCGGTCGCCGACCTTGGCCCGCTCAAATTCAATTCCGGTCTCCCTCAGTGCCAGCTCGACTCCCAGATTAGTCATCAGGGTGCCGACCACCCCACCCTTGAGACGACCCTCGGCGTGGCGCTGGGACGCAAGAATGTAGAGCAACTCGTCACCATCGACTTCCGAACCATCGCAATCCACCATCAACACCCGGTCGCCATCACCATCAAACGCAATCCCCAGGTCTGCGCTCTTTTCGGCGACTGCCTGCTTGAGCGCATCAAGGTGCGTGGAGCCGACGTTCAGGTTGATATTGAGCCCATCCGGGTTCGCGCCGATAACCGTGACTTTCGCACCCAACTCCCGAAACACCTTCGGCGCCACGTGATAGGTTGCGCCATTGGCGCAATCGAGAACAATGTTCAGGCCATCCAGGGTAAATTCGTTGGGCACCGTGCTTTTGCAAAACTCCACGTAGCGGCCGGGGGCGTCGTCAACACGGGTCGCTTTGCCGAGCTCCCCAGGCTCACACACCTGGATTGGCTGATCCAGCCAACGCTCGATCTCAGCCTCCAGAGCGTCGTCCAGCTTGGTGCCCGCCGACGAAAAGAACTTGATGCCGTTATCGTGATGAGGGTTATGGGATGCGCTGATGACGATGCCCGCTGACGCCCGAAAGGTCCTGGTGAGGTAAGCAATCGCCGGCGTCGGCATTGGCCCCAGAAGCTTCACGTCGACCCCGGCAGCCGACAACCCCGCCTCAAGCGCGGACTCGAACATATAACCGGACAACCGGGTATCCTTGCCGATCAGAACGCTGTTCCGCTGCCCCGCTTTCTTGAAGGCCTGACCCGCAGCCCAACCGAGATGCAGCATGAATTCCGGGGTAATCGGCCCCTCACCAACATGGCCTCGAATGCCATCGGTACCAAAATATTTACGCTGGGACATTACCTTGCCTCCATTACGGCCGCCACAACTTTAACGGCGTCCACAGTTTCCCTTACGTCGTGCACCCTGAGGATGCTCGCACCTTTCATGGCAGATATTGTCGCGGCAGCAAGGCTTGCGGGCAACCTTTCGTTTACATCACGCCCGGTAATAGCACCAAGCATGGACTTCCTTGAAAGTCCGATTAAAAGCGGATGGCCCAGCAGATGCATCTGCTCTAACGACGCCAGCAGCTGCACATTGTGCTCAACACTTTTGCCAAAACCGAAGCCGGGGTCCAGGATGATGTTCTCCGGCAACACCCCCGCTGCCTCCGCCACCCGCATGCGTTCAGTCAGGAACGAACTCACGTCACGACGAACATTTCGGTAACGGGGCGAATCCTGCATCGTATCGGGCTCGCCCTGAATGTGCATAATGCAGACAGGAACGCCGGATTTTGCCGCCACTTCCGGCGCACCTTTCCGCTGCAAGGCACGAACATCGTTGATCAAGCCTGCACCGGCTTTCACCGTTTCCTCCATGACCACTGGATTGCTGGTATCTACCGAAATGACGACATCCAGCTCACGGGCAATCGCCTCAACCACCGGGCACACCCGGTCCAGCTCGTCCTGAGTTGACACCGGCGCGGCGCCAGGCCGGGTGGATTCGCCACCCACATCAATGAACGCCGCACCCTCACTGACCATCTGCCGCGCACGATTCAGCGCAGCCTCGACTGAGTTGAACCGGCCACCGTCCGAAAAGGAATCCGGGGTCACGTTCAGAATACCCATCACATGGCACAGGGAAAGGTCGAGCTCCCGACCGGCGAAGTTCATCTTCATAGCATCACGTCCAGTAAAAGCTGTTTCGGAAAGGCAAAAACAAACGCCGCCCGAAAGTCGGGCGGCGCAGAAGGGTACTTCAGCCTAACGAGTTGATCAGTGCTCGCCGGCAGGGCGCCCCACTCCGGGTTGCCGGCCATCGCCTGAGCCTTTGGGCTCTGACGCGGTCTCACTCCCTTCAGACTTAACTCCACCAGAAGGACCACTGTCACCCCAGTTCTTCGGTGGGCGGGGCTCGCGACCTTCCATGATGTCATCAATCTGATGACGATCGATGGTTTCGTACTTCATCAAAGCTTCAGCCATCATATCCAGCTTTTCACGGTTATCGAGCAGGATCTGCTTGGCCTTCTCATAACAAGAGTCAATGATATTCCGGACTTCCTCATCAATTCGCTGGGCCGTTTCGGGCGAATACACGGTATGAGACTGGCCGGCCGAGCGACCGAGGAACGGCTCCTCGCTATCGGTATCGTACTGCAACGGACCGAGTTTTTCGGAAAGCCCCCAGCGAGTCACCATATTGCGGGCGATACTGGTTGCTCGCTCGATATCATTCGAGGCACCAGTGGTCACACCGTCAAACCCGAGCGTGAGTTCCTCGGCAATACGCCCGCCGAACAAGCTGCAGATCGAACTGGTCAAGAACCGCTTCGAGTGACTGTATTTGTCCTCTTCAGGCAGAAACATGGTCACACCCAAGGCACGGCCACGGGGAATGATACTGACCTTGTAAACCGGGTCATGCTCCGGCACCAACCGCCCAACAATGGCGTGACCGGATTCGTGGTATGCCGTGTTACGTTTTTCTTTTTCGCTCATCACCATGGACTTGCGCTCAGCGCCCATCATGATTTTGTCTTTGGCAAGTTCCAACTCTTCCATGGACACCAGGCGCTGGTTACGACGTGCCGCGAACAGCGCTGCTTCGTTAACCAGGTTCGCCAGATCGGCACCGGAGAAACCAGGGGTACCACGGGCAATAACGGCGGGATCAATCCCATCATCCAGCGGCACTTTCTTCATGTGCACTTTCAGAATCTGCTCACGGCCAATAATATCCGGCAGACTGACCACGACCTGGCGGTCAAACCGGCCCGGGCGTAGCAACGCCGGGTCCAGCACGTCCGGACGGTTGGTGGCAGCAATAACAATCACACCTTCGTTACCCTCGAAGCCGTCCATCTCGACCAGCAACTGGTTCAGGGTCTGTTCACGCTCATCGTGACCGCCACCCATACCGGCGCCACGATGACGGCCAACGGCATCAATTTCGTCGATGAAAATAATGCACGGGCTTTGCTTCTTGGCCTGTTCAAACATGTCACGGACCCGGGACGCACCCACGCCCACAAACATTTCCACAAAGTCCGAACCGGAAATCGAGAAGAAAGGTACCTTTGCTTCACCGGCGATCGCCTTTGCCAGCAGCGTCTTACCGGTACCCGGAGGCCCGACCATCAGAACGCCCTTCGGGATGCGGCCACCCAATCGCTGGAATTTGCTTGGATCACGCAGGAAGTCTACCAACTCTTTAACGTCTTCCTTGGCCTCATCAACACCGGCCACGTCACCAAAGGTCGTCTTGATCTGATCTTCACTCAGAAGCCTGGCCTTGCTCTTGCCGAACGACATGGGGCCTTTGCCACCACCGCCGCCTTGCATCTGACGCATGAAGAACATAAACAGTGCGATAATGATCAGAATCGGGAACGCAGCCACCAATAGCTGAGTCCACAAGCTCTGGCGGTCTGGCTCTTTACCGATCACCTCAACGTCATTGGCGAGAAGATCGTCCATCAGCTTGCCATCCGGCACCTGAGGGCGAACGGTCTGGAACTGGGAACCATCACCGCGCAGGCCCTGCACCTGCAAACCGTCAATGGTTACCTGCCGGACCTGACCCTGCTGGACCATTTCGACAAACTGAGAATAATTAACTTGTTGCCCTGTGGTGGTGGGAGAGAAGTTCTGAAACACCATCAGAAGCACGGCGGCTATAACTAGCCAAAGAACCAGATTTTTTGCCATATCGTTCAAGGATCATCACCTGTGAATTGCGGGGGTAGCGGCCTGGCCACCAACCCTTTTCCGACACCTTACACCAATTGTACGCCGGTAAACCAGAATCGGCCTATCCGTAACAGACACAGACTTCGTCAAAACGTTCCTTCAAGCGGCCTGACCAGCACAACGAAGGCACAAACTCCCCCTACAAGGAGCCACCCGGACCACAAACACCACCTGTAAGTGATTACATCCATTTGTGGCGGGAATCTATCTGTTACAATCACGAAATTATACGACGTTGTCAGCCCCTACGCCGCTGACCTTTTGTTAATTGCACCGATAAAGAGATTACATCATGAGTCTGTCACCGGAACAGCGCCGGGAATACCGGGCCATTGCCCACAACCTCAAGCCCGTCATTATCGTTGGCGACAAAGGCCTGTCCGAGGGGCTCCAGGAAGAACTTGAGCGGGCTCTGAACGATCACGAGCTGATCAAGATCAAGGTGGCCAGTCAGGACCGCGAAGCCCGTCAGGAGGCCATCCAGGCTTTGTGCGCAAGCTCCAGGGCTGAACTGGTACAGACCATCGGGAAAATCGCCGTCATCCTGCGCCGGGCAAAAAAGCCCAACCCGAAGCTGTCCAACCTGCTGCGCAATAAGTAACTCGTCTGAAAAACAAAAAGCCGGCCTGGGTTCACCAGGCCGGCTTTTTCTTTGGCTGCGGCAGCTCAGATGTACTGAACCTCGGCAATCTCATACTCCACAGTGCCTGAGGGGATACGGATAGCAACCACATCCCCTTCATTCTTACCCACCAGGGCACGAGCAATTGGCGAAGACACCGAAAGCTTCCCTGCCTTGATGTCGGCTTCGTCCTCGCCAACAATCTGGTAAGTTACTTCTTCATCTGTATCCAGATTGATCAGCTGAACGGTGGTGCCGAATATCACTTTCCCGGTATTGGGCATGGTGGTTACATCAATCACCTGGGCCACTGACAGCTTGCCTTCGATTTCCTGAATACGGCCTTCAATAAAGCTCTGCTGCTCACGGGCAGCATGGTATTCGGCATTTTCCTTCAGGTCGCCGTGTTCCCGGGCATCGGCAATGGCCTGGATCACTCGGGGACGATCTTCGGATTTCAGCTTCTTCAGCTCTTCGCGCAGACGGGCTTCGCCGATCTGCGTCATGGGTACTCGTTCAGTAGCCATAGCTTTACTTCCCTGCGTGCAGGTCCTGGAGGCGACGAACTGTGCGCTCCGGACCAAATTTGATGGCTCGGCAGAAGGCTTCACCGCCTGCCAGAGTCGTTGTATAGGTCACCTTGGTCTGCAGCGCTGACTGGCGGATTTGTGCCGAATCAGAAATCGCCTTGCGGCCTTCGGTGGTATTGATGATCAGCTGTACTTGGCCGTTCTTGATCGCATCTACGATGTGCGGGCGCCCTTCACGAACCTTATTCACCCGCTCCACTGCAATGCCTGCCTCACCCAACGCCTTGGCGGTTCCGGTCGTGGCAATGATCTTGAAGCCCGCATCCACCAGGTCTTGCGCAACTTTGGCGGCGCCCGGCTTATCAACATCTCTGACCGACATAAAAGCCGTGCCCTGAGCGGGCAGACGCTCGCCGATAGCCAGAGCAGCCTTGGCAAAGGCTTCATCGAAGCTGTCTCCCAGCCCCATCACCTCACCGGTGGATTTCATTTCCGGCCCGAGAATTGGATCAACCGCCGGGAACTTGTTGAACGGGAATACAGACTCTTTCACGGCGTAATAGGTCGGCACGATTTCCTGAGTGAAGTTCAGTTCCTTCAGGGTCTTTCCGGACATCACCCGGGCCGCAACGGCCGCCAGGGAGACACCGATCGCCTTGGAGACAAACGGCACGGTACGGGACGCGCGCGGGTTAACTTCGATCACGTAGATCTCGCCATCCTGCCAGGCCAACTGCACGTTCATCAAGCCGATGACGTCCAGCTCAATGGCCATCTTTTTCACGGCTTCGCGCATATCGTCCTGCACATCTTTCGGCAGGCTGTACGGCGGCAGTGAACAGGCAGAGTCGCCAGAGTGTACACCGGCCTGCTCGATGTGCTGCATGATGCCGCCAATGACCACATCCGTGCCGTCACAAATGGCGTCGATGTCCACCTCGACTGCTGCGTTCAGGAAGTGATCCAGCAGAACCGGACTGTCGTTTGAGACCAGCACGGCATTACGCATATAGCGCACCAGCTCGGTCTCGTCGTAAACGATTTCCATCGCACGACCACCCAGCACATAGGAAGGACGAACCACCAGCGGATAGCCGATTTCACGCGCCGCCAGAATACCCTCTTCGTGACTGCGCACGGTGGCGTTTTCCGGCTGCTTAAGACCCAAACGCTGGATCATTTGCTGGAACCGCTCCCGATCTTCCGCGCGGTCAATGGC
The DNA here is from genome assembly GCA_035303925.1 of Marinobacter sp. Classification (GTDB taxonomy): domain Bacteria; phylum Pseudomonadota; class Gammaproteobacteria; order Pseudomonadales; family Oleiphilaceae; genus Marinobacter. Next base: position 16,067 of record DATGQY010000181.1, on the reverse strand, counting down.
ATCAGGGCTGGTACCGATAATCGGCACGCCGGCGGCTTCCAGACCACGGGACAGCTTCAGCGGGGTCTGACCACCGTACTGCACGATCACACCCTTGGGCTTCTCGACGTTGATGATTTCCAGCACGTCTTCAAGGGTGATCGGCTCAAAGTACAACCGGTCGGAGGTGTCGTAATCGGTCGATACGGTCTCCGGGTTGCAGTTGATCATGATGGTTTCATAGCCGTCTTCGCGCATGGCCAGAGCCGCATGCACACAGCAGTAATCAAACTCGATACCCTGTCCGATCCGGTTAGGACCGCCACCGATCACCACAATCTTCTCGCGATCGCTCGGGGCCGATTCGCACTCTTCTTCATAGGTTGAGTACATGTAGGCGGTGTCAGAAGCGAACTCAGCTGCACAGGTGTCTACCCGCTTATAAACCGGGCGAATACCAAGATCGTGGCGCAGTTTGCGCAGGCTGACTTCCGACAGGCCCAGCAGCTTGGCAAGGCGGGCATCAGAAAAACCCTTGCGCTTGAGGCGGAACATCGTGGCGTAATCAATATCCGCCTTGCCCGCCGATTTCAGGGCCTGTTCTTCGCGGATCAGATCTTCGATCTGCACCAGATACCAGGGATCGACTTTGGTGTGCTGGAACACTTCGTCAACCGTCATACCAGCCCGGAAGGCATCGCCGATGTACCAGACCCGCTCTGCGCCAGGCACGTTCAGTTCGCGAGTCAGGGTTTCGCGGGAATTCTCCGATTCAAACTCTTCCAGCTGCTCATCAAAACCCTCGGACCCCACTTCCAGACCGCGCAGAGCTTTCTGCATGGATTCCTGGAAGGTACGACCGATCGCCATCACCTCGCCCACTGATTTCATCTGAGTGGTCAGGCGCGCATCGGCCTGCGGGAATTTCTCGAAAGTGAAACGAGGAATCTTGGTGACAACATAGTCGATGCTGGGCTCAAACGACGCTGGGGTAACACCACCGGTAATTTCGTTCTGAAGCTCATCCAGGGTGTAGCCCACCGCCAGCTTGGCGGCTACCTTGGCGATCGGGAAACCCGTGGCCTTGGACGCCAAGGCCGATGACCGGGACACCCGCGGGTTCATCTCGATAACGACCATGCGACCGTTGTCCGGGTTAATGCCGAACTGCACGTTGGAACCACCGGTCTCGACACCAATCTCACGCAGTACCGCCAAGGAGGCGTTCCGCATAATCTGGTACTCTTTGTCCGTCAGCGTCTGGGCTGGCGCCACGGTGATGGAGTCACCGGTGTGCACGCCCATAGCGTCAAAGTTTTCGATGGCGCAGACGATGATGCAGTTGTCGTTTTTGTCACGAACAACCTCCATCTCGTACTCTTTCCAGCCGATCAGGGATTCATCGATCAACAGCTCGTTGGTCGGTGACAGATCCAGGCCACGAGTACAGATTTCTTCGAATTCATCTTTGTTGTAAGCAATACCGCCACCGGAACCACCCATGGTGAAGGAGGGCCGGATAATGCAGGGGAAACCAATGTCTTTGCTCGCTTCCCAGGCTTCTGCCATGGAGTGCACAATCGTCGCACGCGGGCACTCAAGGCCGATTTTCTTCATGGCCTTGTCGAAGCGGTCACGATCTTCTGCTTTATCAATGGTGTCGGCGTTGGCACCGATCATCTCAACGCCATGCTTTTCCAGAACGCCGTGCTTTTCCAGATCCAGCGCGCAGTTGAGTGCTGTCTGGCCACCCATGGTGGGCAGCAGGGCGTCAGGTTTTTCTTTCTCAATGATTTTTTCGACGGTTTTCCAGGTAATCGGCTCGATGTAGGTGGCATCGGCCATCGCCGGATCGGTCATGATGGTAGCCGGGTTGGAATTCACCAGAATCACCCGGTACCCCTCTTCGCGCAGGGCTTTACAAGCCTGGGCGCCGGAGTAGTCAAATTCGCACGCCTGCCCGATCACGATGGGGCCTGCGCCCAGGATCAGGATGCTTTTGATGTCGGTACGTTTTGGCATGTCTTGGTAAACCTGTCAGCAACTTTTGAATTCGTGCAGCGCAAAACGCGGCGCCTGTGTGTTATCCGTAGTGATCGGCCCTCAGGCGGATCGCGCTTCCATCAGGCGGATAAACTCGTCAAACAGGGGGGCCACGTCGTGAGGACCGGGGCTGGCTTCCGGATGCCCTTGAAAACTGTAAGCCGGCTTATCCGTGCGGCGAATGCCCTGCAGCGTGCCATCAAACAGAGATTTGTGAGTCGCCTCTACGTTCGCCGGCAGCGTCGCCTCGTCCACAGCAAAGCCGTGATTCTGGCTGGTGATCATCACGGTGCCTTTGGCGATGTCCTGAACCGGGTGGTTGGCGCCGTGGTGGCCATGGCCCATTTTCATTGTCTTGGCGCCACTGGCCAGCGCAAGCAACTGGTGCCCCAGGCAAATACCAAACACCGGAATCTCGGTTTCCAGCACTTCCTGGATAGCCGTAATAGCGTAGTCGCAGGGCTCGGGATCGCCCGGGCCGTTGGACAGGAAGATGCCATCGGGGTTCATGGCCAACACGTCTGCGGCCGGGGTTTGCGCCGGCACTACGGTGATGTCGCAACCACGAGACGCCAGCATGCGCAGGATGTTGTACTTTACGCCGTAGTCCCAGGCGACCACTTTGAACCGGGCCTCGGCCTGCTCGCCGTACCCGGAAACCAGGTTCCACTCGGCCTGGCGCCACTTGTAGGCTTTGTCGCTGGTCACTTCTTTGGCGAGGTCCATGCCTTTCAGGCCCGGGAAGGCGTTTGCCAGTTCCAGCGCCCGTTCGGCGGTGGCATTTTCTCCCGCCACTATGGCTCCGTTCTGTGAACCTTTGTCACGCAAAATGCGGGTGAGGCGGCGGGTATCGATGTCAGCAATGCCAACAATGTTGTTGCTTCGCAGGTAGTCGTCAAGGCTGCCCTGGTTGCGCCAGCTGCTGGCCAGCAGTGGCAGGTCGCGGATAATCAACCCGGCGGCGTGAATGCGGTCGGATTCCACGTCTTCGTCGTTCACACCGGTGTTGCCGATGTGCGGATACGTCAGGGTGACGATCTGGCGTGAGTAGGACGGATCGGTCAGGATTTCCTGATAGCCGGTCATGGCAGTATTGAATACTACCTCGCCGCTGGTTTCTCCGTCTGCGCCGATGGCGGTGCCGTAAAAGAGGCTTCCGTCTGCGAGTGCAAGGATTGCTGGTGTGCTCAAGGCTTGTATCCTCATCGAGTGGCGTAAGTTCGTCACGAACAGGAACGCAAGCGCAAAGTCAGGTTGCAAAAAAGCGAGACAAGGCAAAAAACCCGATCTCGCTTTCCTATAAACTTTTCAAAGGTACGCTTGGTGCAGTCAAATCGCCTTATTGTAAGAAATCTGGCGATTTTTGTCCACGCTGAATTCTACTTTGAGCTATGTCGCTGGCCCGGCCGGAGGAGCAGGAAGCCTTTCCGAAAACCGCTACGAGCACATCCATGTGCGCTTCTCTCAGGCCATCCCTGGCCTTCGAAATTTTCGGAAAGGCTTCCTGCTCCTCCGACCTGAGAATTTGCTGCTCGAAATTAGCCTTTAATCCCAAGAACATCCTGCATGTCATACAAGCCAGCAGCCTTACCCTCGAGCCACAGCGCAGCCCGCATGGCGCCTTTGGCAAAGGTCATCCGGCTACTGGCCTTGTGGGTAATTTCGATGCGCTCACCTTCGGTGGCAAACAGGACAGTGTGGTCGCCCACCACGTCGCCAGCACGGATGGTTTCAAAACCGATCTCCTTGCGCGTGCGCTCACCGGTGAAGCCTTCGCGGCCGTAGACAGCACATTCTTTTAGATCACGGCCCAGAGCATCGGCGACGACTTCGCCCATACGCAAGGCGGTGCCAGAGGGGGCGTCTTTTTTGTGGCGGTGGTGGGCTTCGATGATTTCTACGTCGTAGTCGTCACCCAGGGTAGCCGCGGCGGTGCGCAGCAGGTTGAGGACAACGTTGACGCCCACACTCATGTTGGGAGCGAAGACTACTGGGGTAGATTCGGCCGCCAACGTAAGCTGCTCTTTTTCAGAGTCAGTCATACCGGTGGTGCCAACAATCAGCATTTTGCCATGGGCGCTGCAGAACTTTGCGTTTTCCAGAGTGAGGTCCGGAAAGGTGAAGTCCACCAGCACGTCGAAGTCGTCTTTCACTTCGTCCAGGCTGCCAGCCATTTTTACACCGGTCTTGCCGACGCTGGTCATTTCGCCGGCGTCGGCACCGATTAGACTGCTGCCCGGCTCAACGATGGCGGCACCGAGTTCAAGACCTTCAGTGCCGTCTACCGCCTCGATTAATACTTTACCCATGCGCCCGGCGGCGCCGATGATTGCTACCCGCATCTGTTTTGCCCTCAGAATTTCATTTCATCGAAGAAACTTTTCACACCCTCAAACCAGGAGGTTTTCTTCGGAGCATGGTGGGTGCCATTGGTGCCGTCCAGAGTTTTCTGGAATTCATCCAGCAACTCTTTTTGCCGCTTGGTCAGATTGACCGGCGTTTCGACCATCACGCGGCACAGCAGGTCGCCGGACGGGCCGCCGCGCACCGGGCTGACGCCTTTGTTACGCAAACGGAAGAGTTTTCCGGTCTGGGTTTCAGGCGGAATCTTGAGTTTTACCCGACCATCAAGTGTCGGCACTTCCAATTCGCCACCCAAGGCTGCATCAACGATGCTGATGGGGACTTCGCAGTAGAGATTGCGACCATCACGGGTAAAGATAGAGTGCTCACGCACGGCCACCTGAACATACAGATCACCGGGGGGCCCACCGTCCACACCCATTTCACCTTCACCAGACAGGCGAATGCGATCGCCGGTGTCGACTCCGGGCGGCACTTTGACGGACAGGGTTTTCTCCTGCCTTACACGCCCCTGTCCATGACACTCTTTACAGGGATTCTTGATGATCTGGCCGGCACCACGGCATGTAGGACAAGCCTGCTGCACCGTGAAGAAGCCCTGTTGCATGCGCACCTGCCCCATACCCTGACAGGTACTGCAAGTTTCAGGGCGGGAGCCTTTTTCAGCACCACTGCCGTCACAGACGTCGCATTCTTTGTGGCCTGGAATGGTGATTTTGACGGTTTTGCCTTTCACCGCCTCTTCCAGATCCAACTCCAGCGTGTAGCGGAGATCAGAACCCCGAGTGCTGCGGCCGCGGCCGCCGCCTCCACCGAAGATATCGCCAAACACATCGCCAAAGATGTCGGAGAAGCTTCCGCCGCCACCGCCACCGAATCCACCACCGGCCTGGCCATCGACACCGGCATGACCAAACTGGTCATAAGCTGCACGCTTGCTGGAATCCGTCAGAATTTCGTAGGCTTCGCTGGCCTCTTTAAACTTGTTCTCGGCGTCTGTGTCGTCCGGGTTACGGTCCGGATGGTACTTCATCGCAAGCTTTCGATACGCCCGCTTTATTTCCTTCTCGTCCGCATCCCGGGAAACCCCGAGTACTTCGTAATAATCGCGCTTGGCCATGCTTTAAAACCCTGTTTCTATAACGAGGAAAACGCGGACACTGGTCCGCGCTTCCCAACTACCTGATGTACTTCGAATTTACTTCTTGTCGTCTTTGACTTCTTCGAACTCGGCATCGACGGCATCATCAGCCGACTTGGCTTCAGCACCATCCTGACCGCCAGCCTGCTCGGCCTGGTCCGCGTACATCTTTTGAGCCAGCTCGGAAGACACTTCCGTCAGCTTCTGGGTCTTGGCTTCAATGGCTTCCTTATCGGAACCCGCCAGAGCTTCTTCCAGGTCCTTGATAGCAGCCTCGATAGACTCCTTCTCGCTGTCGCTGACCTTGTCGCCGGCTTCGGTCAGGGTCTTGCGGACCGCGTGGACCATGCCATCGCCCTGGTTGCGCACCTGCACCAGCTCTTCAAACTTGCGATCTTCGTCCGCGTTAGCTTCAGCATCACGGACCATCTTCTCGATCTCGTCATCGTTCAGGCCTGAAGAGGCTTTGATCACGATGGACTGCTCTTTACCGGTCGCTTTGTCTTTGGCAGACACATTCAGGATACCGTTGGCATCGATGTCGAAGGTGACTTCGATCTGCGGAACGCCACGCGGGGCAGGCGGAATGTCAGCCAGGTCAAAACGGCCCAGCGACTTGTTCTGTGACGCCTGCTTACGCTCACCCTGTACCACGTGAATGGTGACGGCCGTCTGGCTGTCATCTGCCGTGGAGAAGGTCTGCGACTTCTTGGTCGGGATTGTGGTGTTCTTGTCGATCAGCGGAGTAGCCACACCGCCCATGGTTTCGATACCCAGGGTCAGCGGAGTTACGTCTAACAGCAGAACGTCTTTCACATCGCCGGACAGAACCGCACCCTGAATAGCTGCACCCATGGCAACCGCTTCATCGGGGTTCACATCTTTACGCGGCTCTTTACCGAAGAATTCCTTCACCTTTTCCTGAACCAGCGGCATACGGGTCTGGCCGCCAACCAGAATCACTTCATCAATTTCAGAAGCACTCAGGCCGGAGTCCTTCAGAGCCACTTTACAAGGCTCGAGGCTGCGCTGAACCAGCTCTTCTACCAGTGATTCGAGCTTGGCGCGAGTCAGCTTGACGTTCATGTGCTTCGGACCAGACGCATCTGCAGTCACGTAAGGCAGGTTAACGTCGGTTTGCTGGCTGCTGGACAGCTCGATCTTGGCCTTCTCGGCCGCTTCTTTCAGACGCTGCATGGCGAGGGAATCACCGCGCAGGTCAATGCCGCTGTCTTTCTTGAACTGGTCCGCCAGGTACTCGATGACTTTCAGGTCAAAGTCTTCACCACCCAAGAAGGTGTCACCGTTGGTCGCCAGCACTTCAAACTGATGCTCACCGTCTACGTCGGCAATTTCGATGATAGACAGGTCGAAGGTACCACCACCCAGATCGTATACCGCTACCGTGCGGTCACCGCTTTGCTTGTCCATGCCATAGGCAAGGGCTGCAGCGGTCGGCTCGTTGATGATCCGCTTGACTTCGAGACCGGCAATCTTGCCCGCGTCTTTCGTCGCCTGGCGCTGGCTGTCGTTGAAGTAGGCAGGCACGGTGATAACCGCGGCAGTCACTTTCTCACCCAGATAGTCTTCTGCGGTTTTCTTCATCTTCTTGAGGATTTCGGCAGAAATCTGGGGGGGAGCCATCTTCTGGCCCTTCACTTCTACCCAGGCATCGCCATTGTCAGCCTTGGCAATTTTGTAAGGCACCATCTTGATGTCTTTCTGAACCACGTCGTCTTCAAAACGACGACCGATCAGGCGCTTGATCGCATAAAGCGTGTTGTGCGGGTTGGTTACCGCCTGACGCTTGGCTGACTGGCCAACCAGGGTTTCGCCATCGTCGGTGTAGGCGATGATGGACGGGGTGGTGCGATCACCCTCGGCATTTTCAATCACTTTAACCTTGTCACCATCCATGATGGCTACGCAGGAGTTTGTGGTTCCCAGGTCGATACCAATAATTTTGCTCATCGAATCACTCCAAATCTTGCTGAAATCTGCCCGGGGCTCTTGCACCCCGGTGGCTGCTGTTTAACCGATATATTGGCGCTTTATTCCGCTTTTCAAGCCTGCTCATCGATTTTTGGTGCATCTTCTGGCTTGGCGACGACAACCATTGCCGGGCGAACCACCCGACCGTTGAGCAGATAACCCTTCTGCACTACCGCGACCACACTGTTCGGCTCTGCGTCTGGAGCAGGCACCATGGACATGGCTTCATGCTGCTGCGGATCAAACGGCTCGCCCACCGGATTAAGCTGCTCTACGCTGAACTTTTTCAGGCTGTTGGTGAACAGACTCAGCGTCATCTCCACGCCCTGACGGATAGACGCCACCAGTTCCCCTGCATTTTCGTGGCCTTCGGTACTTTCCACGGCCTTTTCCAGGCTGTCCGCCACCGGCAGAAGTTCCTTCACGAACTTCTCCAGCGCAAACTTGTGGGCTTTTTCCACATCCACTTCGGCTCTGCGCCGAACATTCTGCATTTCGGCCTGGGCACGCAACGCCTGGTCTTGATACTCCTGAACCTGAGCCCTGAGGGTGTCCAGCTCAGAGCCCTCACCGGATTCCGCCTGATCATTAAGATCCTGCTGTTCCGTCGCTGCAGCGTCGGCCGCCTCAATGTTGTCTTCTACCTGCTCGTTGCGCTTGTCGTCAGCACTCATATCCACTCCTGATAACATTTCCCAAGACCCGGAGGCCTGCGGCGAATAATGCCCACCTGGCAAAGGCGGGAAAACCTGCTTTGCGAACCGATATGGGGCTCGACGATCAGGATTCAACCTTGCAGGAAAGATTCTTTAAGATTTTCATCGCCAACTGTTTGCAAACCAGCAATTCACTGTATATATTCACAGCAACTGTATAACCAAACAGTATTCAGATTTGTTTTCCAGAGGCTTTCCTGGCCCAAGCGGAGGTTATCGGCATGCTTACACAACTAACGGTATCCAATTACGCCATTGCCGAACGTGTTGAACTTCAATTCAACAAAGGCATGACGGCCCTGACCGGCGAAACCGGAGCCGGAAAATCCATTGTTCTGGATGCCCTGGGCCTCGCCATGGGCGGGCGGGCCGATGCCGGCGCTGTACGCCATGGCGCAAGCCGCGCAGACATTACCGCTTGCTTTGACATTTCCCGCATCCCGGATGCTCTCAGCTGGCTGGAAAAACACGAACTGGATGACAAAAACGACTGCATTCTGCGCCGCACTATCAGTAAAGACGGCCGCTCAAAGGCCTTCATCAACGGACAACCCTGCCCGCTGTCACAACTGAAAGAACTCGGCGGCCTGTTAATGGACATTCATAGCCAGCACCAGCACCAGTCCTTGTTGCGTAAAGACACCCATCGCAAGCTGCTTGACGAGTTTGCAGGCGCAGAGCAACTGGCGGAGCAAACCGAATGTGCATGGAAGGCCTGGAATCAGACCTACCGAAAACTAGAGCAGCGCCGTCAGAATGCCGACGAAGCGGAAGCAAAACTTCAGCTTCTCCGGTATCAGGTTGAAGAACTGGACAGGCTGGCTCTTGATTGCGGTGAGCAGGAGTCACTGGAACAGGAGCAGGCTCAGCTCAGCCAGGCCGATGCCATACTACACAGCAGCCACCAGGCAGCGCTGCTCTGCACCGAAGATGAAGCCAGCGCAGCGCACCTCGTTCGCCAGGCACTGCAGCAACTGGAGCAGCTCCCGGTTGAGGTGTCCGAACTTTCCGACACCCTTCAGATGCTCAACGAGGCGCAGATCCAGATTTCAGAAGCCGGAGACAACCTGCGCCGTTTCGTGGACGATTACGAAGCCGACCCAGCCCGCCTTGCAGAAGTGGAAGAGCGCCTGAGCGCCATTTACCAGATGGCTCGTAAACACCGAATTTCCCCAGAGGAGCTCCCTGAGCTGCATCAGCGACTTCAGGCTGAACTGGCAGAGCTTGATGGCGGCGAAGGCAGTCTTGAACAACTGGAAGCGGAGCTTGAGAAACAAAGGAAGGGGTACACTGAGTTGGCACAACAGCTGTCCACCAAACGCACGGAATCTGCAGCAGAACTGGACAAGCGCATTGCCCTGGAGCTGGCTCAGCTGAGCATGCCCTCCGTCCAGTTCATCACCCACTTGAATCGCAACGACAACGATGAACCGGGGCTCCACGGCCTGGAAGACGTTGAATTTCTTGTCAGCGCAAACCCCGGACAGCCAGCACGCCCCCTGGCAAAGGTTGCATCAGGTGGTGAGTTGTCACGTATCAGCCTGGCCATCCAGGTCGTGGTTGCCCAAACCTCAACCACACCAACCCTGGTATTTGACGAAGTTGACGTGGGAATCGGTGGCGGTACGGCCGAAGTTGTTGGTCGCCTGCTTCGGGCCCTGGGCAGTAACGGCCAGGTGCTTTGTGTAACTCACCTGCCCCAGGTAGCGGCACAATGTCACCAGCACCTTTTTGTCAGCAAGTTTACCGATAAAGATGCAACGTTTTCACGAATTGAACCGCTGAACGATCAGGGAAGAATTGACGAAGTGGCCAGAATGCTGGGCGGTGTGGACATGACTGAGCAGACGATGGCTCATGCCAGAGAAATGGTCGTAAAGGGTCAGGCGACCCATCACTGAAATCCCCTCTCGATTCAGAGAGCTTTTTGGGGCCAGCCCGTGCCGGCCCCTTTTTTATGCAACCAGAGCTATTTTTTGTCCGACTGCAGAGGCTTCACGTACAGAATCAGACTGTGATCCACAATCTCATAGCCGTGCTCCGCGGCAATCTTCTGCTGTCGCTGCTCGATGATATCATCCACAAACTCCACGACTTCACCCGTCTGAGTACAAACCATGTGGTCATGATGATCATCACCCGCCATTTCAAATACCGCGTGCCCACCCTCAAAGTTATGGCGCAATACCAGGCCCGCCGCTTCGAACTGGGTCAGCACCCTGTATACCGTGGCCAGCCCTACGTCATCTCCCTGCTCCAGCAATTTCTTGTATACATCCTCGGCACTCAAATGGTGCTCTTTGGCATTTTCAAGAATATTGAAGATCTTGACTCTCGGCAGAGTAACTTTAAGACCGACTTTTCGTAATTCGGTGTTTTCAGATGACATGCTACTATTCACTCTTTGGTGTGCCTTACGGCTTCCGGTATGATGAAGCCGCCGTTCAACGGTCAACCCGTTTCACACCTGCCTCAGGCAGGCGAATTCAAGATAGAGGATTTCCCCAGGCGATGCAAAAGCTCACCGCTATCGTTCTTATTAGCATTTTATCTCTTGCCGGCTGCGCATTCCCCGGCGTTTACAAAATCAATGTTCAGCAGGGCAATATTGTAACCGACAAGGAGCTGACAAGCTTGTCTCAGGGCATGCCCAGAAGTCAGGTTCACGCTGTGCTGGGCACACCGCTGATGCTCAACCCGGTAGACCCATCACGCGAATACTATGTTTATACCTTCCAGCGCCGGGGCGGTGACATCGAAGAACAGCGCATCATCGTGTACTACGACGAAGACACCTTCAGCCACTACGAAGCCCAGCTTCTGGAAGAAACACCTGCCTACTAAAGGCTCACCCGTTTTTCTTTGCGCGATTGAGCCGAGCCTGTTTCGGATCAATTTTCAGCGGCCGGTACAACTCTACCCGGTCGCCACTCTGAAGCTCATGGTTCGCCGGATCTTTGATCACTTTCCCGAACACCCCCATATCAATCCCATCAGGGTTAATCTCGGGAAATACCTCTGTGATACCTGACGCCTTAACGGCCTCCAGGGCCGTGGTCCCTTCCGGCACAGTTACCTGCAGAATCTGCTGCTTGTCGGGCCGAGCATAGGCCACTTCTACCTGCATCAAAGCAACCCTCCCCGGTAGATAACATCCGCACGGCGGCAAAAAGCGTCGACCATGGTGTTGGCGGCCTGATTAAATACCGGCCCGAAGGTCATCCGCGCCAAGGAACCGGAAAACTCAAATTCCAGTGTAAGAATCACCTTGCACGCATTGTCATCCAGCGCACGAAAATGCCACCGACCTGTCAGATTTTTCAGCGGACCTTCCACCAGTTTCATCTCTATGGTTTCCGGCATCAATAACTGATTACGGGTCGTCAGGGTATGGCGCACGCCACCTTTGGCAATTTCCAGCGACGCCATTATTTCCGCTTCCGTTTGTTCATGAACTTCGGCTCCGGCGCACCAGGGCAAAAATTCAGGGTAGCGGGCAATGTCATTGACCAAATGGAACATGCGTTCCGCCGAATGCATGACCAAAGCTGTCTTGTCTATCTGATGAGCCATGGAAACCGGGATTCCTGCCTTTTCTTTACAAACTGGCCCGACCGCAACGCCGCGACCGGTTAAACACTATGATAAAGGATATCACCCTTGATGGGGGCGTTTTCCTCCGGGCTGCCACCATGATCCACTTCAGGCTCCACCGCCGTGGGCATCTCGGAATCCCCTTCTACAGGCGGGGTTGCTTCTGCGGGCGCGACCTTATTCGAACCAGGCGGGGGCGGCCCATCGCCATCCTGCCCGCACCATAGCGCGGCACTGCCGTTTTCACAGAGGTTTGCCAGCGAAAATGCTGTGTACTGAACGCCAATCCAGGCAACGATAACGGGCAACACGAGGCGCATGGTCCAGAACCATATTTTACGGAACACCACCGGCGCGCTCCCCAGAAGTCCCGCCAGATACCTTCTGGTCAGGCACCAGCCGGTAAACGTCGCAATCAGTATGGACACCAACGGTATGAGAACGCCACCGGTGATCAACTCCAGCCATCGGAATGTCGTCGCACCCGCCAACCGGTATTCAGCCCAAACGTTAAAGGAAAATAACGACGCCAGGCCCATCAGCCATACTGCCGCACCCACAAGAATGACCGTCCAGGCTCTGGGTGCTCCGGTCCACTCCCGAAACCAGGCCACAACGGGCTCCAGTAACGATATCGCGGTCGCCCAGACAATGAGCAGTACGGCAAGAAAGACAGCGGCAATCACGATCTGACTGTATGGCACCTGGGCCAGGGTGACCGGCAACGACACAAACAGCAGGCTGAACCCACGCTCACCATCCAGGTTCCCGCCATCGGATGCTGCCGAAAACATCATCACCCCGGCAATAATCGCCACCAGGGTATCCATCAACACGACTGCCAGAATGGATCGTTTGAGACGCGTATGTGAAGTGCTATAAGCCCCAAAAATAGCCCAGACACCCATACCCAGCCCCAGCGTATAGAAGGCATGAAAAAAAGCCGCCTTTACACTCCCAAAGCCAACGTCGTCCGGACGCATCGCCAGAATGTGCTCGACACCATAGGCCAGCTGACCGTGCCTCGCAGCGAGGGCGAAAAGCCCCAGCATCAGCAACAAGGCACCCGGCACGATCATGCGCAGAGAGCGCTCAACCCCCTTGACTACCCCCCGGGCCGATACCCCGATCACCAAAAGCAGGAAGAATGCATGCCAGCCCATGAACTCCCGGTGCCGGCCCGGACTGGACACCAGTTCAGCCAGAACACCGGTAGCCGTGTCAGGCGTTGCGCCACCAAACCGGTCCGCTGCCCCGAAAAAGACGTAGGCCAGCACAATGCCACCAAACACCGCGGTGAACGACAGCACCAGAAACGCGGCCAGGATACTCAGCGGCCCGGCTGCCTTCCACCAGGGAGAACAACCGGAGTTTTTCACCAGCCCGTCCATCGCCAACACGATGCCGTGGCGAGAGTGCCGTCCGATCACCGCTTCCGTCACCATCAATGGGAGGGTGACCAGCAGCAGGCAGGCCAGGTAGATCAGGATAAAGAGCCCACCCCCATAAATACTCGCCAGATAGGGGAATTGCCACAGGTTCGCCAGCCCCACTGTCGCGCCAACAGAGGCCCAGAAGAAGGTGGACTTTCGGGTAAACGATCCAATGGAAGTCTGATACTTGCTCGACATCTTGATCCCTGAAGGCAAACGGCTGTTCATTGTAGCCGAACCGGGGGCAGCGGAACGACCTGGACAATGGCAACAAAGGTGAAATCGTGACCCGTCTGGCAGTCCTGGGCTACAATGCCCGTTTTGCCGGCACAGGACTATTTCGCTGGCAGAGCCATTCTTTTCGATTCCGAGCAGGGTTCATGAGCAAGAAGAAAGCAAGCGGGCCAACCAGCAACACGATCGCCCTGAACAAAAAGGCGAAACACGAATATCACATCGAGGAACGCTTCGAAGCGGGCCTTGCACTGCTCGGCTGGGAGGTAAAATCCCTGCGCGCGGGTAAAGCACAACTGGTGGACTCCTACGTGCTACTCAAAGACGGCGAAGCCTGGCTGCTCGGCGCCCACATAACCCCGCTCAACACCGCGTCAACCCACGTAATCGCAGACCCGACCCGCACCAGAAAACTGCTTTTGCACGCCAAAGAAATCGCCAAGATTGTTGGCAAGGTCAACCAGGCAGGTAACACCTGCATTCCCCTGGCACTTTACTGGAAGGGCAACCGGGTTAAATGTGAAATTGCGCTGGTAAAAGGCAAGAAGCTCTTCGACAAACGGGCAACCGAGAAAGAGCGAGACTGGAACCGCCAGAAACAAAGAGTTATCCGAGAGGCCAACACCTGAGGCTCGCTGACACTGTCGCCTTTACACCCTCTTTGCGGTTTACCACCAGCCCCCTATACTCAGAAATTGACTTAAGACCTGGCCCCGAAGGAAGTACCAGGCGGCCCGTTGATTCTGGTACACAGCTATAGGAGGGCTTATGTTACCCAAACGATCCCGCATGACGTCTGTTGACCGGTCCTGGTTACGAATGGACACGCCGGAAAACCCCATGATGATCTCCGCCGTGCTGATGTTTGAATCCCCTATTCCGATCAAACGCCTGAAACGTTTACTTGAAGAGCGTTTCCTGAAGTTCAGCCGCTTTCGCGAACGGGTGGTCCAGAAGGGAGACCGGGTATTCTGGGAAGAAGACCCCTTGTTCGATCTGGACAACCATCTACACCGGATTGCCCTGCCCGGTAACGCTGGCAAGGAGGAGCTCCAGGCCCTTGCCAGCGACTTCAACAGTTCCGCGCTCGATTTCCGCCGCCCACTCTGGCAAATCCATTACATCGATAATTATCACGATGGCTGCGCTTTACTGGTTCGCATACACCACTGTATCGCCGACGGCATTTCGCTGGTGCGGGTGCTGCTGTCACTGACCGACAAATCACCAGAGCCCAAACTGGAGAGGGTGGCTCGCAAATCGACTAAGAAACAACTCAAGGGCACGCCTGCCTCCCGCTTCCTTCACAGACTGGTCGACAGCACCCAGGCCGGCTGGCAACAAGCCCAATTGTTCGTCAAGTCAGTACGGGACGAGCCGAATTACCCGCTGAAACTGGCCACCACTGCGGGCGGCATTGCCATGGACCTGGTCAAACTCGGGCTGGCCCCATCCGAGCCGGACACCAGCCTGAAAAGCCAGCTGGTAGGGCGTAAGCAGGTCGCCTGGGCAGAACCTCTGGCACTTGACGATGTAAAACACTGCGCAAAACTCCTGCGCGGCACGATAAACGATGCGTTGTTGTGCGCCGCCACGGGAGCACTCAGCCGACATTTCCTGGAACATGGGCAGCCGGTACCAGACTGCGGAATTCGAGTTGCCGTCCCCTTTAACCTGCGCCCGCTGGACCAACCGATCGAAACCCTGGGCAACCAGTTCGGCCTGGTGCTTGTGTGTCTGCCAATAGAAGTAACCGACCCCATCATGTGCTTCAAACAGGTGCAGGAGAACATGAACCGGCTCAAACGCTCGTACCAGGCCCAGGTAACCTACAGCTTGCTGGACCTGTTTGGCCGCGGCCCGGATGTTCTCGAACGGCGTGCTCTGGATTTGTTGAGCAACAAGGCGTCCGCCGTACTCACCAACGTACCAGGCCCCAAGCACCCGGTTTACCTTGGAGGCAGCAAACTGGTACAACCCATGTTCTGGGTTCCCCAAAGCGGCAGCATTGGCATCGGCATGAGCATTTTCAGTTATGCGGGCACCGTTCAGTTTGGCATTACCATCGACAAAGGAATAAAGGCAAACCCGAAAGACGTCATGAACTACTTCCGTGACAGCTTTCAGAACCTGTACCAGGCAGCACTGAGCAAGCACCAGCAAAGCGAACTTCGCCATGCGTCCTGATCAATATAGGTACAAATGTGCAGGCAAGACGATAAACAAACCTTGAAGTTCACCAATACGGCCACATATACTGGAGCATAAGGGGACGACATGGCTTCGACGCTGGTGGCGAACCCTTGAGTGCATGTCGAGATGGCAGCGAATCTCGTTAATCCAAAGCTGCAACGCAATAGTCGCAAACGACGAAAACTACGCACTAGCAGCGTAAGCTGCTAGTCGTCCTGACCGGGTCGCCCGTAGCCTGGAAGCAACATCTCAGGACGTCATCGCTTACGGGATGCTCCGTTACCCAGAGTTCACTGGCTAGCGGCTAAGATTCAAAGAACTCGCCTCCTGCACCCTGGCCTTCGGGTCGCTTGAGGTTAAATCAATAGAAGGACATAA
>DATGQY010000180.1:0-35422 GCA_035303925.1 Marinobacter sp. | reverse complement strand
CCCCTCTCCCCAGTCGGGAGAGGGGCGAATACGCTCATAACGATTTTTAAAACAGGAATTCCATCATGTGTGGCATTGTAGGCGCGGTCGCGCAAAGGGAAGTTTCAGCGATTTTGTTAGAGGGATTAAAGCGGCTGGAGTACCGGGGTTACGACTCCGCGGGCATGGCGGTCATTAATGAACAGGGGCAACTGGCCCGGGGCCGGGAAGTCGGCAAAGTCGCGGCTCTGGAAGCCCTGGTGACCAAGGCGCCTTTGCCCGGCCGTATCGGTATCGCCCATACTCGTTGGGCAACCCACGGCAAGCCCAGTGTTTCCAATGCGCACCCCCACATGTCCGGTGAAAGTTTAGCGCTGGTGCACAACGGCATCATCGAGAACTTTGAAGAGCTGCGCCAGGCGTTGCAACAGCAGGGGTATGAGTTCACCTCCGAAACCGATACAGAAGTGGTCGCGCACCTGGTGGATTCTTACCTCAAACAGGGGCAGGACGTGCTGGCTGCGGTGCAAAGCACCATTAAGCAGCTGCGCGGTGCCTATGCTTTGGCAGTGATCCACGCCAGTGAGCCCAACCGCATGATTTGCGCCCGTGAAGGCAGCCCTCTGGTGATTGGCGTGGGTATTGGCGAGAACTTTATTGCATCCGACCAGTTGGCCCTGCTGCCGGTGACCGATCGCTTTCTCTTTATGGAAGAAGGCGATATCGCTGAAATTACCATGGAAAGCATCCGCATTTGGGATGTTAGCGGTGAGCCGGTTCAGCGCGAGATGATCCGTTTTGAGCACGGTGTGGAAGCTGCTGAAAAGGGTGAGTTTCGCCATTACATGCTCAAGGAAATTTACGAGCAACCCCAAGTGGTGGGTGCGACCCTGGAAGGCCGCCTCAGTGGTGATCGTATCCTTGAACAAGCGCTGGGCACCCAGGCTAAGGAAATTCTGGATGGTGTGAAGTGCGTGCAGATCGTTGCCTGCGGCACCAGTTATCACGCCGGTATGGTTGCTCGCTACTGGATTGAGGAGTTGGCGGGTATTCCCTGTCAGGTGGAAGTGGCTAGCGAATATCGTTACCGCAAGCATGTGATCTCTGACGACTGCCTGTTTGTGACCATTTCCCAGTCCGGTGAAACCGCCGACACCCTGGCGGCCCTGCGCCAAGCCAAGAAAGCCGGTTTCAAGGCCGCTTTGGCGATCTGTAACGTACCGGGAAGCTCCCTGGTGCGGGAGTCCGATCTGGTGATCATGACTCACGCGGGCCCGGAAATCGGCGTGGCCTCGACCAAAGCTTTTACCACGCAGCTGACGGCTTTGATGCTGGTGACCATCGCCCTGGCGCGTCGCACGGGCTTGAGTGGTGAGAAAGAGGCTGAAATCGTTGCAGCCCTGAAACAGCTGCCCCATCAGTTGCAGGCGCTGTTGAACCTGGATTCCCAGATCGAGAAGCTGTCTGAGCGTTTTGCCGACAAGAACCATTCGCTGTTCCTGGGCCGGGGTTCGCTGTATCCGGTGGCCATGGAGGGAGCGTTGAAGCTCAAGGAGATCTCGTATATCCATGCTGAGGCCTATCCGGCCGGTGAGTTGAAGCACGGTCCGCTGGCGTTGGTGGATGCAGACATGCCGGTGATTACGGTGGCGCCCCAGAACGAACTGTTGGAGAAACTTAAATCTAACATTCAGGAAGTGCGTGCCCGTGGTGGTGAGCTCTATGTATTTGCAGACGATGGCGCACAATTGCAGGTAGAAGAGGGGATTCATATCATCCCGATCCCGGCGGTGCATGAACTGTTAGCACCCATTGCCTACACCGTGCCGTTGCAGCTGTTGTCCTATCACGTGGCAGTGCTCAAGGGCACCGATGTGGACCAGCCCCGCAACTTGGCCAAGAGTGTGACAGTGGAATAATCACTGTTAGACACCGGAATAAAGAAACGTCTCTTCGGAGGCGTTTTTTTGTTCAGGGTTGCTCAGGATGCGTCGACTTTGACGACCCAATCAGTCATCAGAGACAAGTCTTTTATTAGTTTAAATCTGGCACAAAAGTTTTGTTATTTAGGCATTTACAACCAAATTGCCGATAGAACAGCCTTCTAATAAAGATCTCATAAATTATGACGTGCAGGTCACATAAATAACGCTGGATATTGTTCGGGCTTGTTGGTACTTTGCGACGATAAAATGAGTGGGTGTGTCGCGTTTTTGAAAAAGTTCAATCTCACTCATGCGAATTTGCCTCCCCAGGCTTCTCCCAGATGGTGCGAAGTCTTGTGAGAGATGCTCTTTTAACGACGAGCATCAGGTAAGCAAACTTCTAAACACAGCTTTGAAATTCTTGCTGCTTCCCATGCTAGCGGGTAAGCACCAACTGGTTAGGGACGTCCAATAGAAGGACTTGTAGGGAATAGCTTCATGAAGTATGGCTACCTAGGCTGTTGGTTAGCGGCAGGTTTGCTTTGTGTTTCAACATCAGTTCAATCGGAAGTGCTGGTTGATATACGCAGTCAATCACCGCTTCGGTCTTCTCTAGACTCTGCGCAATACGTCGCTCGTCTCTCTGACTGTTCACGGGTTGTCTCTGTCTCTGTGGGGGCCGATGGCGCTAACCCCATCATCCCCGCCGAAATGCAGCGTGTCGCAAACGACTCCCTGGCGTGCGAACATCGATTCACCCTGGAAGGCCCACAGAAACTCAATCCCGAATTGCGTATCTTAACAACCGATGGAAAGATCCAGACGGTTCAAGAACAGTTCAACATAGAGAATCAATTACCCTCGGTTTCGTTAGAGGGCGTGGCCATTACAGAACAGAATGGCCAACAGCTTCTGAATATCAAAGTGAATGCGCAGGATAATGTTGATATTTCATATGTTGCGCTGGATATCAAAGGAATTCGGGCGTCGGCTCTACGAGCTGCAGGTGGTGTAATCGCCAAGGCCGCAAAAACAGCGTTTGCGGATTCTGGTGGCTATGCGCGCCTTTATCCGATATCTGATGATCAAACCCAGTTCTCGTTATCGTTGCCCAATCGTGAGCGTCTGGATGGTGCAGCTATCGCCCATGATGCCATCGTGTTGGTCAATGTGATCGTGGAAGATGCCAGTGGTAACCAGAGTACGTACTCTGACATTGTCTTCGTCGGCGATGATGTTCAAGAGAATGTTGAAGGGCTGTCGGTTGCGCCCCATAAACTGATTTTCAGCAATGCCCTGGAAGAGGCGCAACTGGTGCCATCTCTGAACTTCCAGTTCCGGGGCTGGACTCCGGTGCCCGGCTCGGGCAATGGCATGACGTACTCCTCCAGTAACTCTAATGCGGTTTATGTCACGGAAGCCGGCCGGGTTTATCCCCTGAAAGAGACGGGAGAGGCTGGGGTAGAGCTGACGGTTCGCTACGCCGGGCAAGATCCTGTTACTGTGCCGGTTGTGGTGAACTACAGCAAACAGCTAACCGCCTTAAAGCTGGCTGGGATAGGGGGCAACCACCTCCTGACCTTGTCATCCCTCAACAAGTACTATGCCCTGCCGGAAGTTGTGGCGGTTTTCGATGACGGCTCTGAAGCGCCCCTGACCGACCCCAGGGCTGTGACAGTGACGTTGCCTGACTCAGCCAAAGGGATTTTGGAATATGACAAAAAACAGGGGCTAAAAGCCCTTTTGGCCATTCAGCCAGACGCAGCTATTCCAATGCGAGTGGCACTTGCCCGCTTCCCAGAAGTGAACGCGCTCATCAATGTGTCCGCAGATGATGCGCCCCCGGTGGCATCACTGGCAGTCCCCGGCAAAGTTGAGGTTGATTCGGTGCTAACCGTTAAGGCGAGCGCAGAAGACGATGTGGGGATCTCGGACGTTGTGTTTTTCCTGGATAACCAAGTTCTGGGACGCAGACAGCAGCTGCCTTATGAAATAAATATGCCAGTATCTGAGCTGATGCTGGGTCGGAAGTTGATGTTGCGCGCTCAGGCCAAGGACACGGCTGGCCAGGTCACGGACACATCCGTTAGCACGGTAGTGGTGGTCGACAAAGAAAAGCCGGTTATTCCCAGTTTCCAGTTTGAACTCCCCGCCCATAACGCTCGGATCGTTGAAGGTACTCCGTACCGGATGAGCGTAGCTCATAACCTCGGCGTGATCCCGGACAGCCGAAATAGGAGCGAGATCTCTTATGTGGAGTTTTTTGCCGATGGCCAGAAAGTCGCGGAGTCCTATTACCCGAATCTCGAAGTTCGCGAGAATAGCCTCGACTCCGAAACGAAGGAGTTGTGGGAAGTCTGGCGTGCAGACGTTATTGCCCCCCAGATAGCGACCCAGCAGACATCCCTTTCCTTGACGGCACGGGTACATACCCTGGCTAAGGCCACTGCTGATGCAGAAGCCAAACTGGTCAAGCTGATTCAGAACAGCCCCCCGACTTTGTCGGTTCTGTCGCCCATTGAGGGCGCGCTGGCAACGGTCGGCCAGACGCTGGACGTTGTGGTTCAGGTGGCGGACGACACCTTGTCCATGGGAACCCTGATCGAACTGCTGCTCGATGGCAAGGTGGTCGCAAGCAAGCGTTACCAGGATGCAGAGACCAAGTGGCAGGGTGCCTATACTAGTGGTGTGCACCAGGAAACCTTTAAGCTTGCCATTGAGGAAGCCTATCTTGGGCGTAACCTGCAGTTGGCAGCGCGGGCGATTGATTACCACGAAAAAGCCGGGCGAACAGATCCCATTACCGTGCAGGTTAAGGATGATCAGTTACCCAGCGTTGCAGTCAGCCATCCGGTTGAAGGGCAGAAGCTGGTATCGGGTATTGCGGTCGAGCTGCGGGCAAATGCCACGGATGACTTGGGTGTGGCTCAAGTGGACTTCTACGTCAATGGCAAGTTGGTTGGCACCGATCATCGGGCGCCGTTTGCCGTGATTTATGAAACCCCATTATTGCAGGGTAACGAGCAGCCGCTGACGGTTAAGGCGGTTGCGAAAGACAGTCGTGGTCAGGAAGCAGAAAGTCAGATTGTGAACGTGACGCTGGGCAAGGATGAAGATCCACCAGTGATCAACCTTGTCTCTCCCACCATCAATGAAACCGATGCGGGTAGTGATATTGCTGCTGTGGTTGAGAGCAGCGATGTCCTGATCAAGTTTTCTGGTTATGACAACGTTGAAGTCACAGCCCTGGAAGTCCGTGGGGTTAAGCTGGTTGATGGTGTTGGTGCGGTTTTAACTGGTAATGACTCAGATGTCCTCACCGGCCAGGACTTCGCATTGCAGCAAATACCGGGGGCGTTGCGTGCTTATTCGGCGCTACGCCTGGTGCGGGTGCCCGAGTTCAAGAACCTGGAAGGGGTGCGTTACGACCGGTACCAAGTGTCGGCGCAGGCCAAAGACGAAGCGGGTAATAGTTCGACCGTTTCAGCAGTGATTGGTGTTTTTAAGGACCAAGTTCCTGTTATCAGAGCCCTGACTGCCAATCAGGTCCGGTATTACTCCAGACAGCCGGTGGCTCTGGAGTTGGTGGCACGCGATGACAAGGCGATTGTCAGCTCTGAACTGAAACTGTTTGTGGATGGAGTTTCCCATGCTGCGGCGGTAATCAAGCATGACGCCGGCACAGGGCTGATTCCGGGTAATCAGTTTGTTGATCGTTTCGAGTTTGATCTGGCCTCGCTTGACTTAACGAATCAAGCTCATCAGATCCGTGTAGAAGCCAGAGTTTGGGACAGCTTGGGGCAGGTTTCGGAACCGTTTGGCACGGTCTTAAACGTGGTCCCTGAGCAGTCTGGCCCTGATGTGGCCATTACCAAACCGATTCTGGGCGCTCCCTTATATGTGGACCGCTCCACCCGGTTTGACTGGCGCGCCAGTGATGAAACAGGAATTCAGCGCCTGCGGATTACTGGTAACGGTACCCTGATCAAAGATCTGAGTTTTCCAACCGCTCAGCCCCGTACTGAAGTAATCGATCATTTCCAGGTCGTCATTCCCGATGTGGCGACGTATACCCTGGTTCTGGAAGCTACTGACCTCTATGGCAATGTGGCTTCCAGTGACTGGACGTTTAATGTGACTCGGGACAACCCACCTGAAATCTCGATTCGGTCACCGGCAGCGGGTAGCCGCCTCTATGAGGGTGAAGCGGTCGTGGTTAATGCGCTGATCACCGATGATGTGGCCGTGAGGGAGGCGCACTTTTACAGCCAGCGGGGACAAGAGGTTCTCCAGCACGTTGTGATTGGTCAGCAGGAAATTGAGAAGCGCCAGCAGGCGGCAGGATACGTCACGGCACAGTTGCGGGTGCCGGGTAAAGTTGACGACGGTGCAGCACAGATCTGGATTAAAGCCATCGATAGTGCAGGGCAGGTAACGACTCAGATCCTGGACCTGGACATTTTGGACGATGAGGAAGCACCAGCTGTCACCTTGTTGTCGCCCCAGGGGCCGACCAAAATTCGTCCCGGGGATAGTCTGGAGGTGACCGGGGAAGCCCTGGATAACTTCTACGTGGATCGTATTGAAGCCGTTGTAAGACTGCCCGATGGACAAGAATCCATTCTTGAATGGGAAACGCTGGGTCGTGATGACCGAGTCGAAGAGATCAAGATCGCGAATCCGGGCTCCTTTGGGAGCATTGTTGCCGACACCCGTTTCAAGACCAGTTTTAAAGGGCGGCTGCGTATTCCAACGGGCTACCTGATTTATCAGGAGCAATCCTTAGGGCTGCTGATCCGGGTTAAAGATCGGGGTATTAACTCTGCAGACTCCATGGAAGTCAGGCTGGAGATTTTGCCGGACACTGAAGCGCCTGCAGTGAGCTATCTGCAGCCCGGGAAAACCCTGTATGAGGAGCAGGAAGCCAATTTACAGTTCCGGGTGACGGATGATACCGAAATTCAGTCCATCGAAGCCTTCATGCAGACCATTGAGGCGGGACAGCCCGGCGAGAAAATCAGCCTGCTGCAGATCAGCGATGTGACCGGAAAGAGCTTTGACAGTGGTGCTATCGTCCTCTCCCTGCCTGAACTGGCCGAGACAGCCAACGAGCTCACACTGGCATTCACGGTGGAAGCTGAAGACAGCTCCGGCAACCGTTCGACCACCAGCCATGTGGCACAATTGAAGCGGGATATGCCGCCGATGCTGACGGTGGAGCAGGAACAGCCGGCTCAGGATGTGGTCAGCGGACAGTTGCTGTATTCCACGGCCCGGGTCAGAGACGATTATGTCACCAAGGATAACCGTTTCTTCCTCACCTATACCTCCTTAACTGGGCTGGGGGCTGGCGGTAGCCGCGATCCGACCGGTGACCTGAGTGTTCGTGAGAGCCTGATCGATCCCGTCATCTCTTTCCTGTATCCGGAAGCCCAGGGTGCCTCCGGTGCAGTCACCCTCAACGGCACACCTTACCTGGCGACGGACAATGACCGACTGGTCGTGTTTCCGATGCCCTCCGTCAATCCGCAACAAGCGATGCGTATCGCATTTACCGGGGCTTTAAGTGGTCTTAGCGGGTTTGATGTCTCCATACTGGCGCAAGGCCCTTGCATGGGCCCGCAAGCCACGATTTTTGTCGCTGGAAACAGTGTAGACCTAGCGCCCTACATCGACGAGATAACCACGCAACTGATCCTAACCCCCCGTTATGATCAAGCCGATGGGTTCGTGCAATCCGTCCAAATCGATTTACGTCGGGTAGCAAATACTGGTGACTATCGTGTAGATGGCGCTAAGCGGGATGTCGCAAAGCTTTCGCCTGCAATATCCGTGATGGTTCATGATACTGGGCCAGACAGCTCCGGGGTGGCCGTGGTTGAAGCGCGTTCTGCCTATGCGCAGCGACGTGACAACGATCCTTGGGGATTTGCCTATGCAACTAAGGTCCACCCCGGCGTTTCGCAGGTCTACTTGCTGGGGCATGGTATTGACCGGCTGTCGGGCCGTCGTGGGCCGCAGCCGTTAGCTCCCTTGTCTGTTCATCGTTTGATTCCGGATACCACCGGACCGGAGTTGGAGATTGTCTCGCCCAAGAGCGGCACAACCGTGGTGCCGGGCCAGCGTTTTGACGTGTCCTTGGCGTTGGGCGATGACACGAAAGCTCTCAAGTCCATTAAGGTTTACCAGAACAACCACCAGCTCCTGCATGAGTTCGGCGGTATCTATCACCAGGCCCAGTTCAGCTTCCCCTACACCGTTGCCAAGGATCTTGGCTGGGGGGAGCTGGCACTGAATGTGGTGGTCGAGGATCAGAGCGGCTATTCGGCCCAGCAACAGGTCATTCTTCCGGTGGGAATCAATGAGAAGCCCATGATCGGGCTAACCGGATTCCACAGTTACTATGCGAATAACCGTTACGAAAAGAGCTACACCGAGCCGCAGCGCCTCAATATCGGCGAATTTTGGGTGCGGCGTGGCGAGCCGTTCCGGGTCGACACCAACCTGACCGACGATGCGGGTCTGGCGAAGTTCGAAATCTACCGTAAATCTGCCACCGGCGTTCGCGAAGAGCAGGTCTACGTGAAGCACTATGGCGACGCTTGTCCGGCTCCCCTGGTCGTTAAGGCCCAGGAACAGGCGACGGTGGTGTTTGACCGTTATGAGGCCACGGAATATGAGTTGGTGGTCACGGACAATATCGGTCAGCAGGCGATTCGGACCTTTATTGTTCATCCCTTGACCAATGTGATTCCAGAAGTACGCATTACCGGTCCGTCTCAGGATCAGGACATTGCCGCAGGTACTTTCCGCATCAAGGTGGGCGTCGTTGCCACCGATGACCGTAAGCTGGATGTTCGCCAATCCATAAAGGTGTTCGCCAACGGCGTCCCCCTTGCGATTGAGGATGTCAGTCCGGAAGCAGAAGAGGTGTCTGGTGGTATTTCTGCCGTCACTCAGGCATTTGCGGATATTCATGGAAGTTTACTGGACAAGTTTGGTCTGGAGGCGGCGGATAATTACGGAACGCCCAACAGCGCCTATGCACTGATGCGCAATTATGTGGTGGCGATTCCGGCCAACGTGGTGCGGGCCAATGAGCCCCTGAAACTGACCGCTTACGTCTATGATTCCGACAATGCGGTGGGCAGTACGGAAATCACACTCAACGTTGTGGCCGATGAAATTAAGCCGGAAGTTTACTTTACCCGGCCAGAGCCGACCTTTGGTCCTGTCGAGAGTTCCGACTTCACGGTGGGCTTTGCGGCCTATGACAACGTTAAGGTACAGAGGCTGGACCTGGCATCCGCCTATGGCATCCGCAAGATGGATGGCACGTATCTGAAGACTGACTATGAGCTGGCAAGAAGCATTACCTCCATCGCTTCGCTCGATTATCAGCCGGTAACCACCCAAAATATTGATACGCCGGAATATGCACAGTTGCTGCATGTGCGTAAGTTGTCTGACATTTTGAGCCTGTTCCCGGGCGTTGCCATGGCGGATGTGGCGGCCATGGATATCTGGGTCAAAGGTACGGCATACGATCAGTCCCAGAGTCAGAGTAAGGAAGTAAGCTTCCGGGTACGGGCTGATGAGCGTCCGACCCTGGATATTGTGGCGCCGGTTGAAGCGCAAGAAGTGGTCGAGCAGACCTCCATGCGGGTCAGCGTCAAAGCCTTTGACGATGTGGGCATTGATTATGTGGCCCTGACTGCGCGCTACGGTAATGGCCAGCCGGCCTATACGGCACGCCTACGCCAGCCGCCTTATGACTTTGCCGTACCAGTGCCCGTTTATAGCGCTGAAAACTCGGCCCATAACCGCATTGATATTGAAGTCGAAGCGTTGGATACCTATGGGGCGGCATTCAACGACCCCGACAATCATACTGCCCGTGAAAGTCTGGCGGTGAAGATCATTGGCGACCAGCCACCGACGGTTGTGATCGGTACGCCGACTACCAACCATGAAGCCACCGAAGGCGAATATCTGCTGGTTCAGGTCAATGCCATTGATGATGTGGGTATCGATCGTGTCACGCTGAATGTCAGTGGTTTGATCCAGGGTGACAAGAGTTTCAGTGACCTGACCTATCCTTATGAATTCCTGTTGCAGATTCCTTATGGGCAGGCCGGGCGCAACCTGACGCTGTCGGCAACTGCGACTGAATTGAAAGCGGTGGGAGTTGCCCGCTCCATCGAAACCCTGACGCCGGTCGTGGTGCATGTCATCAAAGACGAAATTGCACCCACCATTGTGCAGATTCAGCCGCCAACGTCTGGCTCCACGTTGGTGGAGAAGCGCAATCTGGCCTACCGCTATGAGGTTTCCGACAACGTCTCGGTTTCGTCCTTGCAGGTCAGCCTGATTGCGGACCAAAACCTTGATGGTCACTTCACTGAGGATGAAACGGTTTCCAGCAACCTGTTGTTGACACCGCCTTACTCCGGAAACCTGGTGGTGGGTACCATTGCGGAGTACCTGCGCGATCCCAATCAATCCATTACTCAGCTTCCCTTACAACTGGTTGCCAAGGCGCTGGATGGTGTCGGCAATGAGAGTAGGGTAGCGACACCTCTGAGTTTGGTGAAAAACACCGCTCCTGAAGTCACCGGGATGCGGCTTTTGGATAGTCGCGGGTTCAGTCTGGGTGAAGTTGAATCCATTACCGAAGGGCGCGGCATTGTCATCAATGTCATGGCTCATGATCCAGAAGCCGGCGTTGACCGGATTTCGCTGTTCCATGCAGTAGCCGGAGCTGGGCAGGATGCTGAGTCGCTGACCTATCTGCCGTTGGGCACGGATGGCGCAGCGCCGTTCAATTTCCATTTCCAAGTACCCACCGGGGCGGTTGGCAAGACGCTCTTTTTCAAAGCTAAAGCTGTGGATGTGGATGGCTATGAGTCGGCCTTGTCGCCGGCCCTGCTGAAACTGAAGATTGATGCGGATCAGCCGCCGACGGCCACCATCGTCAAACCTGCGAATAACAACTCCGTGATTATCGATGGTCAGGACATTGAGGTCTTTGTTGAGGCCTTTGATGATCTGGGGGCAGAGGGGATCGACCGCGTTGTGTTCTATGTGAACGACAGCCCGGTCGAAGCGGCCTATCAAAGTTATTCGGCCGTGAGCGGCAGCTATGCTCAGGAGCATGTCTATCGTGCCTTGCTGGCGGCACCGGAAGGAATCGGCGGCTTTACGATCCAGGCCGTGGCCTATGATGTGCTGGGACAATCGGGTGCCTCCCAGGTTGTTACCGTTGGCACTATCCAGGATACGGTGGTTCCGAAAATCAATGTGCTGAACCCGCCACACCAAGACATTCTCACGGTGGCCGAGCCGGTTCGTGCTGTGGTGGGTATTGAGGATATTGGTGAGATCACGAGTGTTACCCAGCATTGGATTCGGGAGTATCAGTCCCGGGAAGGGCATTGGATTACCCTGGTTGAATATCCGGTTCAGCTGTTTAGAGACGATACCCGGGCGCCGGGTGATCCAACCCCGGTCAGTGATCCGAATAATCATTACTACATCTATTGGGCGGATCTTGCTGACGGAACGCTGCTCAATCGCGAAGCCCATAAAAATGAGCGGATTCGGGTTATCACCCGGATCGATACGCCAGCCCATAGTGGCATTACTGAAACCACCACTTATGAAGTGGGCCTGAGGTTCTCTGAGCAGCGTTATATCGCGCCCAGTTCGAATGCCCGGGAAATCGGCGCGCACATCTACTACACCAGTATCGGGCAATATCAGAGCCAACAACGGACCGGTGAAATGGTGAGCGCCTGGGCTACCGCTGATCCTTTGCGGGTCGAGCAGGGGCTGGGTTACAGCCGCCTGAATGAAGGCAAGGTCGTACAGCCGGAGTATACGGGGCTGTTCATCGTGGATGCGATGGACCCCGAAGATGGTGACCAAGCCGGAAACTTCTACATGTATTCGCCCTTGCTGGCAGGGGCGGCGGAGATTTTTCGCGGCACTATCGGTGAAATCCTGGCGGACGAGAACTTAGTCTTTGCCGGAAAGTCAGGCGTCATCGGCGATGTTCTCTGTCACGAAGGGAATCCGGAAGGCGCGTGCCGCTTTGTCGAGGCACTGAAAACGGAAATCCGTAAAGATTGGCTGGGTGGTGACACTGGCGCGGAAGGCAGCGGCAACCTGTATCTGGAAAACACCTCGGGTGAATTGCTGATTTTCAATCATCAAAACGGTGAAGCGCAATTCGGCCTGCCTTATCTGCTGGCGGGTCGGGTAGATCTGCCTTATCCAGATGTGTATGGACTGGCTCGACAGGATGATCTGGTGCTGGTTGCCAATGGTCATGGTGGTGTTCAGGTGTTGGACATCAGCCTGCTCAATGCGCCCTACCATATTGGCTACATCAAGCCCAATGGCTTCACTCGCGATGTGGTGGTGCAAGGGCGGTTTGCGTTTATTGCCGCCTCACACGAAGGTGTGGTGGTCGCGGATATCGCAGACCCGGCGTTACCCATCGTGGCTAAGGTTGATACCCTGGGCGTGGCCAACCGTCTTCATTTACAGGGCAACCTCCTGTATGTCGCCGACATGTCAGGTGATGGCGGCGCTTCTCAGCTGAATGTGGTCGATATCAGTGATCCCTATCAACCGAAAGTCACCCGCACGGTCGATATTAAGCCAGCCCGCAAAGACCTGCATTCTCGAGGTGTTTATGATGTCACGCTGACCGGGAATCTGGCGTATGTGACGGTTGCCTATTCCGATCAGGAAGACCAGCCGGCACAGGCTCTGGTCGAGATTATCGACCTTGAGAAAGCTTTGGACCCGACCTGGGATGCGACTCTACCGGTGATGGTCCATCGCCAGGCCACCGATGCCAAGGCCGCCGCTCGCGGGGTTACCCTGGCGCGGGGGGCCATGCACGTCGCGACCGGCCAGGCCGGGATTGGCCGTATCGAATTGACTGAGTTGACGGTTCTGGATCATAGCCCGGCCTTTGCCGAGACGGAGGTGTCCACGGGCCTTGAAAGTATTCATTTGGTGCTGTCTGCCCCGTTACCGGCCAATGCGGAGCTTGCTCAGTCGGTACAGGTGATCGAGGGCGACCCTTTGATTGGCGAAGAGATCAGCTCGCAGTTCAGCATCCGTTTTGGCGAGCGCAATGGTGAGCCACACCACTCACGGCTAGAACTGGTCCCCGTGGAAGGCTTCCAGCTCCGGGAAAATACCCAGTATTTTGTACGGGTGAAGGCCGGCCTGGCACCTTTGACCGGGCAACCGCTGGCGCAGGACTATCAGTTCGCTTTTGTCACCTCGGCGGCGGGAAGTGCCCTGGCCCCGGATATTACCCAGATTTGTGCGCTCACTGCCCTACAAAACCAGGGTGCCTGTACCGCTGTGGGTGGCGTGGAAGGTGGGACGGAACTGGTAATCCGTGGCCATCACTTCAGTGAGCGCCCGACGCTCACCATTGGTGGACAGCCTGTGGTGGTTGAACGGGTTGAGGCTGCTGATGAAGCCGATCCCTATGATCGTCTTTATGCCAAAACCATTCCCAACTACGCCGGTCCGGCAGCGGTCACAGTCACCAATCGCTGGGGCTTGAGTGATACCGTCATTGGCGGTTTCACTTATGTGGACATTCTGAAAGTCTCCTTCCTGACCCCGGCGGTGGTGACTACCCAGCAGACGGGTTTGGCGGAGAAGGTGGATGTCGTCGGTTACGGTTTCCACAGTGGCTTGACGCTAACGGCCTATAAGAGTGGTCAGCCCGAATCTGCAGTGACTTATCGCGTGGGCGACGGCCAGCTGTCACTGTACAGCGCGGAGCGGATGACCTGGGTGGTGCCGCGCTTTACCGGTGACAATGGCAATGGGTATCGGGGCTTTATCGATGTGATCGTGAGCGATGACGCCGGCCGCCGTTATACGCAGCGAAATGCGCTGTTCTATGGCCGTTTGGCGATTAATCGGACCATCGAGACCGAACTACCTTTTGACACAGAATTGATCGCTGCGGAAATCAAAGCCCGGGAGCACGGCAACTCGGGCAACTATGTGCCGGATGCCGGAAAGCTGCCGCCGGGCAAGGTGGTGGATTTGGCTGCGGATACACAGCGTCAGTTGCTGTATGTTCTGGGCCAAGGGATTTTTGAAGATCAAGACCGTCCTGAGCGGGTCTTTTCAGCGGATTACGTGGCCGACTTTTACCCGGCAGGCTGGATCAGCCTGGTGAAATACAATCGCCAAGAGCTGGCCAATGCAGCGCCTCAGCATGGTTTGGGATATTACAACCTGCCCCAAGACCTGGTTCCCCAGGCGATCGCCCTTTCAGAGCGTCAGCTGTATGTTTCAGCCCGTGGCTATGATTTCCCCCACATCAGCATGCCCCATGAGAACCAGACGTACCTGTTGGTCTATGACCGGGAAACGCGCACGGCAGAGCCCGATGGCAAAGATCGCGATATCCTGTACAAGTTGCCGTTACCCGTCAGCAGTCTGGTAACCCAGATTAAGGTTCGTGACAGCTTGGCATTTTTGAATGCAGGCTCTGAAGGCGTCGTTGTGGTGAGCCTGGCGGACCCGCTCCGTCCTACGGTCGTGACCCGGTTGCGCTCGGCCTCGCTCAATGGCCAGACCACCACTCTGAATGTGAAGGATCTCAATCTGGTAGAGCAGTACCTGCTGGTCACGCATGGACAGGGATATCAGGCGGCGCAGAGTGTTCAGATAGCCTATGACATCACCAAGCCCAGCTTGCCGCAGGTAGGTTCCTATGCCGGGGGCGGACGGCCGAATACCATGCTGTCCCAGCAGTCTCTGCTGGCGACTGGAAATGCCTTGCAATTGATTGATGCACAACGACCGGCGTATATGAGAGCCACAGGCTCCTATCAGGGCTATGGTTTTAATGTACCGGGTAGCAGTGCCGGAAAGGCAGCACTGGCGACAACCCTGAGCAATGTGACGCGCCAAGCCAATCTGAAGTGTGGTAACGCAGGGGAGCGCCTGGATAGCTATCTGGCCATTTATGATGCCAGCCGCCTCAGTGACATCTCCCTGTTTGATGCGCTGGCTATCGACGATACTGTGGGCTGCCCGGTTAGCATGAAACATAAAGCACCACTTCCGCTTCAGAGCGGACTCGATGAGCGGGTACCGACGCTATATACCGATGATGGTTTGGCGATCTTTGCGATTCCCTACCTGCAGCAAACGAAAACCGTGTCGGGACTGCACATCGTGGATACCCTGGCACAAGATCTGGTGTCGAGTGTGCCTGCCCATGGTGCCGATAATGTCGCCATCGACTCTGCCATCAGCCTGCGCTTCAGCTTGCCGCTGGGTCAGGTCGAAGCGCTGCGACCCTATGTGACGCTGGTTCGGGAGACGGGTGGCGCCGAAGGTGAGGTGCAGTCGATCCAGCTTGTCGTGGATGCAGAAGATCCACAGACGTTGCATATCGAACCTGTTGAGGGGTTACAGGCCGGCCACGCCTATCGGATCGTTCTAAGCGGTGTGCTGGCAAGCCGGCGTACGCAGGGCCTGTTTGAGCATCAAATCGATTTCCGCACCGGCCATGTGGTGGGGCCCGTAGTTCAGATCGACACCATCACTCCCAGTGTCGTCGATATCAGCGGGGCAGAAGTGGCCATTACCTTGCGCCACGCCCAGGGATCGCCTCGCTTTATTGTATCCGGTGAGGAAGCTTCGGTGCTGGGAGTCCAGACACTGGAAGATGGCCGTCAGCGTTATCAGGTACGGGTGCCTGCGCAACTGGCGGGACCGGCAACTTTAGTGGTGGTCAATGGCAATGGCTCGCGAGACCAGTTGATCGGCGCGCTTCAGTATGTTGAGCCGCTGGTCTTGACCTCTTTGTCTCCGGTAGAGGGAACCCTCAATGGGGGGACCCTGGTCGAGATCAAAGGCCAAGGCTTCCGGCCCGGCGTTGGCACCCTCCAGGTCAAGTTCGGGAATCTGGCGGTGGCGCCAGAGCAGATCCAGATTCTGGATACGGAAACCCTGCGGGTCGTTACACCGGGTGGCAGCATCGGCACCGTCGATGTAGAGGTCAGTCTTAACAGCGGGCAGGTAGGCGTGCTTAAAAATGCCTTCCGCTACCTGCAGCCGGTTCAAGCCAGTATTCAGGGCGAGGGACGTATCTATGATGCGGAGCTCGATCCTACCGGCACTTACCTGATGACCGCCTCCGGCGCAGCAGGGGTGGTGATTTATAATATTGCCGCTTCGTCTTTTACAACCGATCCCACGGATCCGCAAAACCTCGATGACCTGCGACGCCTGATCGACCGGAACAAGGACGGCAGGGATGATCGCATCGTCACTTCCGTAGCCTTGCCCCAGGGGTATCATGCCCTGGCGCTGGCCGGCTATTTTGAGAACAATCAGGATCGTATTTTCGTGACCGGCGCCCGGTTTACAGGCTCCGGCTATACAGACGCGCGTCTGTTCGTCATTTCCTTCAATGAACTGGATATGACGCAAAGTATTATTATCGGCAGCCTGACCTTGCCGTCACCAGTGGCTCGCGGCCTGTCGGTGGCGGAGAATCGGGTCACGATCGCTCTGGATCAGGGGGGGATCGGATTTGTCGATGCCTTTCTCCACACCAAGCTGTATCTGGTTGATCAGTATGTCGCGCCTAATCAAAAGCCGATCCTGGATGTTCACGCGGTGCCGTCCAAGCCTGGCGACGTGGCTCGTTACGTTGCGGTGGGTGGCCAGTTTGACTATGTCAAAAACATCCTGTTGGAACAGGAAACCGTGGGTAGTGGCGGGTTTTATCTGGTCGAGCACTCACCCCAGGCCGGTTTCCGTCTGCTTAGCTCCCTGGATATTCCCGCCAGTTCTGTACGGGTCCAGAATCATTACGCCTATCTGGCCGCAGGTGCTAGCGGCGTGGTCATTGTGGACATTCGTGACCCTGCTGCGCCGAAGATTGTGGCTCGCCTG
Organism: Marinobacter sp.; assembly: GCA_035303925.1. Lineage (GTDB taxonomy): Bacteria > Pseudomonadota > Gammaproteobacteria > Pseudomonadales > Oleiphilaceae > Marinobacter. Next base: position 18,557 of record DATGQY010000180.1, on the reverse strand, counting down.
AGCGAGATCGGCTTCGTCCATGATGTGGACCTCAATGGCAATACCTTATATGCCGCTCGCGGCACCCAGGGCATTTTGGCGGTGGATATCACCTCGCCCGAGAAGCCGGTCGTTCAGGAAGGCACGGAAGTTTATGCCGGCAGTTTTGTGGATGTCGTGGTGGCCGATAGTTATTCAGCGATCGGTGCTGGCGCCAATACCAACGGAAAGGGTAGCCAGGTACAGGTCTCACCCGACAGCCTGCTGAAAATCCATGAGGTTTCACCGACCAACCGTATCCTGGACAAGACCACAGACCAGCGTATTGAGCTGCGGGTGCGGTTTAATAAAGCGATTGACCAGAACGATGACAATCAGGCCCATTTCCGGGTGTTTGGACCCCAGGGCCAGACCCTGCCGAGCCAGGTCACTCTGGTCAATAATGACGCTGTTATTCAGCTGGCGGAACCGGCGGTTGCGATGCTGGCGGTAGGGGATACCCTTAGCCTGGAAGTTGCCCGTGGTGTGCGTTCGGTGAAAACGCTGGCATCAGGGGAGCAGCTGACTTTATATCGGTTGCCCTCTGATCAGCGCTTTGTATTTACCTACCGGGGTGACCAGAACCGGACGGTTGCCATCGGGTCGGTTGTGCCGCGGCGATTGTCGGTTAACCGTAGCGGGGTGGTGACCCTTTCGGTATTGAATGCACCGACCAACCCCAACCGGCTGCGTGTTTATATCGGTAGCGTGGCCGCCACGGTCGAGACGGTGGAAACCAGTACCGAAGAAAATAATGCCGTTATTCTCCGTGCCAGTGTGCCGGCTATTGCGACACCGGGACTGTATGACGTTACCGTACAGGTGAACCAGGCAGGCGTCTGGCAATCCGCCGTCCTGCATGGCGGCCTGGTTCTGGATGCCCCGATTCATTTTGACCAGCTGACGCCGAAATGGGGTCCGATAACGGGCGGAACCTGGATCACCATTACCGGACGTGGTTTTGAGCCAGGCAATACCGTGATGGATGGCCTGAAGATTCGGGTCGGCTCCACACCCGCCAGCAGCGTACGAGTGCTGTCGACGCGGCAGATCGAAGTGTTGTCTCCACGGGGTGTGTCCGGACTTCACAACGTCTATGGCGAAGACCGCTATGGCAACCAGACCAGTCTGCAGGGCGAAGCCGGTTTCGGCTACGGGATGAAGCGGCTGTCTGTCGTCAAGCCTCATAATGCGGCGCCGGCGGATACCTGGGTGGATCACGAAACCGGTGTGGCGATTACTTCCGGAGGCTACTTGTCGGAAGGTTACACCCGGTTAGAAATGCTGGGTGCCACCTTTGGTGATACGCTGCGGGCGATCAGTTTTGATATTCAGGATGCTAACCGTCCCATTATGGTAGGCGGTGAATCCAGCCTCCCCAGCGGTACGGAGGCGCCCATGTTGCTGCAGTCCAAGGCGACGGCGCAGGCTCTGGCGGCTAAGTCACTGGCGGCTGATGTGTTGGGCGGGGTGCCCTTGACTGAAGAGGAAGAGCATACCCTCAAACGTGCCAGTGCTCTGGACTTTGCGACGGCAATTGATTCGATCCAGATCGTGGCGGATCAGGAGCTGGAGGAAGGTGTCTGGCGCAAACGCCTCTATGTGGCCAGTGGCGCGGGCGGAGTCGCCCGTCTGAACCTGGATGAGCAGAACGGGTTGCAGTTCATCAACGAGGCATTGGTTGATGATACGGTGCATACCACTGCCCTGGTGAAGTCAGGAGAGACCGTTTTTGCAGCACGGGCCATCGCCCTTCCTGAAGGGAAAACGCCGGATGGCTGCGCGTTCAAGTCTGTGCCGGGCGAGTCGAAGGGCGTGTCGATACTCAATTATCTGTTCCCGACCGATCCTGTCAGCCTGGGCACTTTGGCGGGTGTTTCCGGCAGTAGTGCACTTCACCTGAACCACCACTGGCTGTACAGTGGTGGGACCAACTCCGGTGCTTACTGGGGCCTGGATGGCTGCCCAATCGGCTGGCGCTCTACCACGTCTGGCAAGCCTCAAGATGCTGAGGTGAGTACGTTAACTGCCGTCAATCTGCTGGATCAGACTCTGACCCAGCAATACGAGTTGCCGGGCAACCTCTTTGATGTACTGACCTATGGTGACTATATCATCGCCGCACTGGGAAGCGTCGGGGTGGAAATTTTCCATCGTGATCAACCAGAGCAGCGGATTCGCGTCGCGTTCGATCAATCCCTGCAGGCTCAGGTCGGACGTGCACTGCGGTTGTCGATGCAGGGCAGCACCCTGTTTGTTGCCGCCAATCGCGGTATCGTGGTGATGGATCTATCGAATGTTCAAGCGCCACGGATCATTTCTGCCGGCAATGATGAAGCGATCGAAGGCGTAGATCTGTACCGGGATCGCTTGGTGACCGCCAGTGCCCAGGCCGGTTTGCAGCTGTTTGAATTGCCCGGTGCCTTGGTAACTGGCGCGTCCGTTGCCCATCAGGGCGAGCTGCCCAGCACTCTTGATGAGCCGTTGATGCTTTCGTTTAACGAATTGGTGACGCTGGAGTCCGTCGCCACCGCAGGTGCTGTGTCCCTGTACCAGGTCGACCCGCTCAGTGGTCAGGAACAGGAAGTACCGGTTTCCCTAACCGCGCAGCTGGAAGGTGAGGTGACCGAGGCGGCGCGTCACTTTATCGTGAACTTTGATCGCTCCCAGAGCGGCCCCTACCGGCTGCGTGTGGAATCGGCCCGCAACCTGCGTGGTCAGGGGCTGTGGGCACCCTACCACCTGGCATTCAATGTGGTGGCATCTGATTTGCGCCGGCCCATCATTCACGACGTGATCGGCGGAGCTTTCCATTTCGGCGATCAGCCCGCTATCAGGATTTTGGGCGAGCACTTCAGTGCTGTCACTCAGGTTTATGTCGGTCAGTATCTCATTTCGGCCACTTTGGATGCGGATGGGCAGCTGATCATTCCGGAAAATGCCACATCACAATTGCCCCTGGTAGCTGGACAGCACCATCTGCGAATCGTGAATGGGCCGCTTGATGCACTCTGGCCGGGCGCTCTGGTGGTTGCTGAGCCAATCAATAACATAGGACAGCCGTTCCGTATCACCCCGGATTTCGGTTTGTCTGACGGTGGTATCCTGATCAACGTACAGGCGCAGTCCCCGGTGATTCTGCCCGGTTCGAAGATTATTCTGAGAGCCAAGCACAGCCCTTCAGAGATTTATACCGGTTATGGTGGCTTCGATCTGCCGCCGGGTCTGGAGGTGGTCAACCTGCGTGACGACGTGGTGCAACTGAACCAGTTCCAGTTTGTGTTGCCGGGTGTGATTGAACCAGATCTGTATGAGCTCTATCTGCGGATGCCCTATGGCGAGCAGACTAAAGAAGTTTATGTCGGTGAGTTCTCCTATTTGGTACCCCAGGGACGCAGCATTGACCTGCCCAACTATCCGCCCATGGAAATCGGGGCGATGCAGGCCGTTGGCGACACCTTGTTGATTGGGGTCAAAGCCGGTGCCAAGCCGACGGCAGTCAACCGCTTCCTGATGGAAGCGGGGCTGGAGATCTACGACACCCGTATCTGGGATCGCCCCATTCGGATCAGCCAGATGCGCACCACCGGCAAGGTGACAGGGCTGGAAGTTGTGGATCAGTTGGCCTTCCTCGCCGCCGGCAGTCAGGGGTTGCTGTTGGTGGACCTGAACAATCTCGCCAAGCCGCTGGTTGTCAACGAGCTGAGCTTGCCTGCCCACCGCGCCTTGGATGTGGCAGTAGACCGCAACCGTGGGGTGTTGGCGGTGGCTGCCGCAAACGAGCTGGGTACCGGCTATATCCGCTTCTTTGCGTTGGGCAGTGAAAATCTGGGGCCGGCTCCCGGTTTTGCGACCATCCAGTTTGATCAGGACTCTAGCGCCGACGAGGCCTTGCTTGGCATGCCGGTGGATATCCAGTGGCAGGATGGCAAGCTGTATGTGTTACTGGCGCGCCTGGAGGGTGAGAAGAAAACCCTCCATCTGGTGGTGATCAGTAGTTTTGGGAACACTCCGGCTTACAGTATTCAGCGTCTTGATCGCGGTGTTGTGGACTCTGACCTGGAAGACTTGTCTCTGCAAGTGCAGTATGGCCAGGTCAGTGTCAGCACCGGTCACCAGTTGCTGGTTTATGAGCAGACCCCGACCGGTCGCTACGAGATTCAATACTGGCGTGATCTGTCCGGTGGTACGGAGTTGGCCCAGTATGGTGGTGGCCAATTCCTGGCCGACGCTGGCGGCACCGTCTACAACCCGGGCAGCCGCCTGGTACTCAGTGGCGTGTCTCCGGCGCCTGGTGCGCAATTGACGGTCGGTGAGCAGGTCCGCATCCAGTTTAGCCATCTGATCAATACCGATCCGGCCCACATCGCATCGGCCATTCGCCTGGTCGATCAGGTGGGGGTTGAGCTACCTGCGGATCACTATACGCTGACCGCGATCAATACCTTGTCCGGCGGCTATGTAGATGTGACTTTGTTGCCCGAATTTGCACCGGCGGGAACGTTCAGCATTGTCGTCACCACCGATCTTAACGATCTGTACGGCAAGGCTCTTCATACCGCCGCTCAACTGAGTTATGGGTTTTCAGCAGGAGAGCGCCCGGAAATCCGCAGCATTCACAAGCTGGTGGACGGCCAGGTGATCGATAGCCATTTCTTCCATGGCAATGGTTCAGAAGTCGTCTTCGTACGGGGCCAGGGCTTTGGGGCAGATCCTGCATTGCTCCGCCTGCACTTGGGTACGACCTTGCTGCCGGCAGAAGCAATTCAGGCGGTGACTGATGACACTGTGCAGTTCCAGTTGCCCAATCTTCAGTGGGGTGATGCGACCGCTTCTCTGGCGCTGACGGTTCAACGCGTGGACTCGGGCCTGTCCTACCAGCGCTATGGCGCACTGCTGATTGTGCCCCAGATCAGTATTGACAGCCTCAACCCTCATACCGGCCCGCCGCAAGGGGGGAATTATGTTGATCTGTATGGTCGTGGCTTCCACCACGACATGATTGTGCGCTTTGGCGAGGCAAGAGCCGGAGATCTCCAGATCTATAGCAGCAACCACAGTCGCGTTCGTGTTCCTGCCGGTAGCTTTGGGCCAGTACCGGTCCGAATTGAAAACCTGCTGTTTGAGGGTGAACAGTCCGTTGCGCCGGTGGAATACTTCTATGCCGGGCGGGAAACCGGATCTGTACCTCTAGCGAGTGACAAGTCCAGTCCCGTGCGAGCCATCGCGCTTAAGGACCAGATGCTCTACTCCGTGACCGGTGGCAGCTTTGATGTTGTGACCCGCGCGGGTCAGACGGCGCAACGCCTGCAGTCGACTGTCGCCCGACTGGTGTTGGCTGATATCTCAGATCCGGTCCACCCCGTGATCCTCCATAAAGAGTTTGAGACGGGTAGCCATCCGTATCATTTCGAAATCACTCAAGGGCTATCTCCTGATGGCTTCCTGGATGTCCAGGTGGATAGTGACCGCCTGTGGATCGTGGGCGGTAATCGCCTGCTACAGTTTGATACGACACTGCCGGCAGATCCGTTACTGATCAACGACCTGTATGTTGGCAAGACCATTCGTGGCCTCGCTTCGAGCCATGATCTGATTTTCTTGGCCACGGACGCGGGTCTGGAGATTCATCAGCTGGTTGATGGCCAAAAACTGGTCCGACTGAAACAGCTTTCCGTGAACCAGTTAGGTGGCGTACCCGCCCGGATGGAGGTGCGTGGCCAGCAGCTGTGGTTGAGTCTGCCCGCCGCCAAACAGGTGGTTCAGCTTGAGTTGGAGTCGGGTCATTTTGAAGTGCAGCGTCGCATCGCTACGCGAGATGCCGCAGGTGGTTCCTTTACACCAGAGGATCTGCTGGTTTATGGCGATTTGCTTTTTGTCTCATCCGGGCGCCAGGGCACGGTCCAGCTCTATCGGTTGGATAATGACACCAGCGCCACGCCAGTGACCGACTTGAAACTGGCGTATCTGATCAGCAATGGTGATCTGTTTGCAGGCAACCTACTTCTTAAGGGGCAAACGCTGGTGGTGGCCGCCGGACAGGGGGATATCCAACTGTTCGATGTCTCGTCCTGGCTCAATGGCAATTATTTTGCTGATATTGACCTGCAAAACTATTTCACAGTGACAGGAAATGTAGGCACGGTGGCGTTTAGCCCGGCAGCCTTGTATGCAGGCTCGGCATTTATTTATGTGGACGGTCAGCCGGCAGAAAATCCGGTCGACAGCGAAACGACCGTGAATGGCCTGGGCGGCGCTCTGAATACGATCGTCAATGATGAACTGATGATCATTGACCAGAAACCTCTCAGCATGGGCTATCTCCAGACAGATGATGCCGTCACGGTCCAGTTCAATCGGATTTTAGATTACAGCCAGATCGTCAACTTTGGTGACAGCCTGATTAAGGTCACCCTGAACGGTGTGCCGCTCAGTGGCTTTGTGTCCCAGCAGGTCAATGAAGCGGGTTCTCAACTGATTTTCCGTCCGGCTCAGACCCTGGAAGCTGGTAAGCTTTATCAGGTCATCGTCAGCCAGGATGTGACAGATCTGCACGGCAAGACTCTGTCGCAGGATTATGGTTTCCGGTTTATTGCGACAGACCAGGTACAGCCGGTGCTGGCTCAGGTCAGCCCGCAACAGGTCGGATGGCGTGGCGGTGAGCTGGTCACGCTGCGTGGCCAGGGCTTGGGTGCGAGTACGGAAGTGCGGGTCGGCGGCAGGATTGTCGCTGTGTCAGAGATCCTAAGCTTTAACGGCACGGAGCTATCTTTCCGTGTTCCGGCTTTGTCCCAGGCACCCCATAACAATCTGGTGGTGGGGGTTGAGGTCCGCAATGGCGAGTTGAGTGCGTTCCTGCCAGCCGCGTTGACTTATGTGGCAGACCCGGCCATTACTTCGATCGGACGCTTTGATCCGGTTAGCAAACAATTCTCCGCGCAAAACAAGCGCTTCCTGTTTAACTCGGGGCAGCACATTGGCATCCAGGGTCGTGGTCTGGGCGTGACGACCAAGGTCCGGATCAATGGCGTGCTGCAAACCCAGGTGCGAGTGGAGCAAGAGGATCTGCTCAGCGTTGCGCTGCCAGATGACACTGTCGGTACGCTCAACGTAGAGGTGAGCAATGGTGATTTCCTGTCTGACCTGGTCACTGACAGTAGTCTGGTTGTGGAGCTTGCGTCCAATCTGAGATTGACCTCTGCTGAGCGCGTGGCGCGGGATGGTGACCTGCTGGCTACGGCTAATGGTCAGGAAGTGCGGTTGTATAGCCTGCGCGACAGCGATGTTCCTGTGCTTCTGTCCAAGATTGATGCCGGTCAGAAGGTTTCTGAAATTGCACTGGATGGCGCCCATCTGGCGGTGCTGGCAGGCGCTGATGATCGGCTATCAGTCTTTGATATTCGCAATCTGTATGCCCCGACACTCCTCAACAGCCTCCAGACTGTGCGGCCATGGGATCTGGGCAAGCTCCGTTTGCATGGCGGCCTGTTGTTTGCCCAAGCGGTCACTTCTGAAGGCGAGCAACTGATCCACGCCAATGTACATGGCCAGGAGTGGTCCAGACTGACCCTGGATGACGGCCTGGTTGATTTTGCCCTGGTTTCCGGAGATCTGTTCCTGTTGTTTGCCGATCGTCTGGAGGTCCGTCAGGGAGATCGTCCGGAACTGATTCGTAACAGCTATGAGCATCAGGTCCCGAGTGCCCAGCAGCTGGTGATGGCGCCTAATCATCTGGTCTTGATGGGTACGTCTACGCTTGAGGTGGTTCATCATCGCGCGCTGGCCTTGTTGCAGACCGATATTTCCTTGGGCGTTAAAGATCTTGCACCGGCCCGGATTGGTGGTGTCGCGATCAACGGGGAGCTGCTGGCAGTTTTACACAACGGTACTCTGACTCTTTATGATCTGTCACCGGTGCCTGGCGGTGAACTGGCCTGGACCAAGGTGGTTGATGTTGCTTTGGATCGAGCAGGTTATCAGCAATTTAGCTGGATGCAGTCTCGGGGTGGTCTGCTGGAATGGCAAGTCAATGGACGGTACTTCAATGCGATCGTGCCGTTGGCCAATGCCTGGATGGTGACGCCCCGGGAAATTACCCATCCGGCTGAGACGATCCATCTGCAGGTGGCAGGCGATAATGAGGCCTGGTTGCAGTCGGCGCTTCATCTGAAAGCCCGCAGTGATTTTACCTCTCTGGGTGGAACCCGAACCTTTGAAGCGGATCGTTTGAGCTTTACACCCCAGGCCGGGCTCTTCGAACTTGATGAAGTGTACGAACTGACACTGGATCAGCAACCATTGCCGGTGATTGCCGGTGGCCAGCTCACCCTGGACATGCCCTGGTTGATCAAGGTTCAGCCGTCCTTCGGTATCACGCCAATTACGCTGCACCGGATCACTCCGGCAACAGTCATCGCGGGCGTGATGACTGAATTTACGGTGGAAGGCTCAGGCCTGGGTGCCGCAACCGAGTTGAATCTCGCCGGCGCCAGCTTGACGCCAGAGCAATGGCAGCTGGATGCTACCGGTAGTCGTTTGACCTTCTCTCTGGCAGTGGCCACGAAAGGACTGCATGCGCTGGAAGCGAAGCAGGCGAACCAAGCCAGTGTCTTGCCGGCAGCTGTTGCGGTGGTTGAACCGCTGCAGATTGCCAACGTGGTGTCCGATAACCAAGCCTCTTCGCAATCCATCAGTGATGCCGGAGGCGATCGTGTGGTGGTAACCGGTACCGGGTTCTCCAGTGACCTGCAGGTCCATTGGTATCCTGCCGGTATGGGAATTGAGCCGGGTTTCAGCAATCAGGTGAAGTTTGTCCTGACAGACGGCAGTTTGAGTTTTGTGGCTCCTACCGCCATAACCGGTGCACGGTATCAGGTGGTCTTGGTACGTGCGGCAACGGGCGAAGTGGTGTCCGCCTCTGCGGATCAGCAACTGTTGGCGATTGATGATACCCGCCCTCAGATCAGCATTCTGCAAGAGCTGAGCGTGGTGAACCCCCTGATCATTAAAGCTAGTGAACCGGTTCGGGCCGCTTCCGATCGAAGCTTTACCGTCACCAAGCTTTATAAGGACTACTCGGGTCGTCCCGACGAAGATGTTTCCGCCCGCTTTGCCAGTCTGGTCAGCAGCGGTAACACCCTGACGCTTCGCTTAAACAGTGGTGCAAGCCTTGAGCCTAACGCTCATTATCAGGTGAGAATTGAGGGGCTGGTGGACTTTGCCGGAAACCCGGTGCTGGATACTGCGAATGTCAGCCAGGGCACATTGTCCTATGTCTATCGTGCCAACGATCTGTTGCCTCCCCAGTATGAGAGTCTGCAGCTTAAGGTCGGTGCAGACCCAGAGCCGGTCAGCGCGATGACCACGCTGAAGAAAGGCATGACCTATCGATTCCTGTTAAGTGGGACGGATAATTATAAGGCGCCCGAGGAGTTGCAGTGGTCATACCGTATCTCTGCTGATGGCGGACTGACCTACCTGACGAACTGGACGTCAATCCGCAGTAGCGCAACGGTGGCACCGGCGTTCTCAGTTGCGGTAACGGACGCTTATACTCAGTTGGCCGTCCTGGTCCGCGCCAGTGATGGGGTGAACCATACCGATCGTCAGTACAGTATTGCTCTGACCGATCCGATGATTGCGTTGTCCGCCACAGAGCCGTTCCTGACCATTCCGGGTCAGGTTGAAGAGCTGACAACGGCACGGCTGCAATTCAATCTGGTGGGCGATTTGGACCTGGTGGCCGGTGCGCAAATCAAGGTTCTGGAGCAGGGGAGCTGGCAGTCGGCCCAATATGACGCACAGACTGGGCAGGTGACGCTTGAGTTCACCAACCCGACGCTGGAGTCCCTGGGTGCCTATGACCGCATCGAGGTACCGGTGCAGTTGCGGGTATCCTATGGCAGCCAGGGCAATAGCAGCATTGCGAGTTTCGTTGAGTTCTATCAGCTCTATCCGGATCAGACACCGCCCTCGTTGACCATCGTGTCTCCGGTGAATGGCAGCTATGTGCCCCGGGGCGAGACGGTTGAAGTTGTCTTACGCGCCTTTGACCGTTACGGCATTGATCGGGTCGAAGTTTGTCTCGACAGCTCTAATGTCGAGGCTCCTTTTGGCGACTCTTCGGCCTGTACCACGCTGGCGGATTCCACGCTGTTCAGCTTTACCGTGCCGGCCGATGCGACTCAGACCATTCGCATTGATGCACGAGCCCGAGACCTCAATGGGTTGGTGAGCCCTGTTGCGCGCCTTGAGCTTCATCCGACCGACGCCGGTGAGAAGACACCTTCGCTGGAAATTTTGCGTCCCGACAATGGCGACACGTATCAGGGTGGTGAAACGGTCGAACTCCGGGTGCGGATGACAAATCTTGAGACCGCTCAGCTGTATCTGGATATTGCCGGGCAACCTGACCATGGGGGTAATCCCGCGCCTGTGGTATTGCGTCGTGATGCCCAGGCAGATGATGTCATCAGTCAATCAGTCACCCTGCCTGCACTCACGGACAGTGGCGTGGTGATTGTTCGGGTTGAGTCTGAGGTGGATGGCAATAGCCTCCGTAGTCAGCGCATGGTCAATATCATCGCCGACCACGGTATACCGGAAGTGGTCAACTTGCAGACACTGCCGGTCAACCGGGTATTGGGAGGAAGCGATCTCTGGATTGAGAGTGCGATACCGGTGGGCATGACCGACTATAGCGCAGAGTCTCACTATATCGTTCAGGATCCGGCCGGTACTGGCACGGAACAACGCTATGCCATGAATCTGGGGCGCAATGTTCTGGCGACCGCGACGACGGGTGCCGAGCTGGCGATTCATTCCCTGTTGATGGACCGCTCAGGTCATAGCAAGGCCGACAACCGTTCTTTGGTCAAACAGCCTTACTTCCATGGTGAGTGGACACTCGCCGCGCAGACTGAAACCAGTGATCGGTTGATGGGACAGTTGGTGACCACGCCGCTGCCCGGCCATGAAGTGGTGTGGGCAGAGAACAATCTACACGGCGGCTACCAGATTCGGAGTAGCGCGGGTGCCTTGGCCACGGCTGATGTGGGACGCATCGAACAGTTGCAGGCGAGTGGGCAGTATCTGTTTGCGCAGGTCAGCCTACAGGGCCGCCACGAACTTCATGTTTGGCCGTTTGCGGGGTCTGCTCTGGGGCAGGGAGTGACGGCTGTTCTGTCCGGTGACTTGGTCGCAGTGCATGGTCAAACCGCCTTCTTGCTCCAGGGTAAGGCGATCAGTGCCGTACAGGTTGGTGCGGGAGCGGTTGTCCCTGTGGTGGGGCAAAGTTTTGAGGAGGCCCCGCGGTCGATAGCCACGCGAGGTCAGCAGTTGTTGGTACTGACGGCCTCGAAACTGACCCTGCTCGAATTGCAGAGCCAAGGCGCCCCGGTCTTGAGCCCGGTGAAGGTCAATGCGGTGGCTGATTATAGTGGCCTGATCGTATCGGGTGAGCGACTGTTGCTTTGGAATGAGGCCACGTTGGCTGAATACCGGCTGGATTTTGCCGGCCATCTAACCCGGTTACATGAATTAGCCATAAGCGATGGGATTTTGGGTGGCGTCACTGACGGTGGTTTGTTCTGGCTGCATCGTCAAAACGTGCAAACCGGCTCCTACTGGCAGGCTTGGGAGAATGGTGAGGTTGTCGCTAACCTGAACCACAATGCCCAGGAGCTTCTGATTGCACCCGGGGTCGCCTATTTGGTGACCCAGCAGGACAACCGAACGCAGCTCATGACCCGTGCCATTGTGACGGAAGAGTCTCCGGAGCTGATTAATCTGGCCTCTTATGAGCTGCCACAAGGACTGTTGGTCACGGCAGAGTTGCCGACACTGCCCCTGGGTGGTTACCAGTTGCGCTTTGCACAGGCGGATGGGCGCCTGGTACCGGCAGCTCAGGTCTGGAACCGTGGCCAGTTTGACGCGGTGCTGGGCCAAACATTGCCCCAGGGCTGGGCTTGGCTGCTGCCCTATGCGACACAACAGTCGCAGACCCTGCTTGTGACTCTGCAGGCGCACTCCGAGGAGATCAGCGTCGGCTCGGTGATGCAGTCGATGACACAGGCAACACCGCTGCTTGAGGCCATTCAGCCGTCAGACAATACTCATCTGACCGCTGGCAGCCTCATTCCGATTCAGGTGACACCGGCTGCGGGAGCGCGCGTGTCTGGCCTGCAACTGCAAAGTCACCAGGGCGACACTCTACCCATGGCCTGGGTGGAAAAGGCGCTTTATCAATGGCAGCGCATGCCGGCGTCTGCCGAAGCGGTGCGCTGGGATATCATCGCTGCGGAAAATCTGGTGCAACAGACCACGGTGGCGACGGTAGATAATGAGCCGCCAGCGGTCCAGGTCATTCTCAGTGGCATTTCGCACAATCAGCTGGTGGTCAGTGGTGACTGGCTCCAGGCTGAATACCGACTGAATCAGAGCGAGTCCGAGACTGCTGCGTTGCACTACGTGGAAGCGGCCTTGATCGACTTTAATGGCAATCTCAAGGCTCAGTTGCTGCTGCCAAGCCAGAGCGGTGCCTTTAGCCTGCGGTTGCCCATTGTGGCGGCTCAGGAAACCTATACCTTGAGGGTACGGGCTTACTTTGGTGAGACCTATCGGTTTGCGGAGTCAGCGATAGGACTGCGTTTGACGCCTGACATGGCCATTCCTCAACCGGAACTGCAGGGACTGCCCGGTCGTGTTCTCAGCGGCAGCAGATTGCACCTGAGCCTGGCGTCTGATGTTGAAGCTGATTTTGAGAGTGTGATCCGTGTTCTGGATGATCAGGGGCAGCTGTTAGCCGCTGGTGAGAAGACGGTTGAACTGACGGTGCCGACGACCACAGAACGTCTGGAAGCGGTGGTCCAGATCAATGACCAGTATGGCCACGTGCGCAGCATCCGGGCCTATGCCCAGGTGGTACAGCCGCTAGCGTTAGGTGCCCTTCGTCCAGGCGTAGCCTATGATGCCTTCCTGCCTGATGTTGGCAGCTATTGGTATAGCCGCGATAACAGGCTTTATAGTCAGGCAGGTTTGGAGAAAACATTTGAGGGGCCGATTACGGCACTGGGTCATGTCGGCAAGCATCTGTTGCTGGCAATGCAGGGATTTGGCCTAGCATTGGTAGACCCCCAGGCCAACTATGCGGTTCGCTCACTGTATCCGCAAGCCTTGTCAGTCCGGGATCTGGCTGTGACCGAACAGGCCTTGCTGACCGTGACGGCGCAGGGGCTCCAGTTGTTCTCGATTCAGGGCACAGCCCTGCAGCCGCTGAGCATGGCCAGCAGTTTCAGCCAGATTCGAGATGTGCACGCCTATGAAGACAAGTTCCTGGTCCTGACCCAGGACCGCCTCTATCTGCTTGACCAGACCGGCAAAACCCTGGCGTCTGTCGTCGGTGCCGGTTTCACCGCTCTGGCGGTGCATGACCGGGAAATCCTGCTGACCAATCGGGCCGGTGAGCTGCGGATTCTGGCCGGAGATCTGACGGAGTTGGGACAGGCTGACTCGGTTGCGGCCGATTATCTGGTGCCGCTCCAAGGCTATGTGCTGGCGTTAGATGCTGCTCAACAGCAGTTGTCGGTGGTGGATATCACCGATCCTCGGCGGGCGCTGAATCTAGGTGCCTGGTCGGTTGCCATCAAAGCCTGGCACAGCAAGCCGGTGTTAGTGGCAGGTGCCCTGTGGCTGGGGGACGTGGGCTTTGCCCAGCTGCCGCTTTCCTTGCCGTCAGGTCCCTACCGGACCCTTTATGATGCGGCGACGCTTGGGGATGATACCAGTGGTTTCGTCCGTAGCCTGGCTCTGCATCAGGGTACCCTGATTGCGGCTGCTGATAACTACGGGACCGTGATCTACCAGCAGCAGGCTGACAGCTGGCACCAGCAGCCCTATCCTGCGCAGCCATTCACGCAGATGGCAACCAAAGTCGCAGCAGATGATCACTTTTACTATGTGCTGCAACCTAAGCAATCGCGGGTTCTGAAGGTCGCTCGTCAGACCTTGGTGGGCACCGAACTCTTCAGGCAAAACAACTTTGTAGATGTGGCTGTCATAGGACGTTACATCGCGACTGCCCATGGCAATCAGGTCGTGCTGGCGGAGCGCTTGAATAACAATGTCCGTTCCACCATCTCTCTGCACACGGAAGAGTCCATCAGTCAGTTGGCGGGTGCCGATGGCTGGCTATTTGCCATCACCGATTCCGGAAGAGTGTTCCGGGTTGATCCCGTAACCCAGCGGCAACATCAGATTCACCAAGCGGTTGCTGCCGTCCGTCACCCTGTTGGTAATGATGATTACTTTTTCTATCAGGACGGTCGTCGTGTCGTCCGGATTGCCGTTCATGACGGCAGTATCACCAACTATATGCCTGAGCAGGCTCAGAGCCTGCAGGCGATAGCCTATGCAGAAGGTTTGCTGTGGACTGCCTATGATACGGTTGACGGGACTCGCATCGAAGCGGTTGATCCTCACCTCCTGGCGCCGGTTACACAGAGTGGTTTCTCTGTGGCGCGTCCCGTGTCTGCCCTGGCGGTAGAGCATGATCGTCTTGTAATTGGTTATGGAGAGGACGGTGTCCAGATCGTGCAGATACCTTCTGCACTGCTGCATGCCCACAATGCCCTCAGTACACCTCTGGATGACCTAGAAGTTATCAGCACCGATCTGTTGTCCCTGAGTATTCCAGAGACCGCGGGTGTGACAGCTGTTCGCTATCTGGTGAACGGACAGCGGGTCGCAACCGCTGATGCGGCTCCTTTTGAGCGTCAGGTCAGGGTTCCGGCGAATCTGCTTAATGGCAACCGCTTTACCTTGCAGACCGAAGTCGAACATTTCTCCGGACGGGTGACAGGCTCGCCTCAGCGTACGCTTCTGTTGCGTTCGTCTGACATGATCAGTAATCCGTTCCAGCTGAGTCTGGAGTTCCCGGCGCATAGCTGGGGGCCGGCACCCCTGGCTCTCAAAGCCGTCATTCAGGGTAGTGAGCAGCCTGTTGCGCGGGTGGAATACTATCTCGCCGAGCAGACGAATGGCCCATGGCAGCTCATTGGGACTCATCAGGGACCGGAATATGTTCTCAAGAAAGCCTACGGCATTGAGCACAGTGGCTGGTATCTGAAAGCACGCGCCATTGATGTGTTCGGCAACGTGGCAGAAACCGCCCCGGCCCAGTTCTATCGTTATCAGGACAATGTTGATCCTCGTGTCACCGTGACGGTTGTCGGTGATGGTGTTACTCAGAACGGAACCCGGGTGGTCGCGGGTACGGCCTATCGTGTCGACGTTCACGCCCAGGATCAGGAAAGCGGTATTGATCGTGTTCTATTAAAACGTAATGGCGAATTGGTTGCTGCCCGGTTTGAAAACGGGGTGCTGAGCTATTCCGTGACGTCAGCTGTTACAGGTAGTGATCTCTATACGGTAGAAGTGGTGGATGCGGCCCTGAACAGGGTCACGGTCAGCCATAGCCTGAGTACTGTGACAGACAACAAGCCGTCGCTGGAGCTACTGTCTACGCCGGCCCAGATCCGTGAGCAGTCAGATTTCGCCATTCAGGTCTCGGCACAGGACGATGTGGCCGTTGCCTATATTGAGGTACTGTGGAACGGCTTTAGCAAGCGCTTCGACTTCCAACGCGCTGAGATTCAGTCGGTGACGCTGAATCTCAAAGATCAACGTGCGGAGCGGGTTATTGGATCACTGAGCCAGACATTGCGGGTTCGTGCTGTCGACAGCTCCGGCCAGGAAACCATCCTGCAACAGCCGATTGTAGTGGTGCAGGATCAGGTGCCGACTTTGGCGAACCTGACCGTTTCCGTACCTGATCAGGCGTTCTATGGGGGCCAAGTCTATCTGCAGCTAGCGGGCCTCAATTCGCTGGATGATACCTATCCGTTGGCCATGCAGCTTATGATCATTGAAGGGGACCAGGAAACCTTGTCCTGGAGCTATCAGCTTCAGTCGTACACCGGTAGCCTGAGCCGCACCATGCGTGTACCTGCAACGGCACTGCCCGACGATACCTTCAGATTCAAGCTGGTGTTTACCGATCACTTGAGTCAGTCGGTCGAAACCCCGGTTTATGCCATTCCGCTGACACAGGCGCCGAACCAGGTACGCTTCAGTGCCGTAACGGAGCTTGAGAACCCAAGCCTGGTGCAGGTCGGTGAGACACCACGCTATCGGGTGATGGTGCTGGATAGTAGTGGCCGTGCAGTACAGGGCCAGCCGGTGAACTGGAGTCTGAAACAGAGCAGTGGCTGGACTACGACGGTGGGCACTAGCACCACAGACGCATCCGGAACGGCCACACTTTCGCTGAACAGCGCTCTGACCGTGCAGGCCTATGAATTGCGCGCCAGCTTGCCTCAGTACCCAACCATCTCCCCGGCCGCCATGATGGTCACGGTACGTCCGGGAGCCACGGCGGCACTGGAGTTCAGACTGCCTGAAGCGGGTGCTGCGAATACGGTATTCCCAGTTTCGGTACAGGCTAAAGATGCGGTGGGGAACGCGGTATCCAATGATCAGCAAACCCAGTTCCGACTGAGGCTGCCGACGCCGGAGTTCCGTTTCGTGGAGGCCGCGAATCTGGTAGTCAGTGAAGTCATTCTGGGAGCCTCAAGGGTTCAGGAAGCGCTGGTGACCCTGAAGGATGGTCAGGCTCAGGTCAGCGTGCAGGCGGGAACTGCGGCGCGCAGCTATCAGCTGCCAGTCACTTCTCCTGCGGGCCACGTGTTACAGATCCAGGGCAGAACCGTTTCGGCCTTGCCGTTTAACGTTACGGCCGGTGCTCCGACCAAATTGGCGCTGTTGGATGGCGAGTTGCAACCTCAGACGGAAGGCAATATTCCGGTTTATGGCACCAAGCATGAAGTGCCGGTGAATGTGGTGTTGCTGGATGCTTGGGGCAACCGGGTGGAAACCCAGCCGGCTGGTGAGACGGAATACATGGTGAACCTCAGTGCCACGGGTAGTGCGCTGATCAACGGCCTGTCTTCACCGGCGACTGCTACCCTGGTGCAGGGTCGGGCTTTGGTGAAGATTACCGATACCGCATTTGAAACGGTGACCTTACGCATCAGTAGTGTGTCGGCCGCGCTGGCGGGTGTGGACACCTCCAGCACCTTCACCATTCAGTTCAATCAGCAGCCACCGGAGATCATCTCCAGTGAAATTCGGGCACTGCCGAATTCCACGGAGCTGCTGGCGATTTTCGTGTACGACGAACCCGTCGAGCCCAGTGGGTTAGGCCATCTCATTCGTCTGTTTGATCAGAATCAGAGTGTCGCGGGCAGTACGCTCCTGGATGAGCGCACCGTTGTGTTTGCGCCGGTATCGGATTTCCGTCTGGGACGCTGCTATCGCTATACAACGGAAGGTTCGATCTTGATGGGAGTGTCCCGAGGCGATGGCGTGCGGTTGCAAGAAGGTGAAGTGTGCGCGCCGCAGGTCCTGATCCAGATTCCCGCCAAACTGGAAGTGATTGAGGGGCAGCAAATTACCTTGGAGTTTGCCTTGGCCCAGGGCTTGTCCTACAGCAGCTTTGCCCGTTGGGGAACGGCACAGGTTCAGGACCAATCTCAATCTTTTGACTGGAACAACAACTACAGTAGCCGTCGGCGCATTACGATTCCGCAGTTTTCGGCGAATGACCCGCGTACCGTCGAAGATGGTGGTCGGATTTCGGTGACGGTTGCGGGACTGATTGGCAACCAGCCGGCACACATTGGCAACAGTCTCGAGCTCAGGGTTTTTGAGCCTGATTTGGATTATGACGGTGACGGCCTGAGCAACCGTCTGGAAGTTGAAACCCCAGGTCTGAGTGCAGCCACTGCGGACAGTAATCAGGACGGTCGTCCTGATGGCGATGAGGATCTGGACGGTGATGGTTTAACCAACTTGCAGGAAGTGGCTGCCGGAACCAGCCTGACCAATCCGGATACGGATGGTGATGGCCTGAGTGACGGCGCAGAAGTACTGGTTCATGGCACCAATCCGCTTCTCTGGGATACCGATGGCGACGGCCTGTCGGACGGTGATGAGGTGCGTAGCATTCCGGCCTCGAATCCAAACGTTGCAGATACCGACGGCGACGGAATCAACGACTATCTCGAGCGCATCAATGGCATGAACCCCAACGATGCCAACGATGCTTTGGCGGATTTTGACAATGATGGGCTGACCAACCTGCAAGAGATGCAGCTCGGTACGGATATCAACCGTCGTGATACAGACAATGATGGCCTTTCCGATGGTGAGGAGGTGCTGGTTTATGGCACCAATCCTCTGTCCGCCGATACCGATGGCGATGGCCTGCGTGATGACATCGACTATGCACCGACCATACCGGATCAGGAAGCCCCGGTTGTGTCCGTGACCAGTCCTGATCTGTCGGCGGAGTTCCTGAAGGGACAACCCGTCCAGCTGATGATCAGTGCGGAAGATTTGGGACAGGTTGTGGATGTTCGCGTACGGATCAACCATGTACAGGTTGCCCGTCTGACCCAGGCGCCTTATGTCTGGACCATGAC
>DATGQY010000179.1:0-7008 GCA_035303925.1 Marinobacter sp. | reverse complement strand
CCTCAACAAACCGTAAAATCGCAAATGGCGAGATACCAAGAATCGCACTGATGCCAAGCAGTGTGATGATGGATAACCTAAAGTCGTTTCTCAGGCGATGGAACATGCGGCGGCGCGTCCGACAAAAGTCTTATTTAGCATACGAGAATAGCGCAAGCTTATGGCCCGGTCGCTAAGCCGCTACGTTTCTTAACAATTTTGCATCGGAATACACGCTTTTGAGACCTGCATCACAGAAGCCTTCATCTACACTCAGGAGAGGCCAAACAAGGGCTTATGACCAAGCGGTCATCTGAAAGCAATAAAATACCCACAAATTCAATGTGGAATTAACAACTTAACTCATGCAATCGGATACCAAATTTAACCGAAACCGAAGATATACGTGCCTATACTTGATACCGATCAGTTTTATTTGAACAAACAGGCTCAACCGGCTCCGGCAACCCCGGAAGGTACAAATACAACAAATACTGCCCCGTCAGTGCATTCGCAGGTAACGCCATGACACAAGCTGCTCCTTCCCAAGCCGACCAGAACGCCCTGAATGAAAAACTTGAACAGGCCAATCGCCAGCTTCTTCAATCAGAAAAGCTGGCGGCCATCGGCCAACTCGCGGCGGGTGTTGCTCACGAAATCAACAACCCGGTAGGTTATGTCTATTCCAACCTGCAAAGCCTGGAAAGCTACCTCAACGACCTGTTCCGGCTGACCGACGCGGTGGACTCCGCCAAATCTCTGGACGACCTTCGCCTGATCAAGCACAACATCGATTACACCTACCTGCGCGACGACCTGAAAGACCTGCTGGCCGAGTCGCGGGAGGGCATCGAGCGAGTCAAAACCATCATTTCCGCCATGAAGGACTTTTCATACATCGAGGATGAGGAGTTCAAACTGGCCGACCTGCACCGAGGCATCGAAACCACCCTCAACGTGGTCAACAACGAGCTGAAGTACAAAGCCGAAGTGATCCGCGAGTTCGGTGAGCTGCCCGAGATCGAATGCATCATGTCCCAGCTCAATCAGGTGATCATGAACCTGCTGGTGAACGCGGCCCACGCCATCGAAGAGTTCGGGAAAATCACGGTGCGCACCCGCCATACCGGCAACAACGTGGAAATTGAAGTGGAAGACACCGGCACGGGTATTTCCCAGGAACACCTTAACCGGATTTTCGAGCCCTTCTTTACCACCAAGCCGATCGGCAGAGGTACCGGCCTGGGCCTGTCCCTCTCATTCAACATCATCGAGAAGCACAACGGTACGATAGACGCCCGAAGCACGGTTGGACAGGGCACCTGTTTCAGAATAACCCTTCCGGTTACCCAACCGGATCAGGACCACCATGACTGACACCGGAAGCGAGCACAACAACGCGCCGGAACGCATGCCCGAAGGCGCCCGATTGCTGCTGGTTGACGATGAGGACAATATCCTTCGCAGCCTGCAGCGGGTGTTGCGCCGGGAACCCTGGCAACTGACTCTTGCCCATTCCGGCGATGAAGCGCTGGCCGCCATGGCAGATGAGAAATTTGACCTGGTGATCTCCGATGCCCGCATGCCCGGCATGGACGGCCCAACATTACTGGCGGAAATCCGTCGGAAATACCCCTGGTGTATCCGGATATTGCTAACCGGGTACGCCGACATCAACTCTACCGTCAAAGCCATTAATGATGGTCAGATCTATCGCTACATCAGCAAACCCTGGGATGACGACGAGCTGCGCCTGATCATTCGTCAGGCTCTGGCATTCCAGTATTCCGAACGGCGCCGGCTGGCCCTTGAGAAACTCACCCGCAAACAGAACAAAGAACTGCAGCAACTGAACGCCAGCCTGGAAGACAAGGTTCGCGAGCGCACCGAAGAGCTGAAAGAAACCGCAGACATGCTCGACCTTGCCTACAAGGAACTGAGCCAGAGCTACGTGACCACCACCGAGGTGTTTTCATCCCTCATCAACAAGCGCCTGCCCGCCAACCGCCAACCCAATGCCAAGGTCATCACCCTGGTCAAGGTGTTCGGCGAGTTTATCGGCCTGAACGCCGAGCAAATCCGCAACCTGGCCATGGCAGCAGCCCTGTACAACCTGGGCAAACTGAGCTGGCCGGATGACCTCTTCATGGCGCCGTCGGACCTGCTTAGTAAAGATCAGCGACTGGAATACCTGAAGTACCCGGTGGCCGGGGAACAGATTCTGCTGGCCCTGGAGCCCCTGAAAGACACCGCCAGAATCATCCGGCACCACCAGGAAAAATGGAACGGATACGGCGTGCCGGAACGCCTGGAAGGCAGTGACATCCCGCTGGAGTCCCGCATTCTCAAACTGGCAGTCGACTTTATTGAGCTCCAGTTCGGCCTGATCCTTGAGCGCAAGGTCAACCGGGACAACGCCATCAAACTGCTCAAACGCTACCGCGACCGACTCTACGACCCGGAACTGACCGACCGTTTTATTGAAATGCTGATTGAGCTGGCACCGGATGTCGATCACGAAGACCCGTCCATCATGATCCTGGACACCCTGCGCCTGAAGCCTGGCATGGTATTGGCGAAGAACCTCTACGCGGCCTCCGGCATGTTGCTGCTGAACGAAGGTAAGGAAATGACCGCCGCGCTGATCGACAAACTCGCGGCCTTCGAAAAAGGCGAGCCCGACGGACACCGCTACACTCTCTATGTACACCGACCGGACGACGACGAAACGGAGAACCCGGCATGATCAGAATTCAGCTGGTAGACGACGAACCGAACATCCTGAACAGCCTGCGGCGGTTGCTGAAACCCCAGGGCTGGCAGATCGACACCTTTAGCAAGGTAGAAGATGCCCTGGGCGGCCTGCTGGAGCACGAATACGCGGTCATCGTCTCGGATTACCAGATGCCCACCGCCGATGGCGTTACCTACCTGCAGTTTGCCAAACAGAAGCAGCCACACGCCATTCGCCTGGTGCTCAGCGCCTACGGCGATCGCGAATCCATGATCAAAGCCATCAACCAGGCCGAAGTGTACCGGTATCTGTCCAAGCCTTGGGACGATTACGAGGTGGTGGCTGCCCTCAAGTCCGCCATTGACCTGTACCAACTGCATAAAGAAAACCAGCGCCTGCGTGAAGAAAACGATGCCCAACGAGCGCTGATCAAAGCCCGTGAAAACGAGCTACTGCGCCTGGAGGCGGACAACCCTGGGATCACCCGGGTGCATCGTGACGCCGATGGCTCTGTTCTGTTGAGTGACGACTGAACCAAGTGAGATCCAATGCCTGACTTCAGCCCGGACGACAACAAGCTTGCACTGAAAGTGGTGTTCTACGGCCCCGCCCTGAGCGGCAAGACCACCAACCTGATGCAGCTGCATTCCCTGCTCAATCCCGAGCGCAAGGGCGAATTGATGGTGCTGGAAACCCGGGATGACCGAACGCTGTTTTTTGACATGCTGCCCATTGGTCTGCGCGGCAGTTCCGGCCTCGACCTGCGTCTGAAACTGTATACCGTGCCCGGTCAGGTTCAACACGACAGCACCCGCAAAGCGGTGTTGTCCCGCGCCGACGGCGTGGTGTTCGTGGCCGACTCCCAGCCGTCACAGCAAGACAACAACGCCACCGCGTTCGGCAACCTGGAGGAGAACCTGGAAAAGGTCGGCCTGGATATCGACACCCTGCCGATGGTTGTGCAGTTCAACAAACGAGACATTTCCGGCGTAGTGCCGGAAGCAGAGCTTCAGGCACGCTGGGCCGACACTCCCTGGTCACCCCTGGTCATGGCGGCGGCCTTGAAGGGTGACGGAGTGATCGAAACCTTCCGGATTCTGCTGGACCGGCTGTACACGGTGATCGATGACGAGTTCCGGCTTGCCACCGATCATGACATCAGCCGGCAACAGTTTGTGGAACGGCTCAGCCGAAATAATCCGGAGGCTTCCGGTGCGTAATTTCGAAGACGACCCAACGCTCACCGACCTTCTGAGCAACGAGCAGCTCGACCGTCTGAACCGTTGCCTGAGCGCCCTGTGTGCTGAACCGGTATCCCTGGGCGCAAGCCGCCCCGGAGCCGATGCCGTGCCGGTGGAGTTCAACCTGGAAACTGTCGGCTGGCTGAGCGGCGGTGAACATGAGCATGAGCGTCAAGCGGCAGCCGACATGGTGGGCTTCCTGATGATGTTCGTTGCCAAATACCGACTGGCCGCCAACCTGCACCACGATGCCACCGAAGCAGGCTACGCCGAACTGCAGCGGCAGAATGAAGCTCTGAAGGAATCCGAAGCCCGCTACCGGGCCCTGTCCGATCAGCTGCAGCAAAAGGTGGATGAACAGGTCAGCGTGATCAAGCAAACCCAGCAGGAGCTCTACGAAAGCGCACGGCTGCGCTCGGTGGGCCAGCTGGCCGCGGGCGTCGCCCATGAAATCAACAACCCCATCGGATTCATCAGCAGCAACCTGCGGGTTGCCCGGGACTATGTGAAAGACCTGGCAGAGGTGCTTCCCGAAACCCCGGCCAATCAGGACCTGCTGGCTGACTTCAACGATCTGATCACGGAATCCATTGACGGAACCCGGCGTATCGCCAGCATTGTCTCGGACCTGAAGACCTTCTCCAGCATTGATCAGGCCGATTACACACACTGCAACATCAACAGCCTGCTGACCAGTGCCATTCACCTGGTCCAGACCGAATACAGTCACGGCCTTGAAATTATCGAGAGGTTGGGGGAACTGCCGGATGTGTCCGGGCATCCGTCAAAACTGTCGCAAACCTTTTTCAATCTGCTGGACAACGCGGCCCAGGCGGTCCGGGATGCCGAGCCGGAAAAGGGCACCGGTCGCATCCTGGTCAAAACCCTGGTGCAGGAAGGCGCCATTCATATCGTCATCCAGGATAACGGCGGCGGCATTCCGGAAGCACTTAGGTCCAAGGTATTCGATGCGTTCTTTACCAGCCGCCCGATTGGCTCCGGCACGGGCCTGGGGCTCACCGTTGCCCAGGACACCGCCCGCGCCCATGGCGGGCGGCTTCAGCTGGACACCCGAGAAGGCACCGGCACGCGAGTGCTGATGACCTTACCGATCAACTAAGGAAGTTTGATGGCAAAACGTTACGCGTCACTGTTCTACGGTAAAGAAGCCGGTGCCCCCGAGGCCGACGCCACCGCAGACCAGAAAAAAGCGCCCTACCGGCTGCTGCTGGTAGACGACGAGCCAAACATACTGGCCTCGCTGCGGCGGGTATTCCAGCGGGAAAACTACGAGCTGCTGTTCGCCCACAACGGCAAAGAAGCCCTGGCCATTATGGAAAAACAGCCGGTCGAGTTGATCATGACAGACTTCATGATGCCCGGCATGAACGGCAGCGAACTGCTGAGTGAGGTGCGGGAACGCTGGCCCCAGACCATTCGTATCATGCTGACCGGCCACGCCAATACCGATGCAGTGATGGGCTCCATCCGCGACGGCGCAGTCTACCGGTTCATCCTCAAGCCCTGGAACGACGACGACATTCGCCTGACCATTGCCCTGGCTCTCGAGCAGTACGAGCTGATCCAGCGCACCAAGGCCCTGGAGCAACAGACCAGGAAGCAGAGCAAAGATCTCGACACCATCAGCAAGCTCACGGCCACCAATCGAAGCCAGCTTGCCATCATGCTGCACAAGAAAGGCTGGCTGAATGCCCAGCAGATTCAGCAGCTGCACCGGGAAATGCAAAGTAAAAAGAGCCCGGTCATCCGCACCCTGCTGAAATACGATTGGGTGGAATTCCGCAAAGTCTTCGAGCTGCTCCGTGACGACATGATGTTCGAAGAAGTGGACCTGCGCGAATTCCAGGCCGACCCGAGCGTACTGTCGCTGATCCCACAGAAGATCTGCACCCGACAGCTGGTGCTGCCCATGCGGGTTCAGGGCCAGCGCCTGCGCCTGGCGATGGTGGATCCGATGGACGTCAACCTGATTGACGAGCTCGGGTTCATGACCGGATACACCATCCATCCGCTGCTCTGTGAAACCTCACAGATGCAGGCCAAGCTGACGGAAATCTTTGGCGAAACCAACGATCTGGATGACATCACCACGAAAGTGGGCTCTGACGATCCCTACGAAGGGATTGAAATCGTTCTGGACGACGAAAACGATCAGGAATCCCTCGAGCAGCTGCTCGGCAGTTCCGAAGAGCCCCCCGCCATCCGCCTGGTCAACGCCATCATTCTGGAAGCCCTGCGCCTGGGTGCCAGCGATATTCACGTGCACCCCCGCACCAAATCCCTGGTGGTCCGATACCGGATTGACGGGGTACTGCAAGACAAGATTCACATCCCCACCAACCTGCTGATGTCGGTGGTTTCCCGCATCAAGGTGATGGCGGAAATGGACATTACCGAGCGCCGCCGGCCTCAGGATGGTCGGATTACGGTCAAAACCCCGATGCGCATCGTCGATTTGCGGATTTCCACCCTGCCCACCATCAACGGTGAAAAGGTGGTTATGCGAGTTCTAGAGCGGCAATCATCCGCCCAGTCGCTGGAAGATCTGGGGTTATCCACCCACAACCTGAAGCGGCTGATGCACGTAGTGGCCAAACCCCAGGGCATCATTCTGGCCACAGGCCCCACCGGCAGCGGCAAGACCACCACCCTGTACGCCTTGTTGCAACATAACGCCAGCGCCGAGCGCAATTACGTCACCATTGAAGATCCGGTGGAGTTCCACGTCGATATGGCGGGCCAGGTGCCGGTAAAGGACCGGATAGGCCTAAGCTTCGCCAGCATTTTGCGCGCCATACTGCGCCAGGACCCGGACGTCATTCTGCTGGGCGAAATACGGGATGAAGAGACCGCCGATGTGGCGTTTCACGCGGCCATGACCGGACACCTGGTTTACTCCACCCTGCACACCAGCTCCGCCGCCGCGACAGTTGCGCGGTTGCTCGACCTGGGCCTGAAACCCTATGTGGTCGCCTCAGCCCTGGAGGCCATCATTGCCCAGCGCCTGGTGCGGCGCATCTGCAACCACTGCCG
>DATGQY010000178.1:0-15142 GCA_035303925.1 Marinobacter sp. | reverse complement strand
GCTTAAGAATTCTGCGGTTCGCGCTTAAGGCTTCATTAAGACTCACTCCCTACTCTGGCATTCATGATCCAGGGCCTTGCGCCTTAATGTTGTTGGAGAGCGCTTATGACCGATCCGCTGACGATGTCCACCTGTTGTCCGCCCGATTCCCCGGAGGTTGTGCCGGTACTTCGCTGTGCCGGTCGCTGGTTCAGCGAAATTGCACCGCAAACGACGATGGCTGAAACGGTGGCCGCGTTTATCCGCAGGCGGTTTTTGCAGGCGTACGGGGCGGAACCACATTTGCGAATCCCCTCCCTGCTGGCACTGACCACGGCCCAGGGCAGCCTGATGGCGGCGGTGGGGGTGCGTAATGCCAGCCAAGACACGTTGTTTCTGGAGGACTACCTGTCGGTGCCGGTGGAAACGCTGATGCCCGAGACCGGAACCGGGCGCAGCGGGATTGCCGAAATTGCCCACCTGGCCGGAGTTGAAGCGGGTGTCAGCCGCTATCTGTTTGCCTCGCTGTCGGTCTGGCTGAATGCGGCAGGTTATGACTGGGTGGTGTGCACCGGAACGGATCAGTTGCGCAACAGCTTTCACCGTCTCGGTATCGCCACGTGTGTGCTGGCGGATG
Source organism: Marinobacter sp. (assembly GCA_035303925.1). GTDB lineage: Bacteria > Pseudomonadota > Gammaproteobacteria > Pseudomonadales > Oleiphilaceae > Marinobacter. The sequence continues at coordinate 14,526 of DATGQY010000178.1, read as the reverse complement.
CCGACCCTTCCAGGCTGCCGGATGGCGGCGCCGGCTGGGGCCGATATTACGACCACCACCCGGTGGTGATGACCATCCGGGTGGCGGACGGCATCGCGGCATTGCGTGACGCGGGTTTGCTCAAACTGGTACAGCCGGTCGTGCGCGAGGGTATTCCAGATGTTGGGGGTGCCTATGGTCGCCTTGCCTGAAATGCTGCAGCGTCGGGTTCAACAGCATCCCGACCGTATTGCCCTGCGCGAGCAGGATTCGGAACTCAGTTATCCACAGATGTGGCAGGCCATTCAGGCTCTGGCTGAGCAGTTGCAGCATCTGGGGATCAAGCGTGCCGGGTTGTGCGGCGACAATGCCATTGCCTGGGTGCTGGCGGATCTTGCTTGCCTGATGGCGGGCGTGGTGTGCGTTCCGGTGCCGATGTTTTTTTCGAACCGCCAGATTGCGCACCTGACCGGGAGAGCCGGCCTGGAATGTCTGTTGTTCAGTGGTCAGACGGAGCAGGCCGAGCACATCGGTCAGGGCGTCTGGCTGCGACATCTTCCGGTGTCGGCCGCGCCGGCCTGGATGCCCGAGGAAACCGCGAAAATCACCTTTACCTCAGGCAGTACCGGCACGCCCAAAGGGGTGTGCCTGTCTGCCGGCCAGATGGCGGCTACCGCTCAGGCTCTGCAGGAACGACTTGACGGCGTGGAGCTGCAACAGCATTTGTGCATCCTGCCGCTGGCGACTCTGCTGGAGAATATTGCCGGCGTTTATCTGCCCCTGCTGATGGGCGCGACCGTCACGGTGGCCCCGCTGCAAACCCTGGGCATGACCGGCAGCAGCGGGCTGGATATGAGTCAGCTGGTGGCGGGGATTAACCGTCATCAACCGCACTCAATCATTCTGGTGCCGGAACTGGCCATGGCCCTACTCAGGGCGGCCGAGCAGGGCATGCTCACTACCGAGGCTTTGCGTTTTCTGGCGGTCGGCGGCGGCCGGGTATCGCCAGATCTGCTGGCAAGAGCTCGTGGGGCGGGCCTGCCGCTGTACGAAGGTTATGGCTTGTCGGAGTGCGGTTCGGTAGTGGCGTTGAATGTGCCGGGTGCGGAGGGCGAAGGCACGGTGGGCCAGCCGCTGTCCCATGTGCAGGTTCGGGTGGATGATCAGCGCCGTATCCTGGTGCGCGGCAACACCTTCCTGGGTTATCTGGGTGACGAGCCTCAGGCCGATGGTTGGCTGGACACCGGAGACCTTGGAGTCATCAGCCCGGACGGTTACCTGACAGTGAATGGGCGTGCAAAGAATCTGCTGATTACCAGTTTTGGCCGCAATATCAGCCCGGAATGGCTCGAAAGCGAGCTGATTCAGGCGCTGGGCGCTGCTCAGGCGGTGGTGTTCGGGGATGGTGAACCGCAACCCTGCGCTCTGCTGGTGATCCGTGATGGCCGAGCGCCGGACCACCTGCGTGCGGACCTGGCTGAGTTGAATGCCCGCTTGCCGGATTATGCCAGGCTCGAAGCCGTGTATATCCGCCGGCAACCACTGACGCAGGCCGAGGGCCACATCACCGCCAACGGCCGTCCCGTTCGCCATCAAATACAGGCTGACTTGCCGATGCTGATGGCGGAAGCCTTTCCCCTGTTCATGAATCCCGCCGGGGCCGCACCAGTTTCCCCGGATCATCACTCCGATAATGTAACGCCAGGAGCATCCGATATGGCATTTTTTGACCGACTGCAATCCGAAACCGCAGAAGCCCGCGCCCATGTGACCAACGCCCCGGTGGTTGAAGCCATCCGCGATGGCCGCTTCAGTCTCGAAGGCTACACCTGGTTTCTGACCCAGGCCTACCATCATGTAAAACACACCGTTCCGCTGATGATGGCCTGTGGTGGCCGGCTGCCGGAACGTCTCGAGTTCGTTCGTAAGGCGCTGGTGGAATACATTGAAGAAGAATACGGCCACCACGAGTGGATTCTGAATGATCTGGCCGCCTGCGGTGAAGACAAGGAAGCCATTCGCCATGGCCAGCCAGACAGCGCCATCGAGCTGATGGTGGCCTATCTGTATGACCGTATTCATCGTGGCAACCCGGCCGCATTTTTCGGCATGGTCCAGGTGCTGGAAGGCACTTCCGTGGAACTGGCCACACCCCTCGGTGAAGCCATTCAGAAGCAGTTGGGGTTGCCCAACCAGGCCTTCAGCTATCTCTATTCCCACGGCGCTCTGGATCAGGATCACTTCGAGTTCTTCCGCAGCCTGATGAACAGCATCACCGATCCGGACGACCAGCAGGCCATTATCGACTCAGCCCGGATGGTCTACCGCCTGTACGGCGACATGCTGCACAGCATTCCGTTACTGGCCAGGCGCAAGGAGCAAAACCATGTTGCTGCATGACCGCACCTTTTTATTGCTCGGCGGCACTGGCGGCATCGGCCAGGCGCTGATTGAGCCGCTGGTGCAGGGCGGAGCCCGTGTCATCGTGGCCACCCGCCATCTCGAACGGCTGGAGCGTCGTCAGGGGGTGTTGCCGGTGCATCTCGATCTGGCCAGCCCGGAACTGGATGCTCAGTTGCAGCAGCTGAGCGAGGTCTATCCCGATATCGACGGGGTTATCCACTGCGCCGGCCAGAACCGTTTTGCGGCGCTGGAGGCGATGCCGGTCAGTGATCTGGATGCCCAGCTTCAGGTCAATCTGCGTTCTGCCCTGCTGGTGGCCCGGCATTTTGTGCCGCGCTTCCGTAGGGCGGGCGTGGGCGCTCTGGTGTTTGTCGGGTCAACCTTCGGCAGCATCGGTTTCCCGGGATACACCGCCTACTGTGCGAGCAAGTTCGGCCTGCGCGGCTTTACCGAAGCCCTACGCCGGGAGTTGGCCGATACCTCATTGCAGGTGATCTATGTGGCGCCCAGAGCCACCGCAACGGCGATGAACCCGGCTGAGGTGAACGAGCTGAACCGGGCACTGGGAAATGCCATGGATGCGCCGGAAACGGTGGCGGCGGAAATCCTCGACGCAATGGCCAGGGATGAGCGCCGGCGCTTCCTGGGCTGGCCGGAAAAACTCTTCGTGGTGATCAATGGCATCCTGCCAAAGATAGTGGACAAAGCCATGTTGAAACAATTGCCGGTGATCCGGCGTTTTCTGAATTCGGGAGTGGTGTCATGAAGTGGACAGTCATAGCGATGGCCTGGTTGTTGGCTATGCCCTCGTGGGCGGCCGATCTGCAGACCGAGCTTGTAGGCATTCAGCAGCGCTGGGCCGAGATCCAGTATCAGTTGTCCGAGCAAGACAAAGAAAAGGCCTTCGAGGCGCTGGCTACAGAATCGGAAGCCTTTGTCGGCCGTTATCCGGACCAGGCAGAGCCGTTGATCTGGCAGGGTATTGTATTGAGCACCTATGCCGGCGCCAAAGGAGGCCTGGGCGCGCTGGGGCTGGTGAAGCGGGCGCGGAAGTCCCTGGAAGCGGCACTGGAGCTTGATGCGAATGCGCTGGACGGTTCCGCCTACACCTCGCTGGGTAGCCTGTACTATCAGGTGCCGGGCTGGCCCCTGGGCTTTGGCGATGATGACAAGGCGCTCAGCTACCTGCAGAAGGCACTGGCGATCAACCCGGAGGGTATCGATGCCAATTATTTTTTCGCGGATTACCTGATCGATCAGGGCCAGCCTGAGCGGGCCAGGGCTTATTTGCAGAAGGTCCTCATGGCGCCCGGTCGTCCCGGCCGCGAGGTGGCCGATGCCGGACGTAAGCGCGAGGCTGAAGCGCTGCTGGGCAGCCTCTGAAACAAGTGCGGGCAGTTAGCCGCATGGGGTTTGGTGGACTACACTTTCCTCAAGAAGCGCAAATGGCGCTTTCAGGGAGAGCTGCGGTTAATGGTGAGCAAGTCAAAGGGTGGGCCGCACAGTGCCAGGCCCCCCGATTTTTTCGAAAAACTCGCGTCAGGGGTGCCCGGTGTTCTGTTCACTTACTGGCTGAGTGCTGACGGCAAATCTCACTGTTATCCCTATGTCAGCGACCAGATCCAGTCGCTTTTTGGTGTTGCCGCAGCTCGCCTGAATGAAAACGCCGATGTCGTGTTTTCAGTGATTCATCCGGACGATGCGTCCGGTGTCGGTGCCAGCATCCTGGAATCGGCAAGAACTCTTAAACCCTGGATCTATCAGGCCAGGCTCAAGCTGAAAAGCGGTGAGTTTCATTGGTTTGAAGCGCATTCCGAGCCAGAGCGCCAGGCGGATGGCAGCACGCTCTGGTACGGTCAGTTCCACGACATTCAACACTACAAGCTACTGGAACAGAGTCTCAGGAACAGCGAGGCGGAGTTTTCCTTTCAGGCCGGATTCCAGAACCTCATCGCCCGGCTCTCTGCCGAGTTTATCAATCTGGGGTTTGGCACCATCGACGAATGCATCGAAGAGCTGCTGCGGTCGATCAGTCAGTTTTTCCAGGTTGACCGGTCGTACCTTTATGCCTTTTCCGATGACTACTCCCTCATGACCAATACCCACGAATGGTGCGCCGATGGTGTGCCTGAACTCAGGGATACCCAGCAGAGTGTCGAAATTGATGAGTTTTACTGGTGGCGCAAACAGATAGACGGAATGGTTGAGCGAAATCAGGTGGTGTTTGTTGAGAACGTAGACCGTCTCCTGGAAGAGGCGGTTCTGGAGCGCACCCTGCTGCAAGAGCAGGGCGTGTGCTCAATGTTTTGCGTGCCAATACGGATTCGCGGGAAGGTAACCGGGTTCTTCGGTGTGGATTCCCTGAGAAAGCGAGACTGGCGCACCGATCAGGCAGACCTGCTGATCATTGTATCCGGCCTGTTGTCCGGCGCACTGGAGCGGCATCGGCTTGAGGAGGAGCTGCTCAATCAGTCCATTCGTGACCCGCTGACCGGGTTGCATAATCGCCGGTATCTGATGCCCCGGTTGGACGAGTTGTTGGCCACAAGCAACCGCCAGGGCGAGCGTTTTGCCTTGGCGATGATTGATATCGACCATTTCAAGCAGATCAATGATTCCATTGGCCATCTGGGCGGTGACTATATTCTTCAGAAGTTTGCGGCAATTCTCCAGCAGCAGACCCGTACCACCGATGTCATTTCACGGTTTGGCGGTGAAGAGTTCCTGGTGGTTTTTGTCGGGGTGGAGCCGGCGGGTGTAAAGCCCCTGGTCATGCGGGTTCTGGAGGCGGTCCGGCAGGAGGCGTTTATCTACAACGGTCATTCCGTGTCGCTGACTGCCAGCGCCGGCGTGATCGGCGTGGAGGAACTGAGCGGACAACCAGTGACGCCGGACCTGATGATTGATCAGGCCGATCACCGCCTCTACCTTGCGAAGCAGGGTGGGCGGGATTGCCTGGTCGATGGTCATGGATTATCACGCATATAAGAAAACAGAATTTCACCTCATATATCCATCTGGTATATTCTTAGAACTAAATTCGAGATCAGGCGAGATCAGAGGTGATTACCATGAGCCAGCCCGTCGTCCAGCATTTTTTTGATGAACCCACGAATACCTTCAGCTACGTGGTTCGTGATCCGCACAGCCAGGCCTGCGCCATTCTGGATTCCGTTCTGGATTTCGATTATGCCGCTGGCCGCACCGATGTGCGCTCGGCTGACGAGATCATCCAGTATGTTCGTGACCACAACCTTACCGTTGAGTGGATCATGGAAACCCACGTCCATGCAGACCACCTGTCGGCGGCGCCGTATCTCCATGAACGGCTTGGCGGCAAGACCGGAATTGGCGCCCGGATTACGGATGTCCAGGAAATCTTTGGCAAGGCCTTCAATGCTGGCACCGAGTTTGCTCGGGACGGCAGCCAGTTTGACCGCCTGTTTGAGGAAGGCGACACCTTCACCATCGGCAATCTGGAAGGCCGGGTTTTGCACACGCCGGGCCACACGCCAGCCTGCCTGACATACGTGATCGGGAATGCCGCCTTTGTTGGCGACACCCTGTTCATGCCGGACTACGGCACCGCCCGTTGCGATTTCCCGGGCGGCGATGCCCGCACGCTGTACCGGTCCATCCAGAAGGTGCTGAGCTTGCCGGCGGAGACCCGGGTATTCCTGTGCCATGACTACAAGGCGCCGGGGCGGGACGAGTATCATCATATGACCACTGTGGCAGAACAGCGCAAAGCCAATGTGCACGTTCACGAAGGGATTTCAGAGGACGAGTTCGTGGCCATGCGCACCGAGCGTGATGCCTCCCTGGATATGCCCAGGCTGATTCTGCCGTCGGTTCAGGTCAACATGCGGGCAGGTCATATGCCCCCCGCTGACGATAACGGACAGGTGTACCTGAAAGTTCCGGTTAACCTGTTCTGAGTCGGGTATGAGCCTGAAACGCTATCTGCCCGTTCTGCAGTGGGCGCCACAATACAGCCGCGATCAAGCCACCAGTGATCTGATCGCGGCGGTTATCGTGACCGTCATGCTGATCCCCCAGTCGCTCGCCTACGCTTTGCTGGCAGGCCTGCCAGCGCAGGTCGGGCTGTATGCCAGCATCCTGCCTCTGGTGGTGTATGCCCTGTTCGGCACCAGCCGAACGCTTTCTGTGGGCCCCGTGGCCGTTGTGTCACTGATGACCGCCGCGGCCCTGGCGCCGTTGGCGGAGATTGGCACTTCGGCTTACCTTGCCGGCGCGGTTCTGATTGCTGTCATGTCGGGCCTGATGCTCACGATCATGGGCGTAATGAAGCTGGGCTTTCTGGCAAATTTCCTCAGCCACCCGGTGATCTCCGGCTTTATTACAGCATCAGGCATAGTCATCGCGACCAGCCAGCTCAAGCACCTTTTTGGTGTCCAGTCCTCGGGGCACAACCTGCTGGATATTGGCCGTTCGCTGGCGGAATCGCTAAACGACACCAACCTGCCGACGCTGTTGGTGGGCGGGGGCGCACTGCTTTTTCTGCTGTGGTCCAGGCGCTATCTGAAGCCGCTGCTGAGAAAGCTCGGCCTGGCCGCCCGGGCGGCGGATATCCTCACCAAAACCGCGCCCATCCTGGCGGTACTGGCGACTACGCTGGTGGCCTGGGCGTTGCGGCTGGATGAGCAGGGGGTGAAGCTGGTAGGCACAGTGCCATCGGGCTTGCCGTCGTTCACCATGCCGAGCCTGGATCCGGCGCTCTGGTCCCAACTGGCGGTCAGCGCCCTGTTGATCAGTGTGGTGGGCTTTGTCGAATCCGTTTCCGTGGGCCAGACGCTAGCGGCCAAGCGGCGCCAGCGTATTGATCCCGACCAGGAGCTGATTGGCCTGGGAACTGCCAACTTAAGCTCGGGCTTTTCTGGCGGCATGCCGGTCACAGGTGGTTTCTCCCGCTCGGTCGTGAACTTTGATGCCGGTGCAGAAACCCCTGCGGCTGGCGCCTACACGGCGGTCGGCATTGCCCTGGCGACGCTGTTCCTGACCCCGGTTATCGCCTGGCTGCCCCAGGCGACTCTGGCGGCGACCATTATTGTGGCGGTCGCAACCCTGATTGATCTGCCTGCGCTGGGACGAACCTTCCGCTATTCGCGCACCGATTTCGGCGCCATGCTGGCAACCATCCTATTGACGCTGGTGCACAGTGTTGAGGCGGGCATCATTGCCGGTGTGGCCCTGTCCATCGGTCTGTTTCTGTACCGCACCAGCCGTCCCCATTGCGCGGTTGTTGGCCGGGTGCCGGGCACCGAGCACTTCCGGAACGTCCTGCGGCACGACGTGGAGCTATGCCCGAAAGTCACCTTTCTGCGGGTCGATGAAAGCCTGTACTTTGCCAATGCCCGGTTCCTGGAAGAAACCGTGATGGACCTGATCACCCGGGAGCCGGAACTGACGGATCTGGTGCTGGTTTGCCCGGCCGTGAACCTGGTGGATGCCTCGGCGCTGGAGAGCCTGGAAACGATCAATGAACGGCTGCGGGATGCCGGCGTGCGGTTGCACCTGTCAGAGGTCAAGGGGCCGGTCATGGACCGCTTGAAGGACACCGAGTTTCTCCAGCATCTGGGTGGCCAGGTGCACCTGAGCACCTATGAAGCCTGGCGCGTGCTTACCTTCCGCGGGGCGTTGGCGTGACTTGCACCATGTGATCCCATTGACCGGTGCGGGGGTATGTGTAAAAACTGCCTCTACACTCCCTTGCCTATGCGAACCGGTGACTTGAGATGGGAATGACCGAGAACCTGTTACCCACCAGCCAGTGGCTGTTTACTGCGGTTGTGTTCGTGCTGGTTCTGATTGCCGCACTGCGCTCGGTAGACTGGCGGGACTTCCGGAACGACAACGCGGTTCAGCATTCCTTCTTCGGGGCAGCGGTGGCCCTGGGATTTGTCTGGCAGTTGCGGGCCGGTATTTCGCCTGGCCTGGCCATCCACGTGTTTGGAATGACGGTGATCACCCTGATGCTGGGCTGGGCACTGGCTGTGCTCAGCGGCTTGCTGGCGCTGGTGATTACCGTGATTACCGGCCGCGAGCCGTTAATAATGTTCGCGGCCAATGGCCTGATTACGGTAATGGTGCCGGCCCTGGTCAGCCACGCCATTATGCTCTGGGAACGCCGGCGTAACTTCCGTAATTTCTTTGCCTATATCTTCTTTTGTGGTTTCTTCGGCGCCGGAATAGCCGTTGCGGTGGCTGGCGTTGCGATGTGCCTGATGCTGTGGACCAGTGGTGCTTACCGTTTTGACGAACTGGTGCACGACTACCTGCGTTACCTGCCGCTGTTCATGATTCCGGAGGGGTTTATCAACGGGGCCTTTGTGACCGGGTTGATGGTGTTTCACCCGGACCGCCTGAGTACCCTGGATCAGCGCCGGTATCGTTGAGGTTTGTCCGGTACGGCTAACGCCAGCGGGAGTGCTTCTGAAGCTTCCGCTGAAGGGTTCGGCGGTGCATGTTGAGCGCACGAGCGGTGGCAGAAATATTGCCATCGTGTTCGTTCAGTATCCGCTGGATGTGTTCCCACTCCATTTCTTCGACAGAGGGGGGCTCGGGGCGAAGCTCCGGTGGCGCTTCCAATGGTTCGAAACCGTTGATCAGTTGCTGTACCGTGACCGGCTTGCACAGATAGTTCACCGCGCCCCGGCGCATGGCCTCAACCGCTGTGGCAATGCTGCCGTATCCGGTCAGTACCAGGATGTCGAGATCCGGGGCGCTGTCCAGCAGTTCGGGCAGCAGCTGCAGGCCGCTTTCGCCGGCCAGGTTGAGGTCAAGCACGCATCGGCTGAAGTTGTGTGCGTCAATCGCATTCAGCGCGCTGTCGTGGTCAGTCGCGGTGATGGCCTCGATACCATTGCGGGCCAGTGAGCGAGCCAGAACCTGCAGGAAGGCCGGGTCATCATCCACCAGTAACCACTGTTCCTGTGCTGACATCTCACTAGCCCTCGGTGCTTTCACTAACTGCAATCGGTAGGTCGATCATCATGGTGGTCCCTGATTCACTGGTCGTGGCTTTCAGGTTTCCGCCCAGCCGCTGAATGGTGGCATTGGATAGAAACAGGCCCACGCCCAGACCGTTTCGGGAATCGACGATGTCTTCGCCGGGAGCCCCCAGCATGGCTGCTTCCAGGCCATCTCCATGGTCTTCGACTACGATTTCCACTCGCCCAGTGCCGGTCAGCCGGCTGCTGACGGCCACCCAGTGGGGGCTGGCAGTCAGCGCGTTTGCCAGCAGGTTCAGCACGGCCTGGTCCAGAGTGGCGTCGACCGCCACTCTGGCGTCCGGGTGGTCTTTCGCCCATTGCACCGGGCCGGATGGCCACAAGAGCGTGGCGGACTCCCTTAACCGGGTCAGCCAGTCCCGGACGGTCAGGGTTTCCAGTTGCGCGGTTTTTGCTTCGACCGCAGCTTTGGTCAATTGTTGCAGATGGCCGCTGCAGAGTTTGACCTGCTGACTCATCAGTTCAAGATCGTCCTCCAGGTCCGGAGCGGCCTGACCTGCGGTGTTTGAACGGATTTCATCGAGCAGCAGGGTCATGGTGTTCAGGGGCGTGCCCAGCCGGTGTGCCACAGCTGCTGCCGACAATCCCAGTGCGATGACCTGCTCGTCCCGTAACCGGTTTTCCCTGAACTCGGATAATTGGCTTTGCTGGTGCCGGAGTCGCCTGGCCAGGGTGCCGACAACCAGTAGCAGAATGCCGGCAGTCAGGGCGAAGGTGACCCACATGCCCACCAGGTGCAACTGCGCCAGGTCGCCGCCGTGATGATCATGGGTAACGGGGGTCGGCCAGAGTACCAGAGCGGTATAAACGGCAATGCCGGCAAGCGTGAGCCCGATGCTCTGGCGGGTGGGCACGAGAATGATGGCAACAGCAATGGGTAGCAGCAGGATCGAGACTAGAGGGTTGGTGTAGCCGCCGGTGAGAAACAGCCACCAGCCGATCAGCAACAGGTCCGCCGCCAGGGTCAGGCTGACCGGCAGGGAGGATTTTGGCGGGCGACGGTTGAACCAGAGCCAGCCGAGTGTGGCCAGAATGGCATAGAACAGCCCCAGAAGCAGCGCTTCGGCACGGTGGGCCAGGGTGATCATCGATTCTGCAACAGCGATGGCCACCAGTTGAGTGGTGATAATGGCCAGTCGCATGCCGAGCAGGTAGCGGGCAGCCTGGCGTAAGCCGGTTTGGGAGTATGTGAGCCATTCCATAGCGGCATTCTAGCAGCCTGGAGATGCCTGCAGCTCGAAAAAATGCGACGGTTTGTCGGGAATCAATCGGTGAAGTAACAGACCAGTTGCTGACGGACGACATCGCCGGTCAATTGCAGGTGGTGACCGGTGAAGTCGTGAACCTGAACAGCCGTTTCCGGGCTCGCGGACAGGCGGGGCCTGACCGGGTTCTGCCCCAGGTGATCCGGGCGATACTGGCACTGACTGGTCTCCGGGAACAGCGCTGCGTAGGCAATGCCGGTTTCCACCAGGTCCTGGAAGAAGTGTGAACCGTAGGAGAGGTCCGGCACCATCTCGCCCGACTTCTCTGACACTTCCACCAGAGCCGCCACGCCGGCAATATCCGAGAAACGAACCGGTACGCCCAGATCCGGGCTGCTGGTGCCCCACCGGCCCGGACCGATCAGCAGGGTCGGTACCCTGCTGGCGCGCACGGTTTCGCCCACCACCCGGGCAACGTCATAACGCTGGCTGGTGGTCAGGTTGGCGTAAACCGAGGCATCGACACGTATCACGCGCTCTATGGCCAGGTTGATATTGCCGCCCATGAAATGCCCCTGGGTGCGAAACAGCAACTTTTGTTCGGCAATGGCTTCCGGAATCTGTACCGGGCCGGTTTCACCAATGGTGGCCAGCGGGCGGCACTGAACCAGGTTGAACGACGGCTCGCCCTGGTCATTCAGGTGCACGGTGAATTCAACGTCCACCGGGTGCTGGTAGCCGGACTCCAGGGTTTTCAGAAGATTGGCCAGCCGGGCAATGAATGAGCTGCGCTGCACCAGAGGGCGGAACGTCAGGCGCCAGACCGGGCCTTTGAGGCCTATTTGCTCTGCCCGGGCACTGGCTGACCGGTCTACCTCGGCCAGGTGCGGCATGGGAAGATCCCGGGTGGATTCCAGCACCTGACTCAGGGGGCGGGTTTCGAGTGCGCCGGTTTCCAGGTCCAGCAGGTCAACCAGGTGCTGCGAAAAACGGTAGCTTTCATCCTGATTGCGGAAGGGCTGGCGGGTGGGGTGGTCCAGCGCCATTACGCAGGCATGGTCGCCTTCGATCCGGTCAACCGCCCGGGTGCCCAGGCCCATGACCAGGCGTACCATGCCGGCCTCCGGATCCATTCCGGTATCCCAGGCAAAGGTGTTACGGGATACGCCCACGCCGGCGGCATCGGGCAAGTAGTACTGATTGTGAAAGCGGCCGTTCACCCGCTGGATCAACAGGGCCATGGGCTCTTCCCGCTGGTCCAGGCCGCGCTGTTTGCGGTACACCAGAGCGTCTTCACTCATGGATGAGGCATAGACTTGGCGAATGGCGTCTTCCAGGGCCTTCAGTCGCTGTTCCGGTGCGCCCTGGTTCACCAGAAACACGCTGTCGTATTTGCCGGCAAATGCGTTGCCGAAACCGTCCTCCTGCAGGCTCGATGAGCGCACCAGAATAGGGTATTGGCCATAGTGGTCGAGCAGGCGCTCCAGTTCCGCCCGGACTTCCAGGGGGAACTCGCCGCTCAGTATGCCCGCCTTCAGGGCCGGGGCTTCGGCAAGATAGCCAGCGCCGGACCGCTGGCGCATGATTGCCGGCCAAAGCCCGTTGTGCACCAGAAAGGCGTAGTAGGAATCGGTGCCCAGGTAGCTGGAGTCGTGTGGCTCAAGGTTCACTTGCCAGAGGTCCGGTGCGTCGTTCAGCAAAATATTCCGGGCGATCAACATGCCGGTGGCTTTGCCGCCAATGTAGCCGCTGCCAACCATCCGGCTGCGGATGGCCAGGAGGTCCTCCAGTGACAGATAACGCCGGGCAAGGTCCAGTATCCGGGGGTCCCGGCTGATCAGAACCTGAAGCACCTGTTCTTTCAGGTCGGCGATACCGGCTTCGTTCTGTTCTGACAGAGCCCGGCTGGCATCCTGGAACAGTCGGTCCCAATAATCCAGCAGCGGCTGGCGGTGCAGGCTTTCCAGCTCCAGGCTGGCCTGTAAGCGGGTGGCATCGCTGCTGTCGGTAATGGGCTGAAACTGACCGTCCTGTTCCCTGTGGGGCAGGAACATGGTGGGTGATTGCCGGCGCCAGGCCTTGATGGGATGAATCTGCACATCGTCACCCTGTCGGCGGGCATCCAGCATCACCTGCGTGGTCTGGCGAATGCGGTCCAGGGTCATCCGGGAGTGGCGGGCCGGGTTAAGAGCAAACCAGGCCACAGTGTCGAGTTCGAACAGAAACGGGCACACCACCCGGAAGAAGTTACCGACCATAGCGTCAGTGGCCCAGGCGTTGAGCAGTTCGCTCAGGCTGTCGCAGACATAGAATGCACCACGACCATGTTGTTCGATCAAATGCCAGACACGGCTGGTAAAGCTTTCGAAGCCGCCGAGGGCATCGATTGCGATGGTTCGAACCGCGGGGTGTTGCTCGATAATGGGAGGGTGTTCGCCGAAGCGAAGGTAGATTATTTGCCGGCCGGATTCAGCGGCAGCATCCACAAAAGGAAGGACGAAGCGGCGATAATCATTGAGGTCGGATACCCGCCAGACAACGTTATCGCCGATTCGAAGGCCATCAAGAACCTCGTCCAGTCCGGCCAGCCCGGTGGAAACCCGGTCTGAGGACTGAAGAGGCTCCTGGCCAGTCATGGCCGGATCAGATCACGCCCATGGCGTTCATAGCCCTGGCAACGCGCAGGAAGCCATTGATGTTGGCACCTACCACGTAATTGCCTTCGGAGCCGAACTCGGCTGCGGTTTCGAAACAGTTCTTGTGGATTTCGATCATGATTTCCTCAAGACGCTTCTGGGTGTAATCGAAGGTCCAGGTGTCACGGCAGGCGTTCTGCTGCATTTCCAGTGCGGAGGTGGCGACACCACCGGCGTTGGCGGCTTTACCCGGGCCGTAGGCAATTTTGGCGTCCTGGAACAGGATGATGCCTTCCGGTGTGGTCGGCATGTTGGCGCCTTCCGCGACCGCGATACAACCGTTTTCGACCAGAGTCTTGGCGTCGCTGCCATTGAGCTCGTTCTGGGTTGCACAGGGCAGAGCCACGTCGCACGGTACGGTCCAGATGTTGCCGTCTTCCACGTACTTGGCGTGTTTGTGGAATTCAGTGTAGGCACTGATGCGGCGACGTTCCACCTCTTTGATGCGCTTGAGAGTCTGCAGGTCGATGCCCTGCTCGTCCACGATCATGCCCTGGGAGTCAGAGCAGGCGATCACCTTGGCACCAAGCTGGTGTGCCTTTTCAATGGCGTAGATGGCCACGTTGCCGGAGCCGGAAACCACAACGGTCTTGCCGTCGAGCGAGTCGCCGCGGGCTTTCAGCATTTCCTGGGTGAAGAACACGGTACCGTAGCCGGTTGCTTCGGTACGGGCGCGGCTGCCGCCCCAGTCCAGGCCCTTGCCGGTGAATACGCCGGACTCGTAACGGTTGGTGATGCGCTTGTACTGGCCAAACATGTAACCGATTTCACGGCCACCAACGCCGATGTCACCGGCCGGGACGTCTGTGTACTCGCCCAGGTGGCGGTACAGTTCGGTCATCATGCTCTGGCAGAAGCGCATGATTTCGTCGTCAGATTTGCCCTTCGGATCGAAATCGCTGCCGCCTTTACCGCCGCCAATAGGCAGGCCGGTCAGGGCGTTCTTGAAGATCTGCTCGAAGCCCAGGAACTTGATGATGCCCAGGTAAACGGACGGGTGGAAACGCATGCCGCCTTTATAGGGACCCAAGGCGCTGTTGAATTCAACACGGAAGGCGCGGTTGATGTGGATCTCGCCGCTGTCGTCCTGCCAGGGCACCCGGAAGATGATCTGGCGCTCTGGTTCGCAGATGCGCTGGATGATCTTCTTGTCGGCGAACTCGGGGTACTTCACCAACACAGGCCCCAGAGTTTCCAGCACTTCATGAACCG
>DATGQY010000177.1:0-3641 GCA_035303925.1 Marinobacter sp. | reverse complement strand
CCCGCTGAAAGCGTGGTATTGAATTGGGCCTGCCCAGCATCCCCCAAGGGAAACGAAACAGCAAAAGCCGGACTGGATACGCCGGCGGCGATGGCGACGGCAAGCGGTAACTTGGTCCAACGCTGCCAGGGTTGAGTTTTTCTTGTCATTGGAAGGCTACTCCGTTGTTGTTCTGAGTCGCTGCTCGGTTGTTCTGTTGTTTGGTGTTCTGCGGCTATGAATACAGTGCCGTGATGATTGCACTATAGCTAAGGCCTTTGACGGCTTTGATCAGTCAAAAGTATGATTTTGCTATCACTCTCTGCTAGCCGGTGTTCTCGCACCTCCTCACTATAGACAAGATTCCGGGATGCAACCACTTTGGGATTGTTACGGTTCAGGGGGCTTTTAAGGGCCCAAGACAGGAGCTTGGGCCCGGGAGATCAAAGCATTTCAATCGCCATGGCCGTCGCTTCACCACCACCAATACACAGCGCAGCAACACCCTTTTTCTTACCGTAACGCTGCAACGCATACATCAGCGTAACCAGCAGGCGTGATCCGGTGGAACCTACCGGGTGGCCCTGAGCGCAGGCGCCGCCATGGATGTTCACTTTCTCCGGGTCGAGGCCCAGCTCCTTAATAGGCATCATGGCGACCATCGCAAACGCTTCGTTGATTTCGTAAAGGTCGACGTCGTCCCTACTCCAGCCAGTTTTCTCAAACAGCGTCTCGATCGCACCAACCGGGGCACATGTGAATTCACTCGGGTGCTGGGACTGAGTACTGTGGGCAACGATTCGGGCCAGCGGCTTGAGGCCACGTTTTTCGGCCTCAGATTCGCGCATCAGTACCAACGCAGACGCACCGTCCGAGATAGACGAGGCATTGGCAGCGGTTACGGTGCCGTCTTTTGCGAATGCAGGGCGCAACGTCGGGATCTTTTCGATGTTAGCGTTGTGGGGCTGCTCGTCGTCTTCGACCAGCACGTCCCCTTTGCGGGTTTTCACGGTTACCGGAATGATTTCATCCTTCAGAAGGCCATCTTCAATAGCCTTCTTCGCACGCTTCAGGGATGTAATGGCATACTCATCCATTTCTTCACGTGTGTAACCTTTCTTATCGGCCACTTCCTGGGCAAACGACCCCATCAAACGGCCGGTTTCCGCATCTTCAAGACCATCCAGGAACATGTGATCCTGAGGTGCCTGGCCCGGCCCCATACGATAACCCTGGCGCGCACCCATCAGAATGTGGGGAGCGTTAGACATGCTTTCCATACCGCCAGCGACCATGATGTCGTTGCTGCCCGCTTTGATCAGGTCGTGCGCGAACATGGTCGCTTTCATACCGGAACCACAAAGTTTGTTGATGGTCGTCGCACCAGTGCTGTCCGGCAAGCCGGCTTTGCGCATAGCCTGCCGTGCGGGGCCCTGCTTCAGGCCAGCAGGCAGTACGTTACCCATAATAACTTCCTGGATATCTGTAGGCTGAAGACCCGCCCGCTTGACCGCCTCGGCAATTGAAATAGCGCCGAGTTCAGGTGCCGAAACCGGAGCAAGACTGCCCATGAATCCACCCATGGGGGTTCGTACACCGCTTACAATAACAACGTTATCGTGGCTCATAGTGTGATCTCTCTGTTTGATTTTATGGTTTGTGTGGCGCTTCGAGATATTCCCGGGATTGCATTTCCAGCAACCGGGATTCGGTGCGCTCGAATTCGAAATTCAGCCGGCCGCCGGAGTAGAGTTCCGTAATAGGAGCTGCGGCGGACATGATGACTTTGACGTTACGGTCGTAAAATTCGTCAATCATATTGATGAAACGACGGGCCTGATCGTCTTTCTCACTGCCCATGACCGGAACGTTACTGATAATAATGGCGTGAAACTGCCGGGCCATTTCAATGTAGTCGTTCTGGCTGCGCGGGCCGTCACACACATCGAGAAAATCAAACCAGACCACGTCATCGGCATGGGCCTGGGCGGGGATCTTCCGGCCGTTGATCTCCATGGTCTTGCTGTGTTTACCCGCTTCAACCGCCAGAGCATCAAAACTGGTGCGCAGGCTGCTGTCAGCCTGGTCGTCCAGTGGGCAGTGGTAGAGCTCGGCCTGTTCGAGGGTGCGCAAACGGTAATCCACGCCGCCATCGACGTTGACGACATCGGTGTACTTTTTAACCAGCTCAATTGCCGGCAAGAAGCGAGCGCGCTGCAGGCCGTCTTTGTAAAGGCCGTCAGGCACAATGTTCGACGTGCAGACCAGAGTGACACCGCGACTGAACAGCCCCTCCATAAGGGTGGCCAGGATCATGGCATCACCTATGTCAGACACAAAAAACTCGTCGAAGCAGATAACCCGGGTTTCATCGGCGAAGGTCTTGGCCACCATTTCCAGCGGGTTTTTCTCACCTTTCAGTTTTTTGAGCTCGTTATGCACCCGCTGCATGAATCGATGGAAATGCACTCGCATCTTGCGGTCGAACGGCAGGGATTCATAGAATGTGTCCATCAGGTAGGTTTTACCCCGCCCTACGCCACCCCAGAAGTACAGTCCCTTCACCGGCTCTTCCCGGCCTTTTTTCAGCTTACGGCGCAGTTTGGCGAGGCCTTTAGGCCGCTCACTTTCAGCTTCTACCAGTTTGTCGTACAGTGCTTGCAGGCGCCGAACGGCATCTTCCTGAGCCGGGTCCTTGTGAAAATCCGGGCGTTCAAGATCCTTCTGGTAACGCTGCCAAGGAGTCAGGGTCGCAACGGCGTCGGTAGACACGGCTTCTGTCATCAGGGTTTTCCTGCCATCTGGTTGGATTTTGGGGCGCGGTATTGTCGCTTATTTTGCGATTTTTCGCCACGCCGCAAGGGCTTCGGGGCAATACGACGATTGGCGCAGTGTTTCGGCATGGGCGCAAGTGGTTCGGGGAGTTATACTCCTTTAATGAGGTTTGGCTCACTCGCATGTACTGAAAGGACGATTGTTATATGACGAACCTGATTCTGGCGGCGATTGCCGCGCTGGTGGTTGGCATTATTATCGGGGTTCTGGTTGGCCGTTCTGGCCAGGGAGCTTCTTTACGGCAACGCCGGGCTGAGCAGCAGGTTGATGAGTTGCGTGGTGAGTTTACTCGCTATCAGGCTCAAGTGAACGAGCATTTCATGGAGTCCGCACATTTGCTGCGTCGGTTCAACGATGCCTACCGCGATGTGAATCAACATATGGCGCGGGGAGCGAATCGTCTTTGTAATGATGAGGACTGGCTGGAAGAACTTGGGCAGGATGCCTCCGGGCGCCTCGAGCACTCTGAAAAGGAACCTGCCGAGCCACCTCGGGATTATGCACCCAAGGCCGACCCTGAGGATAAAGGCACTCTGGCTGAAGATTACGGGCTTGCCAAGGGAGAGAAGCGGCCGGCCTGAGTTGGTCGTTCTGGCTTGGGATCCGCTATTACGAACTACCCCGGACTATTAAACCGGGTTATCGCAGTCAATGAACTGATGCTGCACACCGAACGCTTTCGCTAACGCTTCACCGAGTGCCTGCACACCGTATCGCTCTGTTGCGTGGTGACCGGCTGCGAAATAGTGGATGCCGCATTCGCGGGCTGTGTGGGTCGTCGGCTCTGAGATTTCACCGCTGATGTAGGCGTCTACTCCCGCATCCAG
>DATGQY010000176.1:0-8409 GCA_035303925.1 Marinobacter sp. | reverse complement strand
TGGCTGAAGCTATAGCCTTTCTCAAGGTTGGCACTGACGGAATTCACCCGCACACCATTGCGCAGGTAACGCGCTGCGGGCTCCCAGGTGGTTTCAACAGTCGCTACCGCGGACAGCGGAATGGCATCACCACGGGCGTTGTAAATGTTGACCGAGAGCAACCGTGACAGGGATAAAGAAGTACCTTCCCGGGACCGAAGCACAATGGGGATCGGGTCATCTTCCTGGCGGTAACGTTCCGCCACAGCGCCGAAGCTCTGGCCGTACAGGCTCTGGGCAACGTCTGCACGGGTCAGGCCGTACCGGGCCGCCGTGGCGTCGTCCACGTTGATGGCAATGCTGGGCACGCCGATATCCAGGTCGTGACGCACATCCACGGTGCCGTTTACCCGGCGCAGAACCGAATAGACCTGTTCGGTGGCTCTGGCCCGGGTGTCGTCATCCGCGTGATAGATGCGCACTTCCACCGGCGCCGGGCGAGGTGGCCCCTGACCAAGTATGCCGGCGGTGACACTCAGTTCCGGGAGGTTCTGCGCCACTTCGTTACGGATCCATTTCACCAGCCCCGTTGTGTCCTCCACCGTAGGGGTGCGAACCACCAGCCGAGCGCGGCTTGGCGATTGCGGTGCACGCTGCAGGTTGTAGTAGAAAGAAGGGCCGGTAAAACCCACAAACCGATGAATTTCCAGAGCCTCTGGCTGCGTGCGGATGGCCCGTTCCAGGGCGGCAGCCACTTCAGCCGTGCGGGCCTGATCGGTGCCCTCCGGCATATACATTTCCACAATTACCCGCGGGCGGTCAGCGTTCGGGAAGAACTGCTGAGCCATGAACGGAGTCATCCCCAGGCTGACCACCACCAGTACCGCACCAAAGGTAATCAACCGGCCCGGGTTCCGGTAAACCAACCCGCCCAGATAACGGGCCAAACCCACCAGCCGGTCGCTACCGACATTTTTCCGGGCCTTCAGGAACCGCGCCGCCAACAGGGGGACCGCAGAAACCGCCAACAGGTAACTGACCGACAGGGTGAGCATGATCATCACCGGAACACCGCGCGTGAAGTCCGCCGCGCCACCTTTCGCCATGAGCAATGGCGCAAAGGCTGCCAGGGTGGTACCGGTGGACGCACCAAGAGGCCCGGCCAGTTCACTCACTGCCCGGCGCAACGCGTCCAGCCGCCGCATACCGGCATCCAGATGGCCCTGAATGTTCTCCACAATCACGATGGCATTGTCGATCAGTATGCCCAGCGAGATCACCATACCAATCACGGCAATCTGGTGCAGCACACCGCCACCGAGGTCGTAAAGGCCAACGCTGATCAGGGCCACCATGGGCAGGATGGATGCCACCAAGAGCCCCATTCGGATACCCATGCCTGTGAACACCACTGCCACAATGATCAGCACCGAGAGCACCAGACTCCACGCCAGGTTGTCTAACCGTTCGGAGACTTTATCGGGCTGAAAGAACATTTCCCGCAACTCGTAGGGCTCGAAATCGGCCCTTACCTCGTCCAGCCGCTCCCTGATCCGCTCACCAAAGCGAATAGCGTCGGTGGTGCCTTCTTCCATGATGATGGACAGCAACACCACACGCTCGCCGTCAAACCAGGTCTCAGGCTGTCGGGGCTCAACTGGGCCCCGCCACACTTCGGCCGCTGCCGCCAGGGGGACCTGTGAGCCGTCGGGCAACTCAATGGGCGTGGCGCGCATGGCGTCGATATCGGTAAATTCGGAGTTGGGCAGTACCGACAGCCGCTTACCATCCACCACCACAAAACCACCGGGCGTAGTCTGGTTACGCTGGGCGAGGGTTTCCAGTACCCGCTGCGGGGAAATACCCAACCGGAACAGGGCCGAGTCGTCCAGAGCCAGGGTAATCTGCTCGTCGGCATCGCCCTCCAGCTCGACACGGGAAATGCCCGGAATATCCGAAAGGTTCTGTTTCAGGCGCTCAGCCACTGCTGACAACTCGGTCACCGAATGGGAGCCGCCAACGGCCAGCACAACAGCGGGAATGTCGATCAGCCGGTCGTCCAGACTCATCAGGCCGACATCATCCGGAAAATCCCGCCGGGCCCGTTCCATGGCCTGGCGCACCCGGTCCCAGGCGGGGTCGGTCTCGTAGATTCGGTCACGCAATTTGATACGGACCAAAGCGACACCGGTACGCGCGGTGCCCTGGCTGTAATCGAGTTCTTCGACCTGGCGCAGCTCATCGGTCAGTGGCCGCAAAACCAGGCGTTCAACGGCTTCGGCACTGGCGCCCGGATAATTAACCGTGATCATACCCGCCCGATAGGGGAACGACGGGTCCTCCTGACGAGGCATCGTGCTATAAGCAGCCAGCCCCAACAGGCAAAGCATGGTAACCACCATACCCAGCAGACGTTGATAATTGAGCAGGCGACCAGTCATCAGCGCACCTCCACAGTGTCGCCATCCACCAGTCGGGTCATACCCGCGTATACGACCTGATCACCTGGTTTCAACTCACCAGGATGCACCATCACCCGCTCGCCGATAACCCTGTCGATCTTTACCGGTACCCGCTGCGCAGCGTCATCGGTTACCCGAAAAACGCTGGTGCCCGTAGCATCCCGCACGATGGCCAGCATGGGCACAGTCACCGCTGACTTTCGCACCGGCGTAATGCCCACTTCCACCGGCTCGCCAGCCGCCAGCGAATTGGGCGGCAAGCTGACCAGCATCGGGTGCAGCTCTCCGCGAATGGAGCTGCCCTGGGCGATTTCGATGATGGTGCCGGTTTCCGGCATGCGGTTACGGTCCTGAACCTGCCACACCGGCAATTCCAGCCCCACCCGGACATGGCTCAGTAAATGCGCCGGCATCCGCACTTCAACCTCCCGACCCAGCGGCGACGACAACCGCATGACCGGCTGGCCAGCCGAGACAAATTCATCGCGCTCCACCAGCAAGGCCTCAACCTGACCACCAAACGGCGCTTTCAACACACTCTCTTCCAGCAGGTGTGTGGCTTCGGCAAGCGAAGCTTCCGCCGTGGCCATGCTGGCCCGGAGTGAATCCCGGCGGGCGGCAATCTGTTCCAGGTTCTGTTCAGACACCACGCCACGCTGATGCAGGCGGGCAGAGCGTTCCCACTCCCTCTGGGCCTGGTCGAACTGGGTTCGCAGTTCCTCCAGTTTGGCAGCGGCCGAATCACGGGCGGGCTCAAGGGCGGGGTTATACAGCCGGGCCAGAGTATCTCCGGGCTTCACCATCTGCCCCAGCTCTACCGGCCGCTCTTTCAATGTGCCGCTGAGCTGAAAGGTCAGGGTTGCACGCTGGGCAGCGCGAACAATACCGGAAAAACGCAGTGGAATTTCCTCCACCTGGCCGCCCGTTACCTCTGCAACTCGAACCGTTACAGCTCCGGGGTCATCAGATTCAGAGGTGCCGCCACGGCAACCCGACAGTGACAAAACGGCCAGCATCAGGCCCATGAACGTGAGTGGTAAATAACCTTTGACGGGAGACATGACGATACAGCCCCTTTCCCTGAACAGATTGATAGTTGGCTTGCTGATCCTTCAGAAGCGCCCCTTTGTTTTGCGACATGATGTCACTCTTTGACAAATTGTCAATAATCGGTTTTCATTCATACCCAGATATCACCCAGCCACACCCCTAAGGAAACCGGAACAGCCATGAACGAACCCCTGAGGTCACGCCGGGAGCGGGAGAAACAGGCAAGGTACGATGCGATTCTGGATGCCGCAGAGCGAGTCTTTTCCGAGAAGGGATATGAGCGTACATCCATGGACGACATCGCCCGTACCGCCAGCCTGAGCAGGGCGCTGCTGTACGTATACTTCAAAGATAAGGCGGCCATTCGCAGGGGCATCATGCTCCGGGCCGGACAATGCCTTGTGGACCGTTTCAAAGCCGCCCTCAGCACCGCAGATACCGGCCTGGCGCAGATTCGTGCGATGGGCGATGCCTACTACCAGTTCTACATTGCCGAACCGGATTACTTTGCCGCACTGACCAACGCGTCCACTGCCATGGCCGAAGCGGAAGAGGAACAGGCAATGGAAATGCTGTGTTCAAAAAACGAATTGATGAAACTGATGGAGGCCGCCATTCACAAGGGCCTGGAAGATGGCACCATGAGCCGGGAAAGAATCCAGTCTCCGGCGCAGACAGCGCTCTATCTGAGGGGCGCACTGCACGGGGTGATTATGTTGTGCCAGGCAGAAGCAACCCAGAGTGAGCACATCCCTTCAGAAGCGCTGATTCGCCACACTATGGACATGCTCACACACTCCATTGCGAGCCAGTAAGCCCCCTCAACTACCGCTGAAAATCGTAGATCGACCCCAGGCCCAGAAGGCCAGTCAGTTCATCCAGCGCTTGTCGCACTTCCGTCAACAGCTCCGGATCGGCCAGATCTTTCTGGCTGAGTTGCTCCCGATAGTGAGCCCTCACCCAGGTGGTCAGCCTTTCATAGAGTTCGTCGGTCAGAATGACACCCCGGTTTACTGCGTGCAGCTCATCATCGTTCAGCACCACGCGCAGGCGCAGGCAGGCCGGACCACCCCCGTTACGCATGGACTGCTTCACATCCATCACTTCCACGGCGGTAATCGGGCCGCCTGAGTTCACCAGATCATCCAGATAGCGGCTGACGGTCGCCGTTTCCCGACACTCACCCGGCACCGCCAGCAACATGCCATCCGGGCTGTTCAGCAGTTGGCTGTTGAACAAATAAGACGCCACCGCGTCTTCCAGGGGCACCTGCTGAGCCGATACTCGCACGGCTTCCAGCTCTGCACCCTGCAGCCGCTCCCGAATATCCGCCAATACCCGGGGTTCATCCAGAAACGCCAACTCGTGGTAGAACAGGCAGTTGCCATTGCCTACGGCAATCACATCGTTGTGAAATACGCCGGCATCAATTGCCGCCGGGTTTTGCTGGGCGAATACCGCGTGCTGGCTTGAAAGACCGTGTAAACGAGCCACCGCCTGAGAGGCTTCCAGCGTCTGCCGGGCGGGATACTTCGATGGCGCCGGTGCCTGCTCGTTAAAGGCCACCTGCCCATACACAAACAGCTCGACCCCTGGCTCACCGTAGCGGCTGCAAAGCCGGGTGTGGTTAGCGGCCCCTTCGTCGCCAAAGTGACTGACTGAGGGCAATGCCGGGTGGTGGGCGAATCGGTTTTCGTCAGCAAAAATGGCTTTAAGAACCCGGCCAGTGACCACATGCTCAATGGAACGGTGAAATTTCGCACTGAGATTGGCCGGTGTGAAATGCACCCGGTGGTCCGCCGTATCGGCGCTGGGCGAGACTGTAGCCGCGTTGGCGGTCCACATGGCAGAAGCTGACGACACCGCCGCCAGTATGGCCGGATCTGATTCAGCTACCCGCTTCAGTATCTGCTGCTCGCTGCCTTGAAACCCGAGTGCCCTGAGGGTAGGCAGGTGGGGCCGTTCGTGGGGCGGCAAAACGCCCTGTACATAACCACGGTCTGCCAGGGCTTTCATCTTGGCCAGGCCCTGCAAGGCGGCTTGCCTGGGGTTTGCACTGGAGTTCACGTTCGACCTGGACGCCACATTCCCCCAGGACAGCCCCGCATAGTTGTGGGTAGGGCCTACCAGGCCGTCGAAGTTGGCTTCAACCGCGTGCTTTACCATGGTGTGGTTTTCCTGAGTCTTCGATATGAATGGGCGAAACCACACCCTCCTTCAGCGGCGCAAGCCGGACCGAATCTCCGGATTCCAGAAGCAGCGCGTCGGCTACTTCACGGGGGATAGTCACGGTATCTGGCCCGACACAACTCATGGGGACGGTGGTTATTCGAAAATCCCGAAACGACCGGTTGGAAATCATGACCCGTTGTTCTGGCGGTGCGTCCAGGTCGATCGGTTTGCGCACGACCATGGCATGGCGGTTCAACGATTCCCGCACCGTACGAATAGTGTGTACGAAGGCTTCTACCACCGGGCCGCCGTCGAAGATATCGACCAGGCCGTTGAAGTTAAACCCTTCGGCTTCCAGCATTTTCAGCGCCGGGCGGGTGTTGTCGTGCACTTTGCCAATCACTTCTCTGGCAGAATCCGGAAGCAATGACAGGTAAATGGGGTATTGCGGCATCAACTCGGCAATAAACGACTTGTTGCCGAGCCCGGACAGCCGGTCGGCTTCGACAAACTCCATGTCAAAAAACTTGCTGCCCAACGCGTCCCAAAGTGGGCTCCGCCCGTTCTGGTCCGATACTCCGCGCATTTCGGCAAACACCTTCTCGGAAAACAGTTCGCGAAAGTCATCGAGAAACATGAATCGACTGCGGGATAATAACAAGCCATTACCTCCGCCCTTGAAATCGTCTGCCAACAGCAGGGAGCAGATTTCAGTGGTGTCGGTCATGTCACTGGAAAGATGGAGGGTTGGCGTGCGCACGTGTACCCCCAGTTCCCGGGAGGCATTCACGGTGAGGCTCAGGCGGTAGTTGTAGAACACTTCGTCAAGCCCCACCCGGGCTTCGATACCGCTGATGCCCACCGCTCTTCCGGTTTCGGTGTCTTCGAGTGCGAACAGGTACAGGCTCGCTTCCGGCTCGCAACGCTGGCTGAAGGATTCTGCCGAGCGATCAATCTTGCGTTGCAACAGTTCCCGGTCTGCCGGCAGGGTGGTCAGCCCTTTACCGGCACTCCGGGCCATGGTGTACAGGTCGTCAAGGTCTGCTGTTTGTAACGGGCGAACAACCAGCATCTCGTGGGCTCCCAGTGTTGCTGAGGAAAATCGGCGGCCTGCAACAGGCCACCGGTTTCAGCTTACGCGGTGAGTTTCTCTACGGCTGCTTCAAAACGCTCCAGTGCTTCTTCGATGTCGGTCTCCGAAATAATCAGAGACGGTGCAAGGCGTATCACGTTCGCGCCCGCCATCAGCACCATCACGCCCTCTTCCAGACCCGCATTCAGAAAATCCTTGGCCCTGCCCTGCCATTGCTCCGTGAGCACACAACCCAGCAGCAGGCCGGCACCGCGCACTTCGGAAAACACGCCGTGGCGTTCGCCGATGTCCATCATGCCTCTGCGCAGTTTCTCAGAGCGGGCCTGAACACCTTTAAGAATTTCCGGCTGGCTGACCGTGTCAATCACCTTCTGGGCAACCGCACAGGCCAAGGCGTTGCCGCCGTAGGTGCTGCCGTGGCTGCCAACACCCAGGCTGGCCGCAACCTTCGCTGTCGTCAGCATGGCAGCCACCGGGAAGCCACCCCCCAGCCCTTTGGCGCTGGACAGAATATCCGGAACCACCCCGTACATTTCATAGGCATAGAGGTGGCCAGTACGGCCAACGCCCGTTTGCACTTCATCAAACACCAGCAACGCTTCGTGCTCGTCGCAGAGCTGACGCAGGCCCCTGAGGAATTCCGGATCCGCCGGCATGACGCCGCTTTCACCCTGAATCGGCTCGACCACAACGGCGCAGGTTTTCGCTTTGGAGATCAGTGCCTTTACCGAATCCAGGTCGTTGAAATCGGCGTGGTGGATGCCGCCTGGCGCTGGCTCGAAACCTTCCAGGTACTTGTGCTGACCGCCCACGCTGACGGTAAACAGAGTGCGGCCGTGAAAGGCGTTTTTGAAGGAGATGATTTCATGCTTCTCGGGGCCGTAGTGTTCCCAGGCATAACGACGGGCCAGCTTGAACGCCGCTTCGTTGGCCTCCGCACCGGAGTTGGCAAAAAACACGCGCTCGGCGAAGGTGAGGTCGCAGAGCGTTTTCGCCAGGCGCAGGGCCGGCTCGTTAGTCATCACGTTGGACAGGTGCCAGATTTTCTCGGACTGTTCCTGCAACGCACTCACCAGACCCGGGTGGGCGTGGCCAAGACTCGTGACCGCAATGCCACCCTGAAGATCCAGATACTCTCGCCCGTCCTGATCCCACACGCGGGAGCCCTCACCTCGCACCGGGATAATACTTCCGGGGGCGTAATTGGGCACCATAACTTCATCAAACAGTTCGCGGGACACAGGTTCTCTGTTCATCGATTTCTCTCAGTGACTCATTGCTAAGTGACAGGTTGAATGCCCCATAATACGCCACTCAGGGCATAAGAACAGCCGGTTGCGACAACGGCGGTAATTCGATACCTGGAAAGCAAAGATTTCGTTTGGAAGTAGTGGCTGATTCTGTGTCATTCAGACCAATACGTTCTGCTAACAGAGGCGGATGTTCCGGAAGTTCCCCACGACCACTATAGACATTCGTCTAAAAAAACATCAATTAGTTTGAAATGTTACAGGTTCGTCACTAAGTTGTTTTTGGTCCAACAAAAATAACCATGTGGAGACAACAACAATGAGAAGTAACAAACTGAGAATGGCCATTCGCGCAACGGCAGCGGTAACTGTTCTGGGACTGGCGTCTCAGGCGCAGGCTTTT
>DATGQY010000175.1:0-6174 GCA_035303925.1 Marinobacter sp. | reverse complement strand
TTTTTCGTCGTCGCGTGGAGATCCACACCCAGCATAACGGTGAAGTTCGAGCGGCTCTGGAAGATGACTTCCACCATTTCAGAGTCAGCATTCAACACCAGCACGGGACTGTCACCGCAGTGAAAGGTTACGCTGTCCGATACCCTTTCACAGCCTGCCCGGCCGCTGCAAAACCACTCGAGTCACTGATAGGCATGTCCCTATCCGACATAGCCCACAGCGTCACCAGGGTAACGGACAGCCGCCATCAATGTACTCATATGCTTGATCTGGCGGGACTAGCTATCGCTGCCGCAGCGCGGAGTACATTGCACCGCGTATACGACATCACCATCGCCAAACGGGTGGCTGGCCGCACGGCACCCCAGCTACTGCGGGATGGCCAGCTGGCTCTTCAATGGCAGACTCAGGGAACGCTCATAGAGAGCCCTGCCCTCTATGCCGGAGTTGATCTGAATCATGGCATGGCTGGCTGGGCGATCAAGACCCTGCCGCCGGAAGAGGCCGAAGCCGCTTTGTTATTGCGCCGCTGCACGATCATTTCACGGGGGCGTGAATTCGACCTGGACGCAGAACAACATGCCCGCAGCACCGGGCTCTGTTTTGCTCAGCAACCTGAGCGCGCCGAGCACGCCTTGCGCATGAAAGGCTCGACCCAGGATTTTACCGGCCGCGGCGATCAGCTTTGCGCCGAAGATCGGGACTGGCTCGCGGGACTTGAAGACCAGATCCGTCCTGCCACCTGACTGACCCTTCTCAAGCCGCACCTCAACCCATCAAGAAGAAGCCCGCCAAATAGGCGGGCTTCTGTACTGTCAAAGCAACCGAGCCGCCTCTTACAGGAACACGGCCAGATTGGCGGTTCCGAGCACTGACTGATCCAGCAGAGCTTCACGCTTGGCCAGCTTGAAGCTGCCATCCGTCTCCCGACGAATGAGATCCCGACGCTCGCAGCTGATCACATCCACATGATGATCACTGAAACGACTGCGTGTCAGCAGCAGGTAGCTGGTGACGGCAAACTCATTCGGATTGGCCGTTTCACGAATCAGAACGTTGGTAATCAGACGTCGTGTACGCGACGGTGGATCCTCAGCCCAGGCGCTCTGACCGGAAAGCCGCAGGATGCGCCCCATTACCGAACGATAATCATCATGAAAATGCATCACCGACCGCACAAAGCTTTTGGCATGATCCACGCCTAGACGGGTATGGCGTAACGGTGCGGTATAGACCAGATCTGTGGCCAGACGCGCACCCCACTCGTTCAGGCGTAACTGGTCGAGCAGCGCCGCCTCTTCGTATAGAAAAGTGAGGATGGCACTGTATTCAGCGGATCCAACAGCTACATATTGACCCTGACTCACATCAGAGTTCTGTTCTTGAACTTGCTGCATGAGAAGCTCCTGTTCTTGTTGATCTGGGTTTATTCGGCGTTCATCAGCTCGTTCCAGTACAGCCACCAATGCCACTGAGTATCGTCCTTGGTGAAGCCTTCGTTGACGATCCCCGGGCCAGGCCAGCCTTCAGGTTTGCCGGTTTCATATACAGCCTGATACTTCAGCGTCATGTGGCGACCCATAGCCCCCTTGGCGGACAATGTCATATGCGGCCAGGTATCAGAGTCGTCCTGTTCAACCATGCCGGAGGTGCCGAAAAGTTGAATAGTCTGCTTCAACATCTTCTCACGCAATTCTTCCGGAGCGTCTTTCTCTGCGAAAATCCAATTGCAGAACTCAAGCTTGTTGGGGCCACGCGGGATATAGGTATGCATGGTCATGGAGCCGACCACTGACCCATCCGGCTGTGGAATATAGACAAATCCGAAGAGAATATTCGGGAACATGCCGCCCACCTGTGGAGGCATGGACGTCAGAACCTTGAGTTGATCCTCTGTCAGGTTGTTCGACAACTGCGCGACCATATCTTTGGTCATGCCTGCAGGCGGCAGTGCATCGAGCTTCTGTTGAATGGTCAGATCGTCAGGCTCCAGGCCTGTCAGGCGGCGGATCTTGCGCGCCAGGTCGATGCAGCGGAGCGCATGACCATGGGGAGAGCTGACTTCCACGCCATACATTTCCGGGGTCAGATCGGGCTCATCACTTTCCTCTTCTGCAGGCCCCTTCTTCGAATAGTTACCGACCTCTCCGAGCCAGCGGTGCAGAGTGAGCGTATGGAAACCATCCGCTGCAGACTGCTCACCGGCCGTTTTCCAGTTCGCATTGACGATGAAACGCTGCGGCGGCCCGAGAACCTCCATGCCTTTGTCGCTGCGCAGAAAAAGCATGTCGTAGTACCACTTGGCATCACCAAGAAACTCATCAAACGACGGGCCATCGATATTCCAGGTGGCAAAGATCAGTCCACCATAAGAAACGGAGCGTGCTTTCTTCAGACCAAGCTCGGATTCTTCAAGTATCGTGCCGTGCATACACTCGCGCTTTACCGGTGAGCCGATAAAGTCACCGTTAGGACGGAAAGCCCAGCCGTGATAAATACATTTATGGATTGTGGCGTTACCGCAATCAGTCAGCGCTATACGCATGCCCCGGTGTGGGCAGACGTTCAGAGTGACATGAATTTCACCGTTCTTGTCACGGGCAACGATAACGGAATCAGATCCCATATCACGTACCATGAAATCATTGGGCTCAGGAATCTCTGATTCGTGACCCAACATCACCCAGGTACGACCGAAGATCTTTTCCATCTCCAACTCGTAGATTTCAGGATCAGACAACACGCGCATCTGTACTTCGCGGGTTTCCGGGTAGATTAGTTCTGAAATCTTGGTGCCATCAGAGAGCACCGGGCTGGAATTAGTGAGCATATTCGCCTCCAATTATTAAGGATCTTATTCAGGCTTCTTCAAGCACAAAAATAAACACTTATTCAATATTTGTACACTAAATTACAGATTCATTTGTTACGAAACTTAGTGCAATCAATTAAATCTGCGCTAACACACACTTCCTGAGCAGCTTGAGCTCCTCGTGCCGCTGCAAGCATCAGAACGGATTGCCAGGCGAGCCTACCTGTGTGCTCAGCTTACCGATGCCATCTATCTCCAGCTCCACCACATCCCCTGGCTTGAGATACCGCAGCTGCTCGAGCCCGCAGCCGTTGCCTACCGTACCCGACCCCAGGAACTCGCCCACATGAAGGGTTTCGGATTGCGAGATGTGTGCAATAACGTCCTCGAACTGCCAGCGCATATCCCGGGTATTACCGCGTCCCCACTCTTCGCCGTTGACGCGTGCGATCATGTTCAGATCATAGGGGTCACCCAGCTCGTCTGCAGTGACCAGACAAGGCCCCATGACGTTGGCCGTATCGAAATCCTTGCCCTTGGCCGGACCGAGCATGCCGCTCATCTCCTTGGCCTGGGCATCACGGGCACTGATGTCGTTGAAAATGGTGTAACCAAAGATATGTTCGCGCGCATTTTCACGCTTGATATCCTTGCCCTTCCTGCCGATGTAGCAGCCGAACTCAAGCTCGAAGTCCAGCGCCTTGCTGAAGGCGGGCCACTCGAACTGGTCATCAACACCCACCACGGCAAACCGGTTGCACTTGTAATAGATAGGTTGACGATTAAAGGTATCAATAACCCGATCATCGGCGCTGGTATTCATCGCCTTGAGCGTCGCCTCAGGGTCAGGCGTACGCATCGCACGCAAACGGCGCGCGGCCGCAAAACTCTGGCGCAGATGCAGCTCGAAGCAGGAACAGTCGCGCATCTGTGGCGGCGGCTGAATGGGCGCACGCAGATGCACGGCAGCCCGCTGACGTACAGCCTCTACAGGCGCTTTTGCAAGTAGCGACCGCGCCAACGACAACCCCTCCTCACCGGCCTCGGCCAGCGCCAATACACTACTCAGCGCGGCCGAGCGGCCACCTTTGAGAAGGGTATAGGCCTGCTGCAGATCAAGAACCGCCTGATCCTGGTCAAACAGAGCACCTGCCAGTTCCAACCCCTCGTCATTGACAAAAGTGACCAATCTCATGGGTGCAATCTCCTTGTTGTGATGCCGCTCATACCCGGCCGCTCACCGGCAAACAGGCACCCGTGATGACCTGCCCTTCTGCGGTCAGCAGGAAGGCGATGACTGCGGAAAGCGCTTCAGGCGTCACCCAGCTGGAAAAGTCTTGATCCGGCATATCCGCCCTATTGCCAGGTGTATCGATAATGCTTGGCATGACGGCATTTACCGTCACATCCCGGCTCTTGAGCTCTTCGGCCAGGGATTCGGTAAAGCGGGAAACGCCTGCTTTGGACGCTGCATAAGCCGCAACGCCACAGCCTGCCCTGAGTGCGGCGAGGGCGCTCACATTCACCACTCGCCCGTTGCCTGCCTTCAGAATATGTGGCAGCGCCGCATGGGTACTTACCACTGCGGTTCGCACGTTCATCTGATACATGCGATCCCAGGTATCAATCGCCCCGTCTTCAAAGGCTTCCCAGGCAAAGCCGCCCGCCACGTTGACGATCGCGTCGATATGGCCGAAGGCATCGGCAACCTGATGCATCGCTAACTCTGCTGAAGCAGGGTCGGTGAGATTAACTTCACCCAATGACAGGAAATCGGAGTGACCGGGAATGGCAGTGGGAGCCGGATTCAGATCCAGCGCGGCTACACGGGCACCGCGCTCAAGAAGCAACCTTGACAGAGCATTGCCGAGCACGCCAAAGCCGCCCGTCACGATTACTACGCGGCCTTGCAGACTAAGGTTCATCTAGAGGTCCTCTACGAGCTAATCTTATCTTTATTAACGCGAACCAAACAGCGCGGCTCGACCCAAATTATTAGAACACTTTTTTAATATATGTACAAATGATACTCTTGGCAAACTCAAGGCTGCCCCTTACAGGAACTGCGTGATGCCCAGAAAGCTGCCCGCTCTCACTGCCGATAACCACTCATTCTGGCAGGGAGGCAGGAATGGAGAATTGCTCATTCACCGATGTGAAGCGTGCAAGCGGTATTTCCATCCACCCTCCCCGATCTGCCCCACGTGCACCAGCTTTGAGGTGGCACCGCAGCGCGTATCGGGCAAGGGCGTGATAGCCAGCTTCACCATCAACCATCAGCCCTGGACACCCGAGCTCGCGGCCCCCTTTGTCATCGCCATCGTCGAGCTGCAGGAGCAGAAAGACCTCCGCTTCGTCACAAATATCGAAGACACGCCGCCCGATCAGGTGCATATAGGAATGAAAGTGCGGGTGCGGTTCCAGCAGGAAGATGACGTCTGGTTACCCCTATTCGTGAAGGATTGAGCATGCACGACCGACAGTACGAGAAAGATGTCGCCATCACCGGCATCGGCCAATCAGAAGTGGGCCGCCCGTCTACCTTATCGGGGATGCGCCTTACTCTGGATGCCTGCCTGGAAGCAATCAATGATGCGGGCCTGCGCAAGGAGGACATAGATGGCATAGCCTGCTGGCCGGGCGACAACAATAACGGTGACAGCTTTTCGCCAGTGGGCCCGCTTGCGCTGAAAAACGCTCTCGGGCTGGAGGTCAACTGGTTTGGAGGAGGTTATGAAGGACCGGGCCCCCTGACAGGCCTGATCAATGGTGCCATGGCAATCGCCAGCGGCATGTGCCGACACGTGCTGGTGTTTCGCACTATCACTGAATCCTCAACCCGGCAGCACAACAAGCAGGCCTCTGCACTGAGCAACAAGACCCTGGGCCGAGACAGCAGCTTTGCCTGGCAGTGGTATACGCCCTTCAATGTCCTGTCCGCGGCTAACCTCATGGCCATGTATGCGCAGCGCCACTTTCACGACTATGGCACCACCTCCGAGCAACTGGCACAGATAGCCCTCACTTGTCGCCGCAACGCGCAGCGCAACCCCAAGGCAATCTATCGATCTCCGATGAGCATGGATGACTACATGCAGTCCCGGATGATCTCCACCCCGCTGCGCATGTTCGATTGCGACGTTCACTGCGATGCGTCGACGGCCATCATCCTGTCCCGACGGGATATCGCCAAAGACTGCCGCAACCCCCCGATCCATATCGAAGCTATCGGGGCAGCTCTCAATCAGCCCTGGTCATGGGATCAGATTTCCCTTACCGAAGGCGCAGCATTCGATGTGGGCCGAATGATGTGGTCTCGCACCGACCTCAAGCCGAAGGATGTCGGCTCCGCTCAGTTATAC
>DATGQY010000174.1:0-4476 GCA_035303925.1 Marinobacter sp. | reverse complement strand
TCCATCATACCCTCGCTCAGGGTCGAGGATTCCTGCAGCAGTCTGACCTGCTGGTCAGACTCCAGTTGGTAGATTTCCCGGATGCCTGCAATGGCCGGCACCAGAATAATCCAGGGCCAGGTGCTGTCGTTCATCAGGCGGATATCGCACAGGCGAGAACGACCCAGACTATGGGTATCCGCAACCAGCCGCTCATGTAGTTCAAACATCACCGGACCCCCTTCTATCAACCGGCAGCGCCAAACGGATCAGGAATGGAACTGATTAAATCCACGACCGATGGCGTAATAGGTCAGGCCATAGCGCTCCAGCATTTCCGGCTCGTACAGGTTACGACCATCGAAAATCGCAGGCTGCTTCAGGGCGCCGACGATCACGTCGAAGTCCGGTGAACGGAATTCCTTCCATTCGGTGCAGATAGCCAACACGTCGGCGCCTTTCAGGGCCTGTTCCTTGGTGCCACACAGAGTCAGGCCGCTGTGGTCGCCGTAGATGCGCTGGGTTTCTTCCATGGCTTCCGGGTCGAAGGCCTGCACGGTGGCGCCGGCTTTCCAGAGATCTTCCATCAGGGTGCGGGCCGAGGCTTCGCGCATGTCGTCGGTGTTCGGCTTGAAGGCCAGCCCCCACAAAGCGATGACCTTACCATTCAGATCGCCCTGGAAGTAATGGCTGATCTTGTCGAACAGCACATGCTTCTGGGCGTAATTGACTGACTCGACAGCGTTCAGCAATTTGGCGTCGTAATCGCAGTCCCGTGCTGTGCGGGCCAAAGCCTGCACATCTTTCGGGAAACAGGAACCGCCGTAGCCGCAGCCAGGGTAGATAAAGTGATAGCCGATACGCGGATCGGAGCCGATACCCCGACGAACTTCTTCAATGTCTGCCCCCAAACGCTCAGCCAGGTTGGCCACTTCGTTCATAAAGCTGATCTTGGTGGCCAGCATCGCATTGGCAGCGTATTTGGTCAGTTCCGCAGACCGAATATCCATGAAAATCATACGATCGTGGTTGCGATTGAACGGGTAATAAACCTCACGCAATACATCCGCAGCCTGCTCGCTGTCGGTACCGACCACGATGCGGTCCGGCTTCATGAAATCGTTGATGGCCGCGCCTTCTTTCAGGAATTCCGGGTTGGACACGACATCGAAATCCAGTTCCAGACCTCGATGGTCCAGCTGTGCCCTCACCGCGGCCTTCACTTTGTCGCCGGTGCCGACAGGCACGGTGGACTTGTCGACGATCACCTTATAGTCATCCATGTACTGGCCAATGGACTTGGCAACCGCGAGCACATACTGCAGATCGGCAGATCCATCTTCATCGGGCGGAGTCCCCACGGCAATAAACTGCAGAGTACCGTGTTTGACCGCTACCTCAGGATCGGTCGTGAAGGACAGTCGCCCGGCTTCGACCGTGTGCTTGACGATGTTATCCAGGCCCGGCTCGTAAATGGGAATCTGGCCGTTCTTCAGCTTCTCGATCTTCGCCTGATCCACATCCATG
This sequence comes from Marinobacter sp., assembly GCA_035303925.1. Classification (GTDB taxonomy): domain Bacteria; phylum Pseudomonadota; class Gammaproteobacteria; order Pseudomonadales; family Oleiphilaceae; genus Marinobacter. Next base: position 2,970 of record DATGQY010000174.1, on the reverse strand, counting down.
CACAGAACATCATGCCCCACATCCGCCAGGCATGCGCCCGTCACCAATCCGACATAACCGGTTCCGAAAATCGTGATTTTCATGCAACTCTTCCTGAAATTCGTTTGAAATCGTCTTAATTTGAGGCTTTTTTCTGCAGCCAGATATTTTCCCAGGCCAATGCGGTGCGCACGATGGTATTGAGGTCATCGTAATCCGGCTGCCAGCCCAGAACTTTCTTGATTCGCGTGTTGTCGGCCATCAATGCAGCCGGGTCGCCGGCGCGGCGGCCGGTTTCGGTGACCGGGAAATCCACACCGGATTCCGCCTTTACCACATCAATCACTTCCCGCACCGTAAAGCCGCGGCCGTAGCCACAGTTCAGCACCTGCGACTCTCCGCCTCCGGCCATATAATCCAGCGCCATCACATGGGCCTTGGCCAGGTCTTCCACGTGGATGTAATCGCGGATGCAGGTGCCATCGCGGGTTTCGTAATCCGTGCCGAAAACGCTCATGCCCTCGCGCTGCCCGGTCACGCACTCGCTGGCCACCTTGATCAGGTGAGTCGCTTCCGGCGTTGCTTGGCCCAGAAGTCCTTCGGGGTTAGCGCCGGCCACGTTGAAGTAGCGCAGAATCACATAGTTCAGGCTGCTGGCCGCGGCCAGGTCCATCATCATGCGCTCGCTCATCATCTTCGAAGCCCCGTAGGGATTGATGGGCGCCAGCGGGAGGTCTTCGGTCAGTACCGTTTCTTCCGGCATGCCATACACAGCGGCCGTGGAGGAAAACACCATGTAGGGAACCTGGTGGCTTTCCACCGCTTTGAGCAGGTTCAGGGTGTTGCGGGTGTTGTTGCTGTAATACTTGAGGGGATTGCTGACCGACTCCGGCACCACAATGTTGGCGGCAAAGTGCAGGACCGCCTCAAACTTATGCCGGGCGAAAACCGCCTCAATCGCCTGCTCGTCCGCCAGGTCGCCCACCACCAGCTCGCCGGCAGTGACCGCCCAGCGATAGCCGGTGGACAGGTTATCAAATACCACAATGTCGTGGCCTGCTGCGGCCAGCTGCCGGACCACATGGCTGCCGATATAACCGGCACCGCCGGTGACAAGTACTTTCACGTAGAATTACTCCTTCCCTGAATTCTGTTTACGCCGCCGTCGAATCTCGGCCCGCCGCCGGCTGAAAAAATCGCTGATAATCTGGCCGCACTCGCCTTCCAGAACCCCGCCTTCTGCATCCACTTGCCAGTTAAGGTGGGCTTCGTCCAGCGTGCACCGGGCAGATTCAACCGCGCCCGCTTTGGGCTCGCGGGCACCATACACAAGACGACTGATGCGGCTGTGCACAATGGCTCCCACGCACATGGTGCAAGGCTCAAGCGTGACGTATAAGGTTGCCCCGGTCAGCCGGTAATTTCCTGCCCTGGCGGAGGCGTCGCGCAAGGCCCGAATCTCCGCATGGGCCGTGGGGTCACAACCGGTAATGGGTGCATTGTAACCCACGCCCAGCTCCTGGCCATGACGGACAACAATCGCACCAACGGGCACTTCGCCTATCGAGGCCGCCCGTTCCGCCAGCACCAGTGCACGAGCCATCCAGTATTCGTCATTCTTTGGTAATTCCGACATAAACGCGGCTCTGCTGATAGCGCCTTATACAACTACGATAGTGGCCAACCCCGAAAGCGCCACGAAAATACCATTATTCGCCTTCTTAACCAAGCGACGGCGCCGGGCACGCCCTCACCAGAAGAAGGATCTTCAGTCTTTAAACTGCCATACATTTTCCCCACTCACTGCCTATAATGACATGAGTCAGTTTCAATCAGCGCAGTCTATGCAAGGCTATCGTTGCCCAGGCTGGCAGTGGCAGCCTTGCACCCTTCAAGGAGAGAACGTTATGAAAGCACTGGTATTTCACGGACCAGGAAAGCGCAGCTGGGAAGACAAGCCACAGCCTGCAATCGAGAAACCCACAGATGCCGTGGTGCGCATCACCCATACCACCATTTGCGGCACCGACCTCCACATTCTGAAAGGCGATGTGCCAGCGGTCACGAAAGGCCGTACTCTCGGCCACGAAGGCGTGGGAGTGGTTGAAGAAGTTGGTGACGGTGTAACCAACATCAAAGTTGGCGATAAGGTGTTGATTTCCTGCGTCACCTCCTGCGGCCGTTGCGACTACTGCAAGCGCGGCATCTATGCCCATTGCCGGGACGGCGGCTGGATTCTGGGGCATTTGATCGATGGCACCCAGGCCGAGTATGTACGCATCCCCCATGCCGACAACAGCCTGTATCCCCTGCCTGCAGGCATGGACCCGGCTGCTGCGGTGATGCTCAGCGACATCCTGCCCACAGGACACGAGATTGGCGCTCTCAACGGCGAAGTCAAACTGGGGGACACAGTCGCCATCATCGGCGCCGGCCCCATCGGACTGGCCGCCGTAATGACCTCCCGCTTCTACTCACCTTCGCGCATCATCATGATTGATCCGGACGAGAACCGCCTGGCGATGGCCAAGATGCTGGGGGCCACAGACACCATCGCCAGAAATCCGATCGAAACCATCAAAGAACTGACCAACGGTGAGGGTGTAGACGTCGCCATGGAGGCGGTCGGTATACCCGAGACCTTCGATATCTGCCAGAGCATTATTCGCGCCGGCGGCAACATCGCGAACATCGGTGTACACGGCAAGAGCGTGGAGTTCCGGCTGCAGGACCTATGGATCAAAAACATCACGGTGCGCACCGGCCTGGTAAGCACTAACACCATTCCGGTATTGATGAAGGTGGTCGAGAGTGGCGATGTGAAGCCTGCTGACCTGGTCACTCACCGCCTCAAACTCAATGACATCGAAAAAGCCTACGACATCTTCAGCCAGGCGGCGAAGGAGAAAGCGGTCAAGATGTTGCTGACCGCCGAATGACGACCTGAAAACGAAAAAAGGCGGCAAGCATTTCTGCTTGCCGCCTTCTGAT
>DATGQY010000173.1:0-22921 GCA_035303925.1 Marinobacter sp. | reverse complement strand
ATGGCTGCCAGTGAGGCAGACGCAATACCTTTCCCCAAGGAGGACACGACACCGCCGGTGACGAAAATATAACGCGTCATGCAGATTCCGTGATTATCTGGTTCGGTGAAGGAGGGAGATTGTTCATCTCAAGATGGGACGTCAGACTACCAGAAAGCCCTCATCTACTCAATCACAATCCCTTTCAACAATCAGGCGCCAGCCACTGGCGGGGGCGCTTCCCGAGTATTGCTCAGAGCACCACAAAGTGCCGATAGCGATCAGCTCCTCCACACCCTGTTCCTGCCGGTAAACCAGCGGCAGTACAGCCCTCTCCCAGGGCGGAACACCCTGCTCCTGCAGCCAGGTTTTCAAGGCCCGGGAGTGTTCTCCGGCCGCCAATCGCACCCGTTCTCCGCCCCGCCTCGTAGATACCCGTATTGGCGACGGAGGTTTTTTTGAGGTAGCCGACGAAGGTGCTTCCACCAACTGCAACCGCCAGCTCCCCCACTTCATCTCCCGCCCGGGCAACAGGTCGTCGGACGACTCCGGAGCCTTAACGTTCGGCACCAGATAGAGATGCCCCCGGTAACGCCGCAGGCAGAACCCGTCGCCCCGGATCTCCGGCTCGCGATCATCCCCGGCATTCAGCAGGTCCGACAGCGCTTGCCCCCAGTCCGATAATGCCGGAACCGGCCAGCCGAGCCCCGCAATCCACCAGCGCACCAGGTTGCGCTGTTCGAGTGCACTCAACAGGCGGAAAGATTCGAGTATCAGCAGGCCATCGTCTGAGCAGGTTTGCCACTGAAGCTCTGCCAACCGCCGGTTGAGCTTCTCACTTTCGTTACAGGCCCCAGCGCTGTAGGCAATTCGTTTAAGCAGGCCCGGCCAGCGGTCTTTCAGGCCAGGAAGCACGGCATGGCGTAGATAATTGCGATCAAACACCTGACTGGAGTTGCTTGGATCTTCCACCCAATTCAGCCCAGAGGCCTCAGCGACTACCTCCAGCCGCGCACGATCAATCTCCAGCCAGGGGCGAAACAGTCGGCCCCGGCCGAGTGGCCGGCTACGCGGCATGCCCGCCAACCCGTTAACGCCGGAGCCCCGAAGCAGTCTGAACAACACGGTTTCAGCCTGATCATCAGCATGATGAGCCATCAGCAGCAAATCGTTGTCACCCAAACAGGTTTTGAACACCTGATAGCGGGCGCTTCTCGCGGCTTCTTCAAGGCCTCCGGTGCCGGCCACGGCCAACTCAACCTTCTCAACGATCAGTGGCACACCCAGGTGCGCACAAGCATCCCGACAGAACTGCTCGGTTTGTTCGTGGTTAGGCTGAAGCTGATGATTGATATGTAACGCGGTTACATCAGAATGACAGGCAGATGCGACGTGCAGCAGCAACGTGGAATCCAGGCCGCCACTGAAGGCGACCCAGAGCCGGGAATGTTCGGGAAGGGCACTGACCGGCGCAAGCAGGTCGCCCGGCCAATCAACATCCCGGGCGGCCTTACCGCCCGCCTTCATACTTGGTCAAACGCTCATAACGGCGCGAGACCAGCTCGTCCAGTGGCAGTCGGCTGAGCTCAGCCACGCCTTTTGCAAGTCGCACCTTGAGGGTTTCAGCCATTTTCTCCGGATTGCGATGAGCTCCCCCGAGAGGCTCTTCGATCACGTTGTCTGCAACACCCAGCTCTTTCAGACGCTGGGCGGTGACGCCCATCGCCTCGGCAGCCTGAGCGGCGTATTCGGCGCTCTTCCAGAGAATAGAGGCACACCCTTCTGGCGAAATGACCGCGTAGGTGGAGTACTGCAGCATGTTCAGCTGATCGCACACACCAATGGCCAGCGCGCCACCTGAACCACCCTCACCGATCACCGTGGAAATAATCGGTGTCTTGAGGCGGGACATAACGGCCAGATTGAAGGCAATGGCCTCACTCTGCCCCCGCTCCTCGGCGCCAATGCCCGGATAAGCCCCCGGGGTATCGATAAAGGTCAGAATCGGCATCTTGAAACGTTCGGCCATTTCCATCAGGCGCAAAGCCTTGCGATAGCCTTCCGGGCGCGGCATACCGAAGTTACGTTTTACCTTGTCACGCACTTCACGGCCTTTCTGGTGGCCAATCACCATCACCGGCTTGTTATCCAGGCGGGCTGTCCCACCAACAATCGACAAGTCATCGGCGTAGCGGCGGTCGCCGTGCAGTTCGTCAAAATCATCGAAGATCAGGTCGATGTAATCCTGGGTATAGGGCCGGCGTGGATGCCGGGCCAAGCGCGCGACGTCCCAGGACTGAAGATCCGAGAAAATCGTCTCGGTCAGACTGACGCTTTTCTTTTTGAGGCGACTGATCTCGTCGGTGATGTTGATGTCGGTGTCGTTTCCCACCATCCGAAGCTCTTCAATTTTGGCTTCCAGGTCGGCGATCGGCTGTTCGAAATCCAGGTAATTAGGGTTCATGATGTTCCGTCATTTGATTGCCAGGCGGGCACGTACCCGCCAAAACCAGAATTTGGGACAAAGATAGCAGCGCTGGCCGCGCAGCTAAAGCGGACATTGGTATTAATCATAGACCAGTTCCACCGACTGGTCTCCCACCAGGTGTTTCAGCTCGAACAACAGGTTGTCGTCCGGCTGCACCCGCCAGGATTCGCCCAGCTCAATACGGGTCCGGGCCTCGGCACTGCTGTATTCTATCCATACCGGACTGCCGTCATTACGGAACGGTCGCAAGGTGTCGTCCAACTTGTCCAGAAGTCCGTTCTGCAGCTGCTCGGCGTGCAAGGCCAGCCGTATGCCACGGCTAAATTGCTGTCGGGCGGTGGCTACGTCCATCACCGAGCTTACCCGCATCTTCATCTGACCCGAATAATCATCGTGACTGACCTGCCCTTCCACCACAATAACCTGATCCGATTGTAGCAACTCCCTGTTCTCAAAAAAGGCCTCAGAGAACAGAGTGGCCTCGATCCGGGCGCTGCGATCATCGAGCGTAATGAAGCACATGGTCGAACCGGTACGGGTTTTCATGGTGCGCTGCGCCACCACCAGCCCTGCAACCCGCTGAGGCGACTTGTTGGGCTTGAGGTCTGAAATGGATGAGCGCACAAACCGGCGCACCTCTCTTTCATATTCATCGAACGGATGACCGGTGAGGTAGATCCCGAGGGTATCCTTTTCCCCTTTCAGCCTCTGCTTTTCCGGCCACTCCCGAACATTGGCGACATCCTCATAAGGGTCACCGTCCTCCCCGCCCTCCAGCATGTCACCGAACATGTCGACCATTCCGACAGCGTCGTTACGGGACTGCTGTCCGGCCTGCTGAACGGCTTTGTCGATACTGGCCATCAACTGGGCGCGACTGGCACCGAGCTTGTCCATGGCTCCGGCACGAATGAGCGCTTCCATGGCCCGTTTATTAACCTTTTTCAGATCCACCCGGCGGCTGAAATCAAAGATATCCTGGAACGGCCCACCTTCCTTCGCGGCCGCAACAATACTGTCGATCGGGCCTTCGCCCAGGCCCTTGATGGCCCCCAGGCCGTAAATAATCTGCCCCTCATCATTGACCGTAAAGGTGTACTCGGAACGGCTGACGTCCGGCACCAGCAAGTCCAGTTTCATGTTCCGGCACTCTTCGACCAGCGTCACCACCTTGTCGGTGTTCTGCATGTCCGCCGTGAGAACCGCCGCCATGAATTCGGCTGGGTAATGGGCTTTCATCCAGAGCGTCTGGTACGACACCAGGGCGTAAGCCGCTGAGTGGGATTTGTTGAAACCGTAGCCGGCGAACTTTTCCACCAGGTCGAAGATGTTTTCAGCCAGCGTTTTGTCGATGCCATTGTTGGCACAGCCGTCAAGGAAGATGGCTTTCTGCTTGGCCATTTCTTCCGGCTTTTTCTTACCCATGGCCCGACGCAACATGTCGGCACCACCCAGGGTATAACCGGCCATGACCTGGGCAATCTGCATGACCTGCTCCTGATACAGGATAACCCCGTAGGTGGGCTCCAGTACCGGTTTCAGGCCTTCAAACTGATAATCCGGGTGCGGGTAAGACAACGGCTGCCGACCGTGCTTCCGGTCAATAAAATCGTCAACCATACCGGACTGCAGTGGTCCCGGACGGAATAGAGCCACGAGGGCGATCATGTCTTCCAGCGAGTCTGGCTGCAGGCGGCGAATCAGGTCCTTCATTCCGCGGGATTCCAGCTGGAACACAGCGGTGGTTTCGGCCTTCTTGAGCAATTCGAATGAAAGTTTGTCATCCAGAGGAATGGTCGCAATGTCCAGCTCTGGCTCCCCGCGCTTCTGCCGGCGCGGGTTGATCATGTGCAGAGCCCACTTGATGATGGTCAGGGTCCGCAGACCCAGAAAGTCGAATTTGACCAGCCCCGCTTCTTCCACATCGCCCTTATCGAACTGGGTAACCAGGCTGCCGCCTTCATCGTCACAGTACAGCGGCGAGAAGTCGGTAATCTTGGTGGGTGCAATCACCACACCCCCGGCGTGTTTACCGGCGTTCCGGCATACCCCTTCAAGCTTGAGGGCCATCTCCCAGATTTCCTGGGCCTCTTCATCCTGTGCCAGAAATTCCTTGAGCTGAGGCTCCTGTTCGATTGCTTTGCTGAGGGTCATGCCCACTTCAAACGGTATCAGCTTGGACAGTTTGTCGGCCAGGCCGTAGGACTTACCCTGCACCCGGGCGACGTCCCGCACCACCGCCTTGGCGGCCATGGTACCGAAGGTAATAATCTGGGAAACGGCCTCACGGCCATACTTCTGGGCCGTGTATTCAATAACCCGATCCCGGCCTTCCATACAGAAGTCGACGTCAAAGTCGGGCATGGATACCCGTTCCGGGTTCAGGAATCGTTCAAACAGCAGGTCGTATTCCAGCGGGTCCAGATCGGTAATCAGCAGCGCGTAGGCCACCAGTGAGCCGGCACCGGACCCCCGGCCGGGACCGACCGGTACGCCGTTGTTCTTAGCCCATTTGATAAAGTCCATAACGATCAGGAAGTAGCCGGGAAACCCCATCTGGGTGATGATATCCAGCTCGAACTTCAATCGTTTGTAGTATTCGTCCCGCTTCTGGTCGTATTCCGGATCATCCTTGCGCAGGATGGTTTCCAGGCGCATTTCCAGGCCTTCTTCCGACACGTGCCGGAAATACTCATCCATGGTCATGCCGTCGGGGATAGGGTAATTCGGCAGGAAGTACTCACCCAGGCGCACTTTTACAGAGCAGCGGCGTGCAATTTCCACTGTGTTTTCAACAGCCTCTGGTATATCCGAAAACAGCTCGATCATTTCCTCGGCGCTGCGCAGGTATTGCTGGTCGCTGAACCGGCGGTCTCGCCTGGGATCATCCAGCGTTCGGCTCTCGCCGATACAAACCCGGGCTTCGTGGGCCTCGAAGTCATCGGCCGTCAGGAAGTGCACATCGTTGGTGGCAACCACCGGCAAGCCGAGCTCTGCGGCCAGGTCGACACTCAGGTGCAGACACTCTTCATCCCCCACCCTGTCGGCTCGCTGCAATTCCAGGTAATAGCTGTCAGGGTAAAGGCGCATCCAGTATTCGGCCCGCTCACGGGCCAGCTCCGGCTTGTCCGCCAGCAAGGCCTTACCGACATCGCCCATTTTGGCGCCCGACAGTGCGATCAGGCCGCCAGCCCGGGCTTCCAGCCACTCCTTACGGATAATGGGTTTGCCATAGCGCTGGCCTTCGGTATAGCCCAGGGAAATGATTTCGGTCAGATGCAGATAGCCATCGTTATCCCGGGCGAGCAACGTCAGGCGGAAGGGGTTCTCCGGCTCGTCCGGATTTTCCAGCCAGAGATCCGCCCCAATGATCGGCTTTACCCCGGCACCCATAGCCGCTTTGTAAAAACGCACCAGAGAGCACATGTTGGATTGTTCTGTCAGCCCGACAGCCGGCATACCCAGCTCAGCTACCCGGCCAATCAGTGGTTTGACCCTCACCAGGCCATCCACCATGGAATATTCAGAATGTACGCGCAGGTGTACGAAAGTATTTGCCATGGTCAGTTGCCGATCACTGTTCGAATATCGTCTTCGGTTTGTGGGCCAAAGCGTGTTTCAACAAGCTTGCCACCCGGATCTACCAGAAAGGTCGCTGGCAACGCCACAGGCATGCTCCACCCGAACCCGGGGCCCGGATCTTTTGCCAACAAGGTGAACTCAATACCCATACGCTGCCCGAGATCCTGCAGAGCAGAACCTTCGATGCCATCGAAATTGACCCCGAGAACGGTAATGTCCGGCGCGGTATCCAGATGATTAAGCTCGGGAATTTCCTCAAGGCAAGGCGCACACCATTCGGCCCAGTAGTTCACCAGCACCCACTGCCCCCGGTAACTGTCCCAGCTGACCGGGACGCCATCGGCCCGCTCCAGTTCCGTTTTTTCACAACCGGACAGGAAAACCGCAATGATCGCGATGGGCAACACGCGCCAACGCAGGCGCTGTACAACCGGGATGAATCGTGGAATGGACAGGTACCGAGGGTACTGCAAGGGATATCCTCCTGTTAGACTACGCGCCTTAAAACGGATCGCAATCACCACTGTAAACCGGGCATGACCATGACAGAACCAACCCGTATTTTCCACAACCCACGGTGTTCAAAATCACGCCAGACCCTTGAGCTGCTTCAGCAAAAGGGTATCGAGCCGGAGATTATACGCTACCTGGAGACACCACCGACAGAGCAGGAGCTGTTACATGTTCTGGAGCTACTTGGTTGCGAACCCCGTGAACTCATGCGCACCAAGGAGTCCGAGTACAAGGAGCAAAACCTGGACAATCCTGAACTGACAAGGCAACAGCTGGTGCAGGCTATGGTGAATACGCCCAAGCTGATCGAACGCCCCATCGTTCTGGCCAACGGCAAAGCCGCCATCGGACGACCACCTGAACTCGTTCTCGAGATTCTCTGAGGCAACAACCCGGGAGCCCGGCATGAGCAACACTAGCCCCTACATTCTTGTACTTTATTACAGCCGCAACGGCCAGACGGCCGAGATGGCCACCCAGATCGGTCGTGGCGTAGCCCGGGTTGACGGCATGGAGGCGAAAATCCGTACCGTGCCTTCGGTCTCCCCCGACACCACCGCCAGTCTGCCCCCGGTACCGGATTCCGGCGCACCTTACGCGACCCGTGATGACCTGGCCAACTGCGCCGGCCTGGCTCTGGGAAGCCCGACTCGATTCGGTAATATGGCCGCCCCTCTCAAGCACTTTCTGGATGGCACCGGTGACCTGTGGCTGAACGGAAAACTGACCGGCAAACCTGGTGGAGCCTTCACCTCGACCGGCAGCCTGCACGGTGGCCAGGAAACCACGCTGCTTACCATGATGATTCCCCTGCTGCATCATGGCATGGTGCTGTGCGGCCTGCCCTACTCGGAAAGCGCGCTGAACGACACATCAACCGGCGGCACTCCCTACGGTCCCTCTCACTGGGCCGGCACCGGTGCTCAGCAAGCCCTCAGCGAGCACGAAAAAGCTCTGTGCCAGGCTTTTGGCGAACGGCTGGCCCGTCTCGCACAAAAACTGATCGACTGACCTCACCCACCTAATTCAATCACCCGGAACTTTCTATGCTCCACAATGACAAAGCCAAAAACACCGCACGCCTGACCAGTGCGCTTTACCTGGCCGTTCTGGTTACACTGATCCTGACGACATTTTACCCTGCGCCAGTCGAGGGCGTTTCCATTGCTCTGATTCTCACAGTAAAGCTGTTGCCACTCATAGGCTTCGTGATACCGGTGTTCCGTGGCCACAACCGGGGGTACATCTGGATGGCGTTTGTGCTCATCTTCTATTTCACTCAGGCTGTGGTCTCAGCCTGGCTCAGCGAAGGCGCTACAGGACCGATGATCATGACGATTCTGACGTTCCTGCTATTCACCGTTGCCATGGTGCACCTGAAAGTAAACCGCCCGGTCAACGGCTGAAAGTCATGCAACTCCAGAGGCAACGCGGATGGCTGATCAAGCGAAAACAATACCGGCCCCTCCCCATCATCACACCCTGACCCTGAGGGATGTGTGCTCGGCCCTGGCCGAGAGTGGCGAGATCAGCCAGCAGGATGCCGAAAAAGTTCTGACCGCCAACCTGGGGGCAGCCACACAAAGCGGCCGGGCCGCACAAAGGCACCCTCTGGAGCTGGTCGCCATCGCGGGCCTCACCAGCCTGAGCGACGGGCGGCCGCTGGACCTGGAGCGGCTGACGCACTGGCTCGCTCAGTGGGGCCGCCAGGACTACTATCATATTGACCCTTTGAAGATTGATACCCCGGCCATAGCACGGGTGATGTCCTATGCCTTTGCCCAACGCCACGGCATCCTCGCAGTTGAAATCAGCGAACACGAAGTGGTCATTGCCAGCAGCGAGCCGTTCAAGCGGGAATGGGAAAGCAATCTCAGCCAGGCCGTTCAGAAGGATATTCGGCGAGTTGTCGCCAACCCTGAAGCCATCCGGCGTTATACCGTCGAGTTCTATCAGCTCGCAGCCTCCGTCAGCAAGGCCGGTGGTGGCCAGGCTCCCGGCCCGGGCGGTAGCCAGAATTTCGAACAACTACTGGATCTGGGCGCCAGCGAAAATCCCGATGCCAATGACCAGCACGTGGTCAAGATTGTCGACTGGCTTCTGCAATATGCCTTTGACCAGCGGGCGTCAGACATTCACATTGAGCCACGCCGCGCAGCCACTCACGTGCGATTCCGCATCGATGGTGTGCTGCACAATGTTTACGAATTCCCGGAGCAGGTAGGCACGGCGGTAACCAGCCGCCTGAAAATCCTGGGCCGTCTGAATGTGGCAGAAAAGCGCCGACCGCAAGACGGCCGCATCAAAACCCGCAAACCGGATAACAGCGAAGTAGAGCTGCGACTGGCCACCATGCCGACCGCCTTTGGCGAGAAGATGGTAATGCGGATTTTCGATCCGGAAGTGCTGCTGAAATCATTCGAGCAATTAGGTTTCAGTAAGGACGACAGAGAACGCTGGCAAACGATCACCGCGCGACCCCATGGCATCGTTCTGGTGACTGGCCCGACCGGTTCCGGCAAAACCACCACGCTGTATTCGACCCTGAAACAACTGGCCTCGCCGGAACTGAACATCTGCACCATCGAAGACCCCATCGAAATGGTGGAGCCCGCCTTCAACCAGATGCAGGTGCAGACCAACATCGATCTCACCTTCGCACACGGGGTCCGTGCCCTGCTCCGCCAGGACCCGGACATCATCATGATCGGTGAAATCCGCGACCTGGAAACCGCCGAGATGGCGGTACAAGCGGCGTTAACCGGCCATCTGGTGCTGTCGACCCTGCACACCAACGATGCGCCGAGTGCCATCACCCGTTTGATGGAGCTGGGCATTCCGCCCTACCTGATCCGGGCGACGGTACTCGGGGTGATGGCGCAGCGCCTTACCCGTAACCTGTGCCCCCACTGCAAACAACCCGGAGCGGCCGACGAACAGGCCTGGCAAACCCTCACCCGTCCGTGGAAAGCGCCATTGCCACGCCAGTTCTACCACCCGGTGGGTTGTCTGGAATGCCGGAACACCGGCTATATGGGACGCGCCGGTGTCTATGAAATTATGACGCTTTCCGACAACCTGACCCGACAGATCAACGATCGTTGTGAGCTGGAAGAGCTGCGGCGGGATGCCTACAAGGAGGGTATGAAGTCTCTTCGACTCAGTGGTGCCCAAAAAGTAGCGGCCGGCCAGACCACGGTCGAGGAAATCCTGCGGGTGACACCGGAAAGCCAGCGCTAGCAGCCCGTTTCGGGAAACCCCGTCAGGCTCCTGGGCGCAGCCCGCATTGCCCGAGCAGATCCTGCCAGTGCCGGGTGTGGCGCATCATGGCCTCATCCAGCTGCCGCCAAAGGCTGGCGTCAGCATCGAGCGAAAGGTGTCGATGGTACCAGCTCCGAAAGGTCTCCGGCATGACCGGCTGCTGCTCCGCCAACTGGGCAAACCCGGCGATCAACCTGTCCCGGGCCCGACTGACATCACTCATGTAGGGCTGAATCTTGCCGATGTACACGCTAAAGAAAAAGTTACGAACAATGGTCGACTGATTGTTGGGCTTGCCGTTCAGGCACAGTGGCCGATCGGTCAATCGCGCCTGCAGGGTTTCCGTGCCCGCGTCCAGCGCCGCAATCAGTAACCGGGCGCTGTTAATTGCCTGCCCCGCCAGAAACTCTGCCTGCCAGCGCTGATGGATGCGACCCAGATCATCCAGCGGCACCTCCAGCTCATCCTGCTGTAACGCCCTCACGATGGCATTCAGCTGCTCCAGGTCCAGCGCCAGATCAGCGATCGGGTTAAGCTCTTCGGATACCGGGTAATAACCTTTGGCCAGCGTGAACAGCTGCTCGATTTCTTCGGTCCCCCACGTGGCATTCCAGGTGGCGAGCGGCAAGGTTTCCCGCTTGCTGTCGATCGCTGCTTGCAGGGTATCCCGAAGTGCCGGATCGTCCACTTCGGGTAAACACGCCTCGGCAGCGCGGATGAAACGGATTTCATAGCGCAGTCGGTTGATCGGCTGCATCACCCGGCCCATGACCGAATTCTTCTCGCCCACCACGTATTGCAGCTCACACCCGTAGAGCGAAAGGAAATCGAGCATGCCCAGCTCCAGCTCGGGTATCGTCAGCAGACGCTCACGGCGTCTCGGTAAAGCTGAGGCAGTAGGAAGGTGTTCAGGCAAGGAAACAGAGGGGGTGTCCAGTACCCGGCCCAGGCGATCCAGGTACTCGGTCATCATTGGTTTGGCTTCCGAAAACGGATTACACCCCGCCAGCAACAAGGCACAGATACCCGGAATCAGCCATTGCAGCCATCGGTTTCCGGGCATGATTCAATCTCCTAACGTTTGCGCAGGAGCGCGTCTACCTCCGCGAAGTCCCGGGCGACAAAACGACCGGTATCCGGCAGTTCTGTGTCCCGCACCAGCCAGGCGGTTTTCAGACCCGCCTGTTCAGCGGCATCCAGCTCTGCTTCGACATCCGACAGGAACAGCACCGTATTCGGATCAACGCCCAGCTCCGCAAGGATATTGCGGTAGGACTGCGCCTCCTTCTTGCCGCCGACCTCAGTGTCAAAGTACCCGGAGAAAAACGGCGTAAAGTCGCCTTCGTTGCTGTGGCCGAAAATCAGCTTCTGGGCCTTGACCGAGCCAGAGGAATATACGAACAGCCTCAGCCCCCGATCATGCCAGCGCTTCAGGTAATCGGCGGCATCCGGGTAGATATGCCCTTTCAGCTCACCACTGTGATACCCCTGCTCCCAGACCATGCCCTGGAGTGCCTTCAGAGAACCCTCTTTACGGTCTTCAGCAATCCAGCTCTGCAGCACGTCAATCAGGCCATCGAGATCCTTGCTGTCTACTCCGCTTTTGTCCGCCACAATCGCCAGCTGCTCTGCCACTGCCCGCGTGGTGTGGTGGTTGTCCCGAACAAACTCCGGCAGATGTTTGCTGGCATAGGGGAACAGTACATCGTGCACGAACGAGATCGAGCTGGTGGTGCCTTCAATGTCGGTCAGAATGACACGAATCATTCCTGAGCTCCTGCGAGTGCTTCGTATCGTGGCAGCCGGGCCGCGATGTCTTCACCGGTAAAGCTTGCCACCCAACCTTCCGGATTGGTGAACAGGCGAATACAGGTAAACTCGGGCTCCGCACCCATGTCAAACCAGTGACGGGTGCCATCGGGAACGCTGATCAGATCGTTCTTTTCACACATCAAGGCATAGACCTGATCACCAAAGTGCAGATAAAACAGCCCCTGGCCGCGAACGAAGAAACGCACTTCGTCTTCACTATGAGTGTGCTCATCCAGGAACTTCTGCCGGAACGCTTCTTTCTGCGGGTTGTCCGGCGTCAGACTGACCACATCAGCGGTCTGGAAACCACATTCACGCTTTAGCAATGCCACCTCTTCGGCATAAGCCTCCAGGATCTGCTCCTGACTGGCATCGACCGGCAGATCACGGGTCGGCCACTGCTCAAAACGCACACCCTGGTTGGCCAGCGTATCGCGTATAACCTGCGGATCGGTGGTGACCGTATGGGCGGATTCCGGCTGGGACTGGTTAAAAATGCTCAGGGTGGTCATGGGCGCACTCTCATGGTTTCAAGTTCACATTCAAACAGAAATTCAAAAGCTTCAACATGGCGCAGGCAATCGGCCATGGTCTTACCCCAGGTATAGAGGCCATGGCCACGGATCAGGTAGCCAGGCTGCTCCGGATGAGCCAGGAACCAATCCCGGGTCTGTTGCGCCAGCGCCCGAATATCCTGGGTGTTATCAAACACCGGGATGCTCAACGTGCCTTCGTGGCTATCGACACCAGAAAACGCCTTCTGCAGCTCGTAACCTTCCAGCGCCAGGGCGCTGCCCGGGGCCACCAGACGGCTCAGTACCGTCGCCTTGACCGAATGCGTGTGCAGCACAGCGCCCGCTTCCGGAAACACCTGATAGAGTACAGTATGTAACAGCGTTTCTGCGGAGGATTTGCAGTTGCTCTGAACCGGATTGCCAGCCAGGTCCACCACCATCACATCCCCGGCGACGAGCTGACCTTTGTGCCGGCCGGACACCGTAATCGCCACATGGTCGGCACCCAGGCGGGCAGAATAGTTACTGCTGGTGGCCGGGGACCAGCCCCGGTCATACAGAAAACGCCCGGCGTCGATAATCGACTGGGCGGCGGAGGCGTATCCGGTTACGTCAAACACAGGCAATCTCCCGGTTGGTATTGGCCCTGCCGGGCAAAAATCGGTCGCCATTATAGGGCGACCGATTGCTCCGGCAAACCGCTTTGTCAGGCAGTCAGCGGCAACCGGCGCTGGCGCTGCCCGGTCAGGGCGAACAGGGCGTTCCCCAGGGCCGGAATCACCGGTGGCACGCCCGGTTCACCCACGCCGGTGGGCTCTACCTCACTTTCAACAATATCCACGACCACTTCCGGCACCTGGTGCATCTGCAATAAGCGATAGTCGTGGAAATTACTCTGCTGAACCTCGCCGTTCTCAAAGGTGATTTCACCGAATAAGGCCGCAGTCAGGCCGAACAGGATGCCACCGGAAATCTGGTCTTCCACGATCCGGGGGTTCACCACCTGACCGCAATCCACACTGCAGGTAACCTTGTAAACCCGGATTTCACCGTTTTCGATACCGGCTTCTACCACCTGAGCGACATAGGTTCCGAAGCTCTTGAACAGCGCGATGCCCCGGGCCCGGCCTTCTGCTACGGGCTGATCCCAGCCCGCCAGTTGGGCCGCGCGGTCCAGCACCGTTCGGTGCCGGGGCTCTGAATCCAGTAGCTTCCGGCGAAATTGCAGAGGATCTTCCCCGGCCTCATGGGCCAGCTCATCCATAAAGGTTTCCACGGCAAAACCGTTGTGGGAGTAACCAACAGAACGCCACCAGGTTATGGGCACTCCAGGATCCGTGTGGGTGTGACGAACGCTGACGCTGGGCACCTGATAGGGGTATCCGATAGCACCTTCGATGGCAGAGATGTCTTTTGGCGTTGCCAGGCCCTCGACCATCAGGCCAACCCGGCCCAGGGTGTTGTAGAGAAACTTCGGTGCCCAGGGATACTGCGCGGGTGCTGCATTGCGCACATACCAGTCTAGAATCTGCGGGCCGACAATCTGGTGATCCCAACCGGTCAGATCACTACCATTCAGGCTGGCCTTCATCCGGTGCAGCATGGCCGGGCGCCAAAGCCCGTGGCGCACGTCTTCTTCACGGGACCAGATCAGTTTCACCGGCAATTTTATCTTGTACGCCACCGCCGCGGCTTCTTCTATATAGTCCTGGGTCAGCCGACGACCAAAGCCGCCACCCAGGAAGGTGGTGTGCACGGTCACATCATCCGGCGAAAGGTCGGAGTTCCGGGCCGCTGCAATCCGGCCAAGATCCGGCGCCTGGGTAGGCGCCCAGACTTCCATGCCGCCGTCGTGGTACCAGGCGGTGGCATTCATGGGTTCCATGGGAGCGTGGTCCAGGTAGGGCTGCTCATATTCGGCCTCAACCACCCTGCCGGCTTTTTCCATCGCCGCTTCGATGTCGCCCTCGGAGCGCTCCTGCTCTCCGGGGTCTTCGCTGGCGGCCTGCCGATAGCCCTCAAAAACCTGGGCGGTAGATATATTCAGCGCATCGGAGAAGTCCCAGTCAATGTTCAGGGCATTCTGAGCTTTCCGGGCCCGCCAGTAGCGGTCCGCAACCACGGCAACGCCGCGTTCCGTAATAAAGGCATCCAGTACTCCGGAAAGCGCCAGTATCTCCTCGCGATTGAATCCGGCAGCCTTGCCGCCGTGGCGGGGACTGCGGCTCATCACTGCGTACACCATGCCGGGCAGCTCCACGTCGATACCGTAGACCGCTTTGCCGGTCACCTTGGCAGAAGCATCCAGTCGGCCACCCTGCTGCCCGATGTATTTCCATTCTGAACGGGGCTTCAGCGGAACGTCACCCCGGATCACTTCCTTGTCCGCCAGCTCGACCAGCTGACCGTAGCTCAGTGAATCAATTCCATTGGGGTGAACCACCCGGCCATCCTGAGTGCCACACTCAGCTGCCGGCACCTGCCATACTCTGGCTGCCGCCATCACCAGCATTTGCCGGGCGGAAGCACCGGCTACCCGCAATGGTTTCCAACTACTGGCAACACTGGTGCTGCCGCCGGTCAGCTGCAGGCCGATCAGCGGATTCCGATATTCCGGGGCCACCGGCGCAAACTTCACCTGAATCCGGGCCGGATCCACATCCAGTTCTTCTGCGACCAGCGTAGTCAGTCCCGTATAGGTACCCTGCCCCATCTCAACCCGGGCCAGGGTGAAAACAATCTCGTCATCACGGGTAAGCTCCAGCCAGACATCCGGCTTCCACTCACCGGTCTCTGGTTCATAGCCGGTCTGAACGGAGGCACACCCCGGAAGAGATAAGGCCAGCACCAGGCTTCCGGAGGCACCCGTGCTGATTTTCATAAAATCACGGCGGTTCATGGTCATATCAGGCACCCGCCTGCGCTGGCTCATAGTGGCCGACACCACCCGCCGCAGACTCCACCGCCGCAACAATGCGCGCGTAGGTGCCGCACCGACACAGGTTTCCGGTCATGGCAGTGACAATGTCATTTCGTGAGGGTGATGGATTGTTCGCCAATAAATGCGCAGCAGTCATGATCTGGCCCGACTGACAGTAGCCACACTGGGGAACGCCTTCTTTAATCCATGCCTTTTGCAACGGATGTAACTCACCGTTATTGGCCAGGCCTTCGATGGTGGTGATATCTGCACCTTCCACCAGCTCAACCGGTGTTGAACAGGAGCGGGCTGGCTGCCCATCCACGTGCACTGTGCAGGCACCACACAAACCTGCGCCACAGCCGAACTTGGTTCCTTTCAGGCCCAGCTCGTCCCGCAGCACCCACAACAAGGGGGTATCAGGCTCCACATCCAGGGTGTACTGCTCGCCATTTACTGTCAGGCTTAGCGCCATATTCCGCTCCAGTCGTATTGTTATTGCAAGCTCAGGAAACCGTTACTTGACGACTTCATTGCCGTCACTATCAACCCATACTTTTCGATCGCCGGTATTCATTTTACCTTTGGTATCCCACACTTCCCGGTTCTCGGTTGCACTCTCAACCTTACCGTTGTCGTTCCAGATCACCCTGTCCTTACAGCCGGCCAACGTGAGCAGTCCAATCATGATCACCAGTGTCAAAGAACGCTTGTTCATCATCGTCACCTCTCTGATTGACGGGATAACTATCTGCCTGAGCACAGGCTTTCAGCGGCTACCGTGAACTTCCCGGTTATGTTGCTTGTCGCGATCGCTCTTCCGAACCATAACGTAAACAGCCCCGGTACCACCATGGTGTTGGCGGGCCGAATGAAAGGCCAGAACACTTTCCAGTTCCGGCAACCATTTGGCCAGATAACTTTTCAGCTGGGCGATGCCATCCGGGTTATGCTCGCCCTTGCCATGCAGAATCATCACTGAACGTAGCCCGTAGCTTACACAATCATTGATGAACGAAAAGACTTCCCGACGGGCTTCCTCAACGGTCATACGATGCAGATCCAGTCTGGCCTCGATCGGATATTGCCCAAGCCGTAGCTTGCGGAACACGCCGTGCTGCACCCCTGGCCGCTGCCAGCTGAGTATATCGTGGGCCGTCAGGGGCTCCACGATATCAGCGGTCAATGGATTCAGGTCTCGGGCCTGCTTCTCAACCGCGGCACGCTGCCGTTCAAGATGCCCGGGGGTCAACTCGCGCAGCGCGGCCACTTCGGCACGATTGGGTTTGCGTATGCGCCGCACATCTTTCATTTCCTCAAGAAACGCCAGGCGCTCATCTTTTGTGGTCATGGCACAAACTGTATCCGGATTGACGAGTATCAGAACTCTACCACCGCACCGGCATACCATAAAGGAAAGCAAACACTGCCTCTGCGACCAAAATCGTAGGGCACAAAAATCGTCTGCTGAACTACACTTCTGGCGGACAACAATAATTACGGAGCATTGCTGACACTTACCCGGCTCCCGCGCACAACGGATTCCTATTATGTCTGCAGCAAACCCGGATACGACCCGCCCCCAGAACACCCGTGCCATCATGAGCTTTCTGAGGGAGCACGCCCCGTTTTCCAATATGGACGACACCCATCTGGCCCATTTTGCCGAACACGCCACTCTCAGCTTCTATGCCGACGGAGAAGAGGTGCTCTCCCCCGATGATGGAGTCGTCAAAAGCTTCTATGTGGTCAAACAGGGGCGCATTCGTGGGGAGCGGCACAGCAAGAAAGACGATCGTGCAGAAACCACCTTCGAAATCAGTCGGGGCGAATGTTTCCCTCTGGCGGCGCTGATCGGAGAGCGACCCACCCGCACGCTGCACAGGGCGTCAGGCGACACCTTTTGCCTGAGCATCGAGCAGAAGGCATTTATTACCTTGTTCTCGGAAAGCGAGCCGTTCAGGGACTTCTGCCTTCGCGGGGTCAGCAGCCTTCTGGACCAGGTCAACCAGCGCATCCAGTCAAAAGCCATGGCATCCATCGGCGCCGCCAGCAGTCTCGACACTCCGCTGGAACGCTATGCACTCAGAAACCCGATTGTGTGCTCTCCCGACCTGCCCGTCAGAAAAGCAGTCGCCCGGATGCACGAGAACAACGTGGGCAGCATCATCATCACCGACGACAACCGGCACCCAATAGGGATTTTCACCCTGCGTGACCTGCGCACGCTGATTGCCGAAGAAAAGGGCACCCTGGATACACCAATCCAGCAGGTCATGACACCAGACCCATGCCGATTAACAGCCGCAGCCGATGCCTTCGAGGCCGCCATGTTGATGGCCGAGCATCATTTTGCCCACCTCTGCGTCGTTGACGATGACGACCGACTAATCGGCGTAGTCTCTGAGCGAGACCTGTTCTCTCTGCAGCGGGTGGATCTGGTCAATCTGGCCCGGACCATTGGCACGGCTACTCACCTGAGAACTCTGGTCAGCCTGCGAAGCGACGTATCCAGGCTGGTTGACACCATGCTCGCCCACGGTGCGGATTCCGGCCAGGTCGTCAAGATCATTACCACTCTGAACGATGTCACCGTGCGCCGGGTGCTCGAACTGAACCTGAGCAAAAACGACCCGGGGATTCCGTTCACCTGGCTCACGTTCGGCAGTGAGGGGCGCCAGGAGCAAACCCTGCTGACAGACCAGGACAACGGCATTCTTTTCGAAACCCCCGAAGGCATGACCGAAGACCAGGTCCGCGAAAAACTGTTGCCGTTTGCGCGCAAGGTGAACGACGAGCTTGCCGAGTGCGGCTTCACCCTATGCAAGGGCAACATTATGGCTAGCAATCCGAAGCTGTGCCTGAGCGACAAGGAGTGGGACGACTGGTTTGTGCGCTTTATCGATGCGTCGACACCCCAAAACCTGGTCTATTCTTCCATTTTCCTGGATATGCGTGCCGTATTCGGGCCAAACGAGCCGCTGCAGCGATTGCTGGAGAAAGTGCTGGTGCGTATCCGGAAGAACGCGCTTTTCCAGAAGATGCTCGCCGGTAACGCACTACAGAGAAAGCCGCCGCTCACCATGTTCCGCAACTTTCGCTATCTGAACGACGAAAAAAAGCACGCGCTGGACCTGAAACGTCAAGGGCTGGCGCCTTTTGTCGAATCGGTTCGCGTGTTCGCGCTCGCTCACGGTGTTGCCGCTGCCAACACACTGGAGCGCATTGATGAATTGGCGAGACAAGAAGTGTTTGACACCAAAGATGCCAACGCCTGGAAAGAGGCCTACAGCCTGATTCAAGCCATTAGGATGCGGGCCCATCAGGAAATGCTGGCGAAAAACGACGATCTGACCAACTACATAGACCCGGACGACCTGAACCCTCTCGACCGGCGTATTTTGCGGGAATCCTTCCGGCAGGCTCAGAGGCTCCAGCAAAAACTGGAAATCACATACCAACTGTAAGTCACCGGAATCGCTATGCTCGAATACATCAAACAATGGCTGGCCCAGCGGCGCGGTGGCTCTGTCGGCGATCTGGATGCCGACAATCTGCCAACCCCGAAAACAGCGGGCGACCAGCCCCTGTCCCGCAGCCGGCTGATTGTTCTGGATCTGGAAACCACGGGCCTGAATGCCGCCAAGGATGAGGTCATCGCGATTGGCGCGGTGGCGGTTCAGGGTGGCATGATTCATCTTGATGATCAGTTCGACCTGATCCTCCGCCGGCCAGAACTGGATATACGGGAAACCGTACTGATTCACGGTATCGGGACCGAGGCGCTAACCCAGGGCCATGAAACCGAAGATGCCTTGCTCCATCTACTGGACTGGATGAATGGCGACCCTATTCTCGCCTACCACTCCGCTTTTGATCAGAAGTTTCTCGAAAAAACCCTGAAGGCACAGCTTGGCTACACTCTGCCCCACGTCTGGATGGATGTGGCGGAACTTTTACCCGCATTTTTTCCAAAAGCCGACACCAAAGGCAAGAGCCTTGACCACTGGGCCGACTTCTTCGGTCTGGAAGTTAGTGAGCGGCATCACGCTGCTGCAGATGCAATGGTCACTGCGGAATTAACCATGATAGCCCTGAACACGGCACGTCGAAACGGCGTTAAAACTCTGAAGGATCTCACCGAAAAACTGCATTATCAGCGGCGTTTGCAGAACATGCACAGATTTTAGCCCTACATGACCCACCCCGGATGTCCTTGATGAATTACAAGGCAAGTCACTGAGAGTTAGACCATTTGCCAATATCCATTAATCCATTGACAGGTAAAGTCGGAGGAGACAACAAGTCGGAGAAGTACTACATGAATAATAAATTCTCTATCCGCAACACCCCAACTGAAAAACACCCAAACTCTACAAAAACAATATAGGAGTGATTGTATGTCAGGTCATAGCTACGACGCTGAAAATTACTGGAAGGCGAACCTACGCCTGATTTTCGGGAGCCTGGTTATCTGGGCCCTCTGTTCCTACGGATTTGCCATCCTGCTGCGGCCCATGCTGGCCGGCATCGAAGTTGGCGGCACCGATATTGGCTTCTGGTTCGCCCAGCAAGGCTCCATTCTTACCTTCATTGTTCTCATTTTCTTCTACGCCTGGCGCATGAATAAAATCGATGAACAGTTCGGCGTACACGAGGAGTAAGAACCCATGAGCCAATTTGCAATTAACCTGCTATTCGTTGGGGGCTCGTTCCTCATCTATATCGGCATTGCCGTCTGGGCAAAAGCCGGTAGTACCAGTGATTTCTACGTGGCCGGTGGTGGTGTTCACCCCGTCACTAACGGTATGGCCATTGGTGCAGACTGGATGTCAGCTGCATCCTTCATCTCCATGGCGGGCCTTATTGCCGCCGGTGGTTACGCAAACTCCACCTTCCTGATGGGCTGGACCGGCGGTTACGTGCTGCTGGCCATGCTGCTCGCCCCTTACCTGCGTAAGTTCGGCAAGTTTACGGTACCGGAGTTCATTGGTGACCGTTACTACAGTGCCAACGCACGCCTGGTTGCGGTTATCTGCCTGATTGTGGCGTCTGTCACCTACGTTATCGGCCAGATGGCCGGTGCCGGTGTCGCCTTCTCCCGCTTCCTGGAAGTCGATGCAACAACAGGTTTGATGATCGCAGCGGTTGTTGTGTTCATTTACGCCGTACTCGGCGGCATGAAGGGCATCACCTACACTCAGGTAGCCCAGTACTGCGTGCTGATTGTTGCCTACACCATTCCTGCGGTGTTTATCTCCTTGCAACTGACCGGTAACCCGATTCCTGGCCTGGGCATGTTCTCGACCCATACCGAATCCGGAATGCCACTGCTGGCCAAGCTGAATCAGGTCATCACCGACCTCGGTTTCAACCAGTACACTGCAGATGTAGACAACAAACTGAACATGGTTCTGTTCACCCTGTCGCTGATGATCGGTACTGCGGGCCTGCCCCACGTTATCATTCGCTTCTTCACAGTTCCGAAGGTTTCTGACGCACGCTGGTCCGGCGGCTGGGCACTGGTGTTCATTGCCCTGCTGTATCTGACCGCTCCGGCTGTTGCTTCTATGGCCCGCCTGAACCTGATGACCACCATTTACCCGGAAGGCACACAATCTCAGCCGATCGAGTACGAAGCTCGTCCCGACTGGATCCGCACCTGGGAATTGACCGGTCTGATCACCTATGAAGACAAGAACGAAGACGGTCGCATCCAGGTCTACAACGACAAGAACGCTGACTTCGCTGCCACAACCGCTTCCGAGCGTGGCTGGGAAGGCAACGAACTGGTCGTTAACAATGACATCCTGGTACTGGCCAACCCTGAAATTGCCAACCTGCCGGGTTGGGTAATCGGCCTGATTGCGGCTGGTGGTCTGGCAGCGGCACTATCAACAGCAGCCGGTCTGTTGCTGGCGATATCCTCTGCCGTCAGTCACGACCTGATCAAGGGCCGTTTGAACCCCAACATCAGTGATAAAGGCGAACTGCTGGCAGCCCGAATCTCCATGGGTATTGCCATCGTGGTAGCCACCTGGCTTGGCGCTAACCCTCCCGGCTTTGCGGCCCAGGTAGTGGCACTGGCGTTCGGTATTGCTGCGGCCTCGCTGTTCCCGGCTCTGATGATGGGTATCTTCTCCAAGCGCGTGAATAATGTGGGCGCAACTCTGGGCATGCTGTCCGGTCTGACCTTCACTCTGGTATACATCTTCGTGTACAAGGGCTGGCTGTTCATCCCGGGCACCAACAACCTGCCGGATACTGCCGAATACTGGCTGCTGGGTATTTCCCCGCTGTCTATCGGTGCGGTTGGTGCTCTGGTTAACTTTGCGGTAGCCTTCTCGGTATCGAAAGTGACTGCTGAGCCGCCCATCGAAATCCAGGAACTGGTTGAAAGCGTCCGTTACCCACGCGGTGCCGGTAGTGCTCAAGACCACTAAACTGAGAGACAACCTGATACATTGTCTGCAATGACAGGTTGATACCGAGCGGGCTTCCTCATAGAGGGAGCCCGTTCTTTTTTGAGGATACTGCTGTTATGTTCTGGAATTTTGTTGCCACTATCCTGTGCGGACTGGGTGCCGCGGGCATTGCCATGGGAATCCGGGCGGTTACCGCCAAACGGGCACCACGATGGATTATTCCGGTATTTGCCGGTGCGGGCATGCTGGGCTATCTTGTTTACGGCGAATACACTTGGTATGACCACAAGCGTTCATTGCTACCCGAGGAAGCCATCGTTGTAGACACAGAGCAGGAACAACTGTTTTTTCGGCCCTGGACGTTCGTTATACCCTACGTAACAGCGTTCTCTACAGTCGATGTGAAAAGCATCAGCAAAGACACCGCAGACACCAACATTGTTCGCTTCACACTGTACCGTTTCGAGCAAACGGTCACCGATGCGGTTTCTCACCGGGTACACCTGATCAACTGCCGCAGCCGTGAGCTCGTTCCCCTGGCCCAGGACGGCAGCCCGCGGGTAGACAATATGAAAGTACTGGCGAACAACGACCCGCTGTTCAAAGCCGTATGCGAGGCCTGACAGCTCAGACCGGATAAAAACAACACATGATTAGCGCCTGGCTGCTTGTTTTAATCTCGATCACCTACATTTCCCTGCTGTTCCTGATCGCCTGGGCCGGGGACAAGCACCCGGGGCTCTATCGTCGCAGGCTCGCACGCACCCACATCTACGGCCTGTCACTGGCGGTGTATTTCACCTCCTGGACCTTCTACGGAGCCGTAGGCCGGGCAACCCAGGAAGGCTTTGCCTTCCTGCCCATTTATCTGGGCCCACTGCTGGTTTTCCTGTTCTTTGCGCCTCTGCTGAGGCGCATCATTTACATCAGCAAGCGCAACAATAGTACATCGATAGCCGACTTCATCGCCTCACGATACGGGAAGTCGCAATTGCTGGCCGCCATGGTGGCCTTTTTTGCCCTGATCGGCAGCGTGCCTTACATTGCGCTGCAACTGAAGGCCATCGCGCTTGGCTTCAACGTGCTGTCAGGCAGTGGCGACAGTTACCTCGAACTGAGCAGTGCCGCCTGGAATGACTCAGCCTGGTACATTACCCTCACCCTTGCCGTGTTTACCGTTCTGTTCGGAACCCGTCACCTGGAGTCAACAGAGCACCACCGGGGCATGATTCAGGCCATCGCCTTCGAATCACTCATCAAGTTGATCGCCTTCGTTGCCGTGGGGCTGTTTGTCGGCTACGGGCTCTATAACGGCTTTGGTGATCTGTTCCAGCAAGCCGCCGATGCTGACCTTATCGGCGCACTCACAACCAACTCCATCGAAGCACCAGCTTTCATTACCCAGACGCTGGTTGCCATGCTCGCA